>NZ_JAKKSH010000002.1:0-535549 GCF_025653395.1 Shewanella sp. SW24
TGATGGTTCAATGCCTGTTGTGGCTAGTTGGTTTACACGCACAGCAACAGGGCTGGGATAAGCATTTTCAGGCCAATACCATTGGGCATCGAACGGTACTCTCAACGATTCGCTTGGGATTGGAGGTACTCAGGCGGCCTGATTATCAAATCACGGAGAAAGAATTGCTGGCGGCCTGGGTATTATTCGCCAATCAGTTGCTCAAATATGGCTATGCTATGGCTGATTTATGAGGGGATCCTTCAGTGCCAAGCGACTGATGGGTATAAGAGGCGTTGCAGAAATCATTGCCACTGCCGCGGTGTCATTTGCCGGAGATGGCTCTGGCTATCATGGTGCTCGGCATTTTTCTGCAAATTTAGGACTGGTTCCTAAAGAGTTTTCCAGTGGGGGAAAACAAAAATTGGGCGGCATAACCAAACGAGGTAACAGCTATCTGCGGCGGCAACTGATCCAGGGAGCTTGGTCGATTATTCGCTATGCAAGTAAGAGTAATGACAGGATCTCCGTATGGGCCTTAAAGGTGATTGAGCGGCGAGGTAAACAGAAAGCGGCAGTAGCAATTGCAAACAAATTGGCGCGGATCATCTGGGCTATGCTGTTTCATCGCAGCGAATATCGGCCTTGTTAATATGTAAAAATCGAGTATTAAACTCACCCCAAAAACACGACTACAGATAATGAAGTAACAGGTAATACCGGCCTTTGCAGATGCTGAGAGAGTACAAGGAGCATATGACTCCGAAAGGACGATAAGCAGCAAAGGCGCGGTTCTCATTAAGGCCAGAGAACAAAGATTCTCACAAACAGGTCGGATATACGTACGCAGTATTACTTTCTGTTACTCAAAAAGTGGTTGATCTATTCGAGGTGTCCATATAGGACTTGCTGCGCGTCGGTGAGTAAATGCCATGGCAAGCCTTTATGAGTGGATACCAACAAACGCTAAGCCTTCAAGATCTGAGCAACCTCTTCTCTCGACGAATAAAAACCTGCTCAAAGTACAGTTCAAAATACAGAGAAAAGAACAGCTCTAGTTAACCCGCTAATGTATTAATCCTCTCAAGTGTCTGCTGTGTCGCCAGATTTTACGCGGCTAGATAATCCAGTTTTAACTGTTTGATGATGCCAGTAATCAAGACTAACTCCTGCTGTAACAGCGGAATTTTCGACATATCATGGGTGGGTAAATTGATATCGACGGTATCAAATAAATTGCCAAAATAGCTCGCCATGATCAGCACTTTATTGGCTTTAAATTCGATACTTAGCCCCGACCCGCGCGCCGTTTTACGGAATAACTGTTCCAGTTCGACGAGGCGCTCCATTACGGCGGGAGACAATAGATATCGCGCGTAATGCTGGTCGTGGGAATACACTTCAAACATCGCTTCAAAGGTCACGCTTTCGAGTTTCACTCTGGGTTTCTTTATGCCTGCCATGGTGTTACCAAGGGAGCCATAGTCTTGACTGACGATGGTATGGGATTCAAAGCTAAAGGGCATCGTCATGATCACTACCCCACCTTTAAATTGGATCTTGTCTGACTTGCTGCCGCGGGATTTTAAGGTTAATTCGCAAAATTCGAAGCTGATATCCTCTACCTTGCCGCGAATATGATCCTCTGATTGTTGCTTGCTAAAACGGGGCATAAGTTCGAAATCGGCCACTGAATCAAGGTTGACACAGGAGTCGGGGCTATAACGGTAATCCCCTAGTTTTTTGAGTAAAACAGGCAAGATTTTATATTTGTAATGGCGCTTATATTGCATTTCAGGCAGATGAACCCACATCAAAATGCCGGCGAGGACGATCAGGCTCAAAATGGTTGGGTCATGGTTAGAGGCTAACGAGATTAAATCAAAAGCCAGTGCGGGCAGGCACACTAGCCACCCTAGACGCTTCGCCCATTTTTTACGGGAGAGTTTAGTTTCAAGCTTTTCAATACGATAGGCTTCTAGCGGCGCTAATAGCTGCAATAGCTCGGCTTTAGCTTCCTCGTACAGTGGCGGTAATTCAGCGCGGGGGAAATCAGCGGGTAAATTCGCTTCAGAAATATGATTTCGAATACTTTTAAGGGCTTCGAAACCTTGCTTTAAAGAATGCAATAATGGGCTCATCAACTTATCCATGTTATCGCCGACACAGCGCCCATTCCGTTGCGCTGCTAACCCCAAACCTTAGCGGTAACAAATAGGAGTGGCGGTTAAATTCTGAGGTTAACATGCTGTGATATCAATCCACAGCTAAACACAAAAACGCTAGCACTTAGGCTTCGACTACTTTCACTATCTAGGTCTACCGCCCTTTTCCAACAGCTAAAACTTATTGCAAGCATCAGATTAAACAAAGGTTAATTTATTGTAAATACAAAAATGACCTTCTTTATTCGCAGTACCGTTCCAGAATGCCAGTTCATAATCTAATTTAACTATTTAATTTAGCTATCCAATTTCACAATCCATAGCCCAAAAGCCTAGCTCGCCTCTCTATTTCACGATCCTAGCTCACTATCCTAATCAACGATCCTAGCTCAGCATCCTAAAAGCAAAACGCTCCACAGAGACTGCGGAGCGTTGTATTCAGCGAATGGCATTAAGACAGCAGATTAATACTTGTGTTAGCCTTTCATGTCTTTTTCCATATCTTCGTAGGAAGTATGGCGAACGTCTTTGCCTTTCACGTAGTAGATGATGTATTCACAAATATTTTTACAGCGGTCACCGACACGCTCAACTGCGCGTGCTGCCCATAATACGTCGAGTATGTCTGGGATTGAACGCGGATCTTCCATCATATAGGTCATTAACTGGCGAATGATGCCTTCATATTCACGGTCAAGCTTAGCATCTTCTTTATGCAGCTCTAACGCGGTATCTGCATCCATACGGGCCAAGGCATCTAAAGTCGCATGCAACATCCGAGTCGCATGACGCCCCATATTTTCAATGCTAACTAACAAAGGCTGCTGATTATTCAAACGTTTATCTAATGCCGCTTTTGCAATCCGCACACAGGCATCACCAATACGCTCAAGATCTGCGATGGTTTTTGAAATAGCGATAATCAAGCGTAAATCACTGGCCGCAGGTTGACGCTTAGCAATAATACGTGTGCATTCTTCATCAATGGAAACTTCCATCGCATTGACCTTATGATCGCCTGCAATCACCCGCTGAGCTAACTCGGCATCAAGGGCACTTAAGGCATCAATCGCTTGCTCTAGCTGACGTTCAACCAAGCCACCCATGGCGAGCACTCGATTACGGATATCATCCAGCTCAGCGGTGAACTGACCCGAAATGTGCTTACTTAAATTCATGTTTTCCATTGCGTTCCAACCTGTTACTTAACTGTTGACCCATACCAAGCCGTGGTGGCCTTATCCGATACTCAAGCGATTAACCGTAACGTCCTGTGATGTAATCTTCAGTCTTACGTTTTTTCGGCGTGGTGAAAATCGTATTAGTATCAGCATATTCAACTAATTCACCCATATACATAAAGGCTGTTTGATCCGATACCCGCGCCGCCTGTTGCATGTTGTGAGTCACGATAACCACAGTGTATTTCGTCTTAAGCTCAGTGATTAACTCTTCAATCGTCAGCGTCGAAATCGGATCGAGTGCCGATGTTGGTTCGTCGAGTAATAGCACTTCTGGCTCAATCGCTATCGCACGGGCAATCACCAGACGTTGCTGTTGACCGCCAGACAAACCAAAGGCGTTATCGTGTAATCTGTCTTTAACTTCGTCCCAAATCGCCGCGCCGCGCAATGAACGCTCAGCCGCTTCGTCGAGTTCACGACGGTTATTCAGCCCTTGCAATCTCAAGCCATAAACAACGTTTTCGTAAATCGACTTAGGGAAAGGATTTGGGCGTTGGAACACCATACCGACATTACGGCGCAGGGCCGCGACGTCAATCTTTTTGTCGTAGATATTCTGGCCGTGCAGCAATATCTCGCCGCCAATATGACAATTATCAACTAAGTCATTCATGCGGTTAATACAGCGCAATAGTGTCGATTTACCACAACCACTGGGGCCGATAAAGGCAGTGACTTGCTTCTTGGGGATCTTCATCGATACATTAAACAGCGCTTGCTTATCACCATAGCGCAAATCTAAGTTACGGATCTCCAGCGCGGTGTCGTTCTGGCTTAAGTTAGCTAAATCAAAGTTATTGGTTTTCATTGCTGTCGAATCTATAGAAATCATATTTAGTCCTAATACTTTCAGGATAATCGCTGATTAGTGCTCAAGCGAACGATATTTTTCACGTAAGTGGTTACGCACGCTAATGGCCGTCAAGTTGAGTGCCACAATCACAGACACCAGCAAGAAAGAGGTCGCATACACCAGAGGACGTGCCGCTTCAACGTTAGGACTCTGGAAGCCCACATCATATATATGGAACCCTAAGTGCATGAACTTACGTTCTAAATGCACAAACGGGAAGTTAAAGTCCAGTGGTAATGTTGGCGCTAATTTAACGACACCCACCAACATCAGCGGTGCCACTTCACCAGCAGCACGAGCGACCGCTAAAATCAAACCCGTCATGATCGCTGGACTCGCCATCGGGATCACAATCCGCCACAGGGTTTCAGCCTTAGTCGCGCCCAGTGCCAAACTACCTTGACGCACCGCGCTTGGAATACGACTTAACCCTTCTTCAGTCGACACAATAACCACTGGCAGCGTCAAAATCGCGAGGGTTAATGCCGACCAA
Organism: Shewanella sp. SW24; assembly: GCF_025653395.1. NCBI lineage: Bacteria > Pseudomonadati > Pseudomonadota > Gammaproteobacteria > Alteromonadales > Shewanellaceae > Shewanella > Shewanella sp. SW24. The sequence goes on from NZ_JAKKSH010000002.1 coordinate 4,735, forward strand.
ATCACCCCTGGCGAACCAAAGGTAGGAGCAGGCAAAGCTTCAGCGTAAAACAACTGGTCGATGGAACCGCCCATCATGTACACGAAGAAACCTAAACCGAATACACCATAAACAATCGAGGGCACACCCGCTAAGTTGATTACCGCAATACGGATCATCTTAGTAATCGGGCCTTTCTTAGCATATTCATGTAGATAAACCGCCGCGACCACGCCAAATGGCGTCACGATAACCGCCATCAACATCACCATAAACACAGTGCCGAAAATCGCGGGGAACACGCCGCCCTCAGTGTTGGCTTCACGCGGATCGTCACTCATAAAGCGTCCAATACCGACAAACCACTTACCAATTTTTCCTATGAGTCCTAAGTGATTCACATAGGTCACATCGAGAACGGTATCGAGCTTCAGTTCAACTTCTTCGCCGCGCATATCTCGGACAATAACCGAGTCACGCGCCGCATCATCACGCAGGGCAAATAACGCTTTTTCAAGCACTAAGTAATCTTCTTGCAGTTGAGCTCTCTTGGCGACCAACTCAGCTTTAATACTGTCGGTCAGTTCCCCATCCAGCTCGAAACGACGCTCCTGCAAACGCAATTTTTCAATGGCGTAGTTAATCGAGCCAATATCTTGCTTCTGCAAATCAACCGCTTTGTCCGATAAGGCAACTGCGCGTTCGATATGCTCCATTAAGGAAGATTCAATCGCATCATTCACTAAATCAAGACGCTTGCCATTTTCAATCACGGCTATCGGATAACCGTAGAAGTTACCGTTTTTAGCCCGCTCGATCAGTGCGACCTCGCTTGGCACAGAACGACTAACAATGTCCGTACCTAGTATCCAACGGAAATCCAAACCCACAAATTCACGGTTACCGGTTTTCACTAAGTAACGGGTCACAAACTCGCCCGGATGTTGCTTAAACACATGGCCAGCAGCAATCAAACGCTCAGTCGGTACTTCTTCCCTATCGTAAACCTCACCAATTAAGGTCGAACGTACACCCGTGTTATCTTCAAGCTCCCACTGGTAAACGGTTGCAGGCCAAAAGTAACTTAAGCCGCGCCATGCGATTAACAATAATAAGCCTAAGACGGCAATCAAACTGATGCTCACGGCACCACCCGTCATCCATATCCATGGCGAGCCTGATTTTACCCACTTACCCATTGCACAAACCTCTCAAGGTCACTGGCGAAATAGTATTTAATGTCATTGTCTTATCCCCGTTACAGCGAGCTATAGCGTTCACGTAGACGCTGTCTCACCACTTCTGCAATGGTGTTAAAGAAGAATGTAAAGATGAATAGTACGAACGCAGCAAGGAAGAGCACACGATAATGCGAGCTACCGATAGCCGATTCAGGCATTTCAACCGCAATGTTTGCCGCCAAGGTTCGCATCCCTTCGAACACACTCCATTCCATGATGGCGGTGTTACCTGTGGCCATCAGTACGATCATGGTCTCGCCAACGGCGCGGCCAAGGCCCATCATAATGGCCGAGAAAATACCCGGACTTGCGGTTAACAACACCACGCGTGTCAATGTCTGCCAAGGCGTCGCACCTAAGGCTAAGCTGCCGTTAGATAAATGACGTGGTACAGAGAAAATGGCATCTTCAGCGATGGAGAAAATCGTTGGGATCACCGCAAAGCCCATGGCAATACCGACCACCAGCGCGTTACGTTGGTCGAAGGTGATCCCCAGTTCGTTAGTGATGAATTGACGGGTATTACCATCAAACAGCGCCACTTCGATGATTGGGCTGACCGCAAAAGAGAACCACCCCACGAAACAGACCACAGGGATTAACATCAGCTCTTGGTACACTTCGGGTAAACGTTGTTTCCACTTACCCGGCAACCTGCTCCAGCCATAGGCAGACGTGAGTATCGAGGTCGGCAATAAGATCAGTAGAATTAAAATGCCGGGGAGATGCTCTTCAATCAGTGGCGCTAACCACAGACCCGCCAAGAAGCCTAAAATCACCGTTGGTAATGCTTCCATGATTTCAATGGTCGGTTTCACGAAACCGCGCACCTTAGGCGACATAAAGTAAGCCGTGTAAATCGCACCAGCAACGGATAAAGGCACGGCAAATAACATGGCATAAAATGCCGCTTTCATTGTGCCGTAGGCCAATGGCATTAAGCTCAGCTTAGCTTCGAAATCGTCAGAGCCTGAGGTCGATTGCCATACATATTTAGGCTCTGGATAACCTTCATACCACACCTTGTCCCACATAGCGCTCCATGACACTTCTGGGTGGGAGTTTTCCACACTGAAGATATGCAGCTTTTTGTCCGCCTCAACGACTATGCCGTTTGAGCGTGGGGTAAAGCCCATTTTACCGGGGTTTTTAAGGTCAAACTTTGCATCAAACAGTTCACGATGGCTCGTGGTATAGAGTAGTGTTAGCTCACCCTCAGGGCTCACAGTCGCAAAACTCTTACGATAAAACTCAGAGGTAATCGAGCTGATGGGCGGTAAGTCATCAAACTGACGAATCTCTTGATATAAACGCCCTTTTTCACCATTAACTTGGAAGTACTGCACCACAATACCTGTGTCATAACTGACCAGTAATGAACTCGCTCCCGCCAGCAAAGCCACGTTATTGACTTGTGCCTTAGCACGTTCAACATCAATCACCTGCAGCAGATCTAAGCTGTCAGTATCACGGATGTCGTACACGAAAATTTTATTGCCAGTTTGCAACATCAATTGACGTTGATCGGGCGTCATCAGCTCATGGGAGACTTTCTTCGGCGCATCTTGAATTTGTGACGTCGTAGAAACCCACTCCACTTCTTCAGTCATCATGTTCTCTTGCCCTTCGAGACGAGTGAGGCGCCAAACACCACTCTCATCTTGATAAGCAAAACTCATTTTGTCTGAGCTATAAGTAAAGGTCAGCTTATGAATCGCGCTGCCTGTCTCATCGACTGTTATGGGGGTTTCACCTGCGGGATAACGCAGTTTAGGTGTGATTAAACGTTTGTTATTGGGGTACGTTAAACCAAACTCTAGGCCCGCCACTATGACCTGACCATTACTTAATCCCAGCGCAAAACGTTGTTCGCTCGGTACAGCAACGGCGGCGCTGGTGACGGTAACACCCGCTGGTAACGTCGGGGTAAAGCTAGAAAGTAAGCTACCGTCGGCAACAGTATAGAAGTCCACTTGACCATGAACGCTCACACGGTACATCACCTCATTTTGCTCTTCAGCACCCACCATTAAGGTCGGCACATCCGCGTGTTGATAGCTCACACTCTTAACGGGTGTGACATCAGCACTGTCGAAAATGGGTTTAATCACATACAACAGATAAAAGAAGATCAACAATAAGGCGACAAATACCATAGTGCCGCCGATAGTGACGCTGATTTGCGCCGCTTTATCCTTAAATGCCCTGCGATTCGAGCGTCCGCCTTTAAGCATACTGTGCGATGCAGAACCAGGTTGAGTGACCTGACTTTCCATTAAGAACCTCTATTATTAATAGCTAGCGAGTTTTTTCGCTAGGATTTGCCGAGTGCTATGCTTACACTGTTTGAACGTAAACTGAGCAATAACAACATCCTTTATTCTAAGTGCGTTGGATTATATGACGCAAAGATGACAGTTGTGTTACACCCCGTTTTAAAACAGGTGCCTTTTACAAAAAATAGGAGTCAGTCACTATGCTACGATACTTAATCACACTACAAGCACCTGATAGAAAAGGATTAGTAGAACAAATCGCCCATGCTGTGAGTCGTCATGGCGGCAACTGGCTCGACTCAGAATTACGCCATATTGACGGTGTCTTTGCCGCGATATTGTTACTCGAAGTGCCGTCACTGCGCATGGACGAGCTTATTGAGGCCCTAGAATGCATCGATAGCCTGTCCCTCACCTACTCCAAAACCTCGGTCGCCCTTAAGCCTATCAAACGCTTAAGTTACAACCTAGTGGCCTATGACAGACCCGGACTTGTGCTCGATATATCTAATAAAATCAATGCAATTGGCATCAATATCGAGCAGTTTAGTAGTCAATATGAAACCGCAGGCCACACAGGTATAGCTTTGTTTCGGGCGACCATCGGCCTTGGACTCACAGATCTAGCCCAAGAAGATCAACTGGTAGAATCCCTCTATGCTCTTGGGGATGATCTCGTGCTCGATAGATTAAGCCGTTAATGCCATTAGCTTTTACGGCAAGCTAACACTTAGCACACCAATACATTTAGAGAGCGCTCTCGCAATAGTACTTTCAAACAGCACTTAAAGTGCGCTTAAAAACAATGCTTAAAAACCGACATTCGCGGCAAGGTGTTCAAATTAAGTTAAGCCAGTGCAATCAATACTGGATAGTTGGAATCGTTAGAATGCGCATAGGAATCAGGCAAGTGGGTTTGTAAGTTGATGTCATCATTTAAAATTTATTAACCCTATAATAATGCTTAATATTTTTACTATAAAAAGCCCACAAAACCCGATTACTGAACCATAAACACACTAACACCAACAAAATTTAATGTTGTAACTGCCTTTCGATTCATGCTCCCTTGGTAGAATAACCCACGAAACACCATAGCTCCGGTTCAAAATTGCCGCTTTCGAGCTTTTCCATCTTTATGTTTTATCAATTATTTTAGGGAGTAGTACGTATGGAGCAGTTATACGAACTGGCCCAAGCCATGATACACAATGATCTGGCGGTTTTAGCCAATCCTAAAATCGCCCTCATGGTCAGCGCATTAATTTGTGGCTTTTTAGTGTTAGAAAATGGCTTTATTCCCACCGCGTTTTTACCCGGAGATAGCCTACTCTTTCTCACTGGAGTGCTGATTTATCAAGATATTCTTCATATCGGTATTATGCCGTTATTGGTTCTAGCAACCTTTACAGGTACAGCTATAGGTTATTTACAGGGTCGATTTTTAGGGCATACCCAAATTTACCAAAAACTGCTGTCGAATATTGATATCAAACATCAGGAAAAAGCGACCCACCTTATTGATAACTATGGAGTGATAACCCTGCTACTCGCACGTTATATTCCTTTTGTTCGTACCGTTTACCCCTATATTTTAGGTGCAACGGGTATTTCTTCCCGTCGTTTTTTACTCATTAACTTCATCAGCTCAATGGTGTGGATTTTTTCCGTTGTTGGTTTTGGGTATCTCATTAGCCATACCCAATTAGCAACAAAATACCAAACACAATTTATGAGCATAATCATTTACTTACCAGTAGCCTTGCTTACTTTCGGTATTATTGCCTTAGTGTACAAATGGTTAAGTAAAACAAAAAAGGTTTAGGTGCACTCAGTCAATCGACTCACTTATCGACTTACTTATCGAAAAATCCTATCTAAACTGACTTGGATAATCTTGTATACTGACGGCCACGCAATGACGATATAACGAAAGCGTGCACTAGAACGCATGATGAGCGACTAAGCTGCACCAGAACGCAACACATTAGGATGACCATGTTAGGAACGCTAAAAAAGATGCGCGTGCAGTTAGATGACGCGCAACAAGTGCAATATCAACTCGTTGTCGGTGATGAGTTACTCCCTCTCAATCCATTGATAGGTAAGCAATTAACCTTGACCCACACGGGTAATATCTTCTGCTGCAACTGCGGTAAAAAGAGCAAGAAGAGTTACTCGCAGGGCCATTGTTTTGTCTGTATGCAAAAGTTGGCGAGTTGCGATATGTGCATCATGAAGCCGGAAACTTGTCATTACGACCAAGGCACTTGCCGCGAACCAGAGTGGGCCCAGAGCCACTGTTTTGTGCCGCATTATGTCTACTTGTCAAATACCTCGGGCGTTAAAGTCGGCATTACCCGCCACACTCAACTGCCCACCCGTTGGATTGACCAAGGTGCTACCCAAGGTTTACCGATTTTTAAAGTCTCAACAAGGCAGCTCTCAGGCTTAGTCGAAGTAGAATTGGCAAAACTGGTTAATGATAAAACCCATTGGCAAGCCATGTTAAAAGGCCATGCCGACGATATTGATTTAAATGCTAAGGCTGCGGAACTGATCCCACAAATTGAGGCTAAGTTACACGAAATCGGCATGCAAAAAGGCGATTACAGTATCGAGCGTTTGCACGAAACGATTCAGCCAATTCATTATCCAATTGACACCTTTCCGAAAAAGATCACTTCGCACAATTTCGATAAAGATGTGGTCGTCAGCGGAATTTTGCAGGGGATAAAGGGGCAGTATTTAATGTTTGATACGGGCGTGATTAACATTCGTAAGTTTTCATCCTACGAGATCACAGTCGAGCACGACTGAAACAGTCTGAAATCAAAATGGAACTTCCCTCCATTAAAATGAAAAAGCGCGGCAGTTTTCACTGTCGCGCCCTTTATTGAGATGGCTGTCACTAAAGTACCATGTCCCACAGTTCAAAAATGGGAGCTAGCACCACAAACATGGGACCAAGACACCTCAATTAAGCACTAATCCCGTTTATCTGACGAATGCTCCTACCCAAATGCTGACTCAATTCACTTAGAACTGAACTAAAGCTCAAACGCTGACTAAGGAGCCACATTAACCGACGGCATATTGGCTAACATACTGGCAATGAGACTGTCGAAATTTTCGGTTAGCTCATCCATCTTTTTAATGTTGCCAAAACCTTGGGCAAGCACTCGCCAAATTGGCTCATCAACGCCCTGTATTTTAGTGGGTTTAAAGAGCGCTATCACCACGGTACCTTTGTCATACTTTTGGGTATTCACACCGTCGGTTGACAGCCCAGCGACTAACCCTGTCACTGCCAAAATTTGTTCATCACTCATTTCAGTTCCCATAGCGACGCCAAAGCCAACCTGAAAATCCGCCAGTAGTGGATCTTCGACCCAGCGATATCCCTTACTCTGCAAAGTTTGCTTTAATACGGCTTGCATGTGTTGCAACACTGGCTGCGGATCTAAGCGTTTATCTGTGATGATTTTTTGAAATTTAGGATGCCAAGTGAATGTCATTGCCGTTGACGGTAATTCACTGAGATCGCCAGACATCACGATTGTGGTTCGCAACGGCTGCGCCGCGTTATCCGTCACAGTTACGCACCCAGTAAGACCTAAAACGCTGCTAAAAAGCAGTATTAACACTCTCAAATACCGACTTAACACTCGGTCGGGAACCCAGCAAGGAACTCGACTGAGCTGTCGATTTAGCACTCCACTTAGCTCACTATGTAATGATGGATTCATCATGCCCTGTTACCTCAATCTATAAAATGCTGTCTAAGGATAGTTGCTATTACTAAAACTGAAAGCTGATATCCATCATAGTGTTAAATCAGCATATTCCAATATATCTTGATATTCGTACTAACACAGAGAACCATCAAACTGCGCTAGCCCTATTCTCACGCCATCAATCCCATCGAGGCATGTACATATTTTGTTATTCTTTTTAGTTTATAAACTCGCTATGTCGTATAGGCGCGGCAACATTTAATCGCTAGAATGCCTCGCCTGCGTTGCAATCAAATGTCGCAATTATAAATAATAGCAACACAGTATTGCGTACCGTCCGATGAGTAAATCGCAGGCTCAATGCGGCAAATAATCACAATGCCATAAAACTAAAATAAAAGGTGTGGATCTATCTATGGAGTTAATACTCGCTATCGCGTTGTTTGCCTTTTCATCTGGGATCACCCCAGGGCCTAACAATATTATGCTGATGACCTCAGGGGTAAACTTTGGCGTAAAACGCAGTATTCCGCATCTTATGGGAATAAGCCTTGGCTTCCCGACCATGATCCTCGCGATAGGTTTGGGCTTGAGCGCCCTATTCCAAAGCTATCCTATCATCCATCAAGTGATTAAAGTCGTCGGCATAGGTTACCTTTTGTATCTGTCTTGGTTGATTGCCAACAGCAGTAGCAAGATGGAAGGCAAAGCCATTGCTAAACCCTTTAGTTTTATCCAAGCTGCAGCCTTTCAATGGGTCAACCCTAAGGGCTGGATCATGGCCGTGGGCGCGATTGCGACGTTCACGTCAGTACAGCAGGATTTGACCCCGCAGGTTATCACTATCGCAACGGTATTTTTGTGCGTCGCCTTTCCCTGCGCTATCGTCTGGCTCGGCTTTGGCGTAGCCCTTAAACGCATTTTGAAAAATGAGCGCCAACAGAAGGTTTTTAATATCAGCATGGCGCTCTTGCTTGTGGCGTCTATCATCCCTATGATCGCCCCCTAATTTTTAAGCACGAGCAAACGACCGCCATGAACGAAATTGACATGATCACTCAACAAACCGACGACTGGGTGAAAAAAGTGATCATGAAATACAATATTTGCCCCTTCGCCAGACAAGAAGTCGAACGCGGCAGTATTCGGTATCTGGTGGTGGAACAGACTAAAGTCAAACAAGTGCTTAAGGCATTGATTGAAGAATGCCAATACCTCGACGCCCACCCCGAAGCAGAAACCACACTGTTTATTCTACCCCGTGGTTTTGAGGGGTTTTATGCTTATCTCGACCTCATCGACATGGCAACCGATACGCTTATCGAACACGAGTACGAAGGCACTTACCAACTCGCCACCTTCCACCCAGACTATTGTTTCGATGGCGAACCACAGGACGGGGCAGCCAACTTCACCAACCGCGCGCCCTACCCAACCCTGCACATCATCCGCGAAGCCAGCATGGAGCTCGCTCTCGCCAGTTACACAGATCCCGAAACCATCCCAGAGCGCAATATCGCTTTTTGCGAACGCAAAGGCAGCGACTTTTTCGTCAAACTGTTAGCAGAGTGCATGGGGAAATAGCTTCGTTTCTTTAAACAACAGAGAGCAGTTATACAAAGCAAGACAGGATTTATTGGGCTGTTGACGTTATTCCAAGTTAGACATTAAGCACTATCATTCCAGTGACACGCCGTGAACTCGTCCATGAGGGCTCGACGACGGCATCCATGCCGCCAACGGTCACTTACATGCCAGTGCTTAATTCAGTTAACCTTTGCACATATCTTCGACCCAGCCAGAACAAATATTTAACCCAAATACACTGTCACTACCTTAACTATTTGATCTTCTTATATAAACTTATCAATAACGGCTGACACATCAACAGCGGGTCGCATTCACACCACCCTTATTATTGTTAGACTTGTTCACTTCAATTTCAGCCATTGATTCACGTTCAAACTTAAGAGCTTCGGAACGATCACCGAGATACCGAGGTAGACAACCTAATGCCATAAAGCCACCTAAACTTTGTTCGTGATGACCGACAATTAAGCCGCCGTAACAATTATGCGCATGACAACCACTGAGCAAGGTTGCATTATTTGTAATCAAAATATTACTCGGCCTTACTAAAATCTCTACCCCATTTCTTAAAAATCGGCCTCGTTTTATAACAACTTTATTTGGTGGTTTGAAGTCTATCTCTATAAGTATCTTACGATGTGCCTCCCGAATTGAAAGCCTTGTACCAACTAGCTGGATATCCCATGGTGCAGTAGAGTAATAAAGCTGATTATTTTTAATATGAAGAACTGGTGCATTAAATTCATCAAAAATAACAAGATTTAAGAGTAAATGTCCATCCGCCATAACCAGCCCAATCAAGGGAGTACCATCTACGCTAATAGGTACCATTGCGGTTCCATATCCTTGATCCTCACATGTGAAGCTATTTCCGCCAATCTCAATTTCAGCAGTTTTTCCCGAAAAATGAAGGCAGTATGGTTTAGAAACGCCTTCACGAAGATTAAATGGATCTGAATCAGCATTGCGTACCATTTCTTTGGGCAGGAACCCACCCGTTTTTTCTCTATGGTGTTGATCGCACAATAGCGTTATTTCTTCAGCGACATGGCGCTTAACGCTAGCCCATTCCTCCATATGCTCATATTCATAGAGTGGCATTCCGCAGATAACACAACCGAAGCCACAACGTTGCCTAACCTCTCGTTGAATAGGGAGAGGTATATTCCTACTATTACAATCTTGATCCTTGGTCATTCAGATTCCTTTTTGAAGCTAACCTTTAATTGATGTACTGCACGTTTACCTTAACTAAACCAACAAAATGCACACGCTCAGCCTCCAAACCTGCAGCCTGAACATCAACCTTACAATATATGATTGATTTTAAATGCCGCTAAACTTATCAATATTAATAAAAGTAAGCCCCAAAAATTTTCAAATGGTTAGCACCTCTATCAAATTAAAATTTTAACTATTCTTTAAACCGACTCAAAGATGATGATAAATATCAAATTTTATAATAAGAATCGAATGTAGTAGCTGACGTGACCTTCGATGACATGGATGTCATCGTAGAGCCGCCATGGATGGCTTCACGGCGTGTCACGGAAGCAACTGCACTCGATTTACAACAGGCAACGATTCAGATTCAAGCAATCACTCAAAGAAATCTTAATCCCCACACATCAAAGGCATCACGACTCAGTTGTTCCCGAAAATCTGGGTGAGCGATGGCGATCAGCGCTTGTGCCCGTTCGCGCAGGCTGCGGCCGCGTAGATTGGCGGCGCCGTATTCGGTCACAATATAATGCACATGGGCCCGAGTGGTAACGACACCCGCGCCGGGTGATAACACGCTTGCGATGCGAGAAAGCGTTCCCCCCGCGGCAGTGCTGGGCAGCGCAATCACAGAACGACCACCTTCAGATAACCCTGCTCCGCGGATGAAATCCATCTGGCCGCCAACACCGGAATAGATTTTAGTGCCAATGGAATCGGCACACACTTGGCCTGAAAGGTCGACCTGCAGCGCCGAGTTAATCGCCATCACATTAGGATTTTTACGGATAATGGCCGTGTCGTTAACTTGCTCTATGTCCATAAAGATGACCGCAGGATTATCATCAACATAGTCGTATAATTTCTGGCTACCCAAGGCGAAACCTGTGACGAGTTTTCCCGGATAAAAACGCTTCTTGCTGTTGTTAATCACGCCCTTTTCAACCAGTTGTAATATACCGTCAGAAAATAGCTCAGTGTGGACGCCTAAGTCTTTATGTTCGGTTAAACAAGACAGCACGGCATCGGGGATCGCACCTATACCCATTTGCAAACAATCGCCATTACGCACTAATTGGGCAACATTTTTACCGATCGCCAAACTCACCGCATCCCCCGTCGCGAAGGAATGAATGGGCAACGCCGCGCTCTGCTCATACACAGCGGCAAAACGGTCGATATGGATAAAGCTGTCGCCATGGGTGCGCGGCATTTGTGGATTAATATGAGCGATGATCTTACCCGCGACTTGGCAAGCTGCGAGCGTTGCTTCAACCGAAATGCCTAAGGAACACATGCCATGCTTATCGGGTGGCGACACTTGGATAATTGCGGTATCAATTTTTTGCTCGCCGGAACGAAATAACTTAGGCACTTCAGACAGGAAAATCGGCACATAATCCGCGTCACCACTTTGCAGTAATGCCCGCGTTGGCAGCCCACCGAAAAAACATCGATGGCGTAAATGCCCCTGTAAACTGGGATGGCTTAAGGATTCGGCGCCTTCAGTATGTAACTGTAACAGGGTGAGATTTTCTTTGGTGAGTGCATGCTGCGCCAACGCATCTAATAAAATGCGCGGAGTGGCGCCCATGGAATGAGTCCACAGCGTCTCGCCGCTTTGAATTAAAGCAACCGCATCGAGCGCGCTATGACAAATGATTGGAGGCATAATGAATTCCCTTCGCTAAGCATGATGGCGGCAATCGCCCTAGCGGCAGTGTAAGGGATATCCTAATTAAGCAACATCGATTTCAATGGCTTAGCGCGACTGTTTACTGATAATTTGCGCTATATCAAAACTCGGCACTTTGCCCTTGATGATGAAACTCAGTACAGGGCTAATCCAAGCGCTTCGAAAATCTCATACTGGCGATCAATAACCCAATACAAGTAAAACCTATCATCCACAGGGCATCAAATTGAAGATCCATCACTTGGGCATCGCGCAGCACTATGGCCCGTGACATGCGCATAAAATGGGTTGCGGGTAAGGCTTCGGCAATCCACTGCGCCGCGATAGGCATGGCTTCGTAGGGGAACATAAATCCCGACAATAGAATCGATGGCAGCAGGATAAATACCGTCATTTGCATCGATTGCAACTGGGTTTTCGCTATGGTCGAAATCACTAATCCTAAGGTTAAACTGGCGCAAATGAACAACATAGCGGCAAGGGCGATGGAGTCGATTCCGCCACGAATCGGCACATCAAACAACAAATGCCCTGCGCTCAGGATAATGGTCACTTGCACAAAGCCGACGATCACATAGGGCACGATTTTACCCAGCATCAACTCCAGTGGCCGCACAGGCGTAGTGATCAAAAACTCCATATTGCCCTGCTCGCGCTCACGCACTATGGCGGCGGAGGTGAACATCACCATGGTCATAGTCAAAATCACGCCCAACAGACCGGGCACTATGTTGACCACAGAACGTTGTTCTGGGTTGAAATATTGCACCACTTCAAAACTCGGTATCGCCGTTTTTAGTGCTCTTCCTGCGACTTCATCCAGTGGCATTTGCCTTAAGCTACGAATAGTTGAAGCGACAACCGTATCTGAACCATCCACCAGCCATTGGCCAGCGGGTTGTGCGATATAGGACTGCGCTAAATATTGCTGACCCACAAAGCTTGGGTGACGCACTAAGCGCTCATCAAGATCGGCGGGCAAATACAGCACAGCTTTGACTTCGCCGCGAGTGATCGCCGCCTCAGCCTCGGCTGCACTTAAATAACGCTGTTTAAAATCCACCACCTGCGTTGCTTCCACCGCCTTAACCAGTGCGCGACTGTAGGCTGAATCACTTAAATTGACTAACCCAGCAGGCAGATGGCGAGCATCGGTATTGATCGCATAACCAAACAACATCAGTTGCACTAACGGGATCATGATTATCATGCCAAAGGTCATACGATCCCGCGACAACTGCCGCAGCTCTTTGACCACAATCGCAAAAATCCTACGCCACATGGTCAGTCTCTCCCTTGGAAACCCCAGCCAAGCGCTCACCGGTGCAAGTGACAAACACATCCTCTAAGCTAGCGCGCACTTCTTCCATCGTCCGGCTGGCAACTCTTGGCTTAAGCCAAGCGAGCGGATCTTCAATATTGCTGCGCACTAACACCCGCAAACGACTGCCGATTTGCGCCGCCGACAATATCGCGGACTCGCTGATCAATGATTGTTTTAAAGTGCGTAAGTCGTCCCCTGAGATCTCAACCACCCGAGCCCCCATCGCCGCCATCAGCTGCTGGGGTGAACCGTCGGCGCGTTTTATCCCGCGCTCTAAAATCGCCAGACCATGGCAACGCTCGGCTTCATCCATATAGTGAGTCGACACAAGTATCGTGGTGCCTTGGGCGCAGAGATCGAATAAGCGCTCCCAAAACTCGCGCCGATTCTCGGGATCGACCGCCGATGTCGGCTCATCGAGAAACAATAATTCGGGGTGATGTAAGGTCGCTGCCGCTAAGGCCAAACGCTGTTTCTGGCCGCCACTCATGGAGCCCGCCATTTGTTTTTCTCGGCCGACTAAATCGTATAGCATGACTAACTCGGCTATTCGCAGCTTTGATGCTCGGCGGTTAAGGCCATAAATTTGCGCGACAAACTCTAAGTTTTCCCGCACCGAAAGATTGTCGTACAGGGAGAATTTTTGCGTCATGTAGCCAATGCGGCGACGCAGTTTTTCCTCGGCACCGGGTAAGGTTTCACCCAAAACACGAATATTCCCCGATGTTGGACTCAGCAACCCAGTTAACATGCGAATTGAAGTCGATTTTCCGCAGCCATTGGGGCCGAGAAACCCATAAATAGTGCCCTTGGGAATGGCGAGGTCGAGGTTTTCCACTGCATTGACGCCGCCAAAGGCGCGGGTCATGCCTTGGGTCTCGATAGCAAAATCGGCGTGGCTCATGGCTGTTTCACTTTTTGTTGCACTTTTGGCTGCACATCGAGTTGCAGCACATCGAGTTCAACTTCTAATGCCATGCCGGTAGGTAGATCCTGATCTGTGGCAGAGATAGTAATATCGGTCAAATACATCAGCCGCGCTCGATCACGTTCATTTAGCGCATAAAATGGCGTGTAAGCAGGTTGACTGCGAATATTTCGCACAGTGCCAGCAATCGGTATCTCGCGGCCATCCACAAGAATATTGACGCTATCGCCCGCCTTCACTCTGTCTAACCAAGTCGCGGGCAGGTAAACCCGCACATAGGGATCCTCGCTCGCCAGCAAACCAATCAACTGAGTGCCTGCGGCAATGCGATCACCGACTCGCCAAGGCAACGTATCGACAACGGCATCACGCGCCGCTACTAAGCTCAAGTCTGCTAAGGCTTTTTGTTCAAGTTCGACACTGGCGCGAGCTGCAGTCACCGCGGCTTTAGCTTGTTCAAGCTGCTCACTACGGGTGCCATTTTCTAGCAATCGCAGGCTTTGCAGCGCTTCAGCTTGTTTAGCGAAACTGGTATCTCGCGCCGCACGGGCCGTATCTAAATCCGCTTGGCTAAGTACTTTAGTGGCAAATAAACGGTTTGTTCGTTCAAAGGCTCGCTGAGCCTCTTTCACGCTGGCATTTGTCCCGTCGAGCACGGCCTTGGCGCGTTCTATATCCTCTAAACGCGCACCTGTGACCGCCTCAGAAAGTTTAGCTTTAGCCTGTTCAAGCTCGGCTTGGCGCAGGGCGAGGCGCGCATTGGCTGAGGTTGTATCGAGCTGAATTAACACCTCACCCGCCTTAACCTGTTGACCTTCAACCACATTCACTTGAGTAATCAACTCACCTACGGGCGCGGTAAGCGTCAGCCTGTCCCGCTCGACAGTGCCAAGCACTCTGGGCGGCGCTTCGGTGCAGCCGACTAATAGCAAGATCACACAACCCACACTCACGTGCATCAGAATTTTAAAATTCACTCTCATTACGACTTCCTCGGTTCACGCAGTACACCTTGGGTAAAAACCTGCATATTGTGCAGCGCTAGACGCTGTAAACCATCAGCATCGGCACTAAAAAAGCCGAACTGACGCATTAACACCGGGGGCGCAATAAGCGGAAAAACCATCAGACTCACGAAACTGAGGCGTACTAAATCGGGATCTAATCCCTCCTTCAATAGCCCCGCATTGACTAATGTGGATTCGAGCCATTGCCGCGAGAGGGATAAAATTTGCTCAAAAACAGACAACATAATGCGATAGGGTTCTGAGCCATCGCCTTCCTGTAACACCCGTATAATCAACCGTGGCAATCCCAGGTTGGGTGCCATAACGCGATAATATGTTTGCATAAGTTCACCCAAGTTATTAGGGGCATCCGCAGCGGATATTTCGCGAAAACGCGCTAATACGGGTTCAAGGGTTTCCCGCACCATTTGTTCGAACAAGCCCGCTTTTGAACCAAAATAATAACGAATAAGTGCGGCATCAACCTCGGCTTCGCGGGCAATTTCACGGGTAGAAACGCTGGGATAACTGCGATGACTGAAGAGATTTAGGGCTGCGATAATTAAGCGTTGGCGGGCATCGGAATCCCCTTTAGGACGACCAGGAGTCTGCGGCTGTGATTCAGTTTGAGCGGTAAATGGCACAACCCCCTTTGGGCGACCGGGAATAAGCGACATGGCAAGCTCCAGCAAAATTCATCTATTGATGAATATACTGAAAAGCCGCGTAAAAAGGCAGCAGTTAAATTCCTCATTTTCATTGATATTGAGGAATTTAACCCACGGACTACATGGTTAAAATTTAGATACCGTTCAATCGAAAAATTAAGCGGCCTTCTATTAAAGATTTATACAGTAAAAGCTTATGCGCCTTTCACTATCGCACTCAAACGGGTAATGAATTGCTGTACGGCTTCAACCGTGTCAAAACTAAAGGCAAGGCCATAGTGGGTTTCGGTCAAACTCTTATGTAAACGTTTGGGGAAACGTGTCATCTCGGCATTGTGGAAATAGTCGTATTTGGCATGCACGCCTGCAATAGTGGCAAGTTCGCCGGAAAAGACTTCGAATGCAGGGCGAATAATCAAGTTTGGTGATTTACCGTCGAGGTGTAAATAGAAAGCCTCTTTGGTTTCTGGGAGCATGTATTCAGTAATGTTTTTTATGGTGAAATTAGTGCGACATTGCAGTCCACTTAAGCAACTCACCATCTTATTATGTTCTATCGCCAAACTTATTCTCCCGTGTTTGTTGTCTATTTAGATTAAACCTGCCCATATCGCGCTACTTTTTCTACTCCCAGTCAATCCATGGCTCAGATGACTGATTAAGATAAGAAGAATATCATCTCGGCAATGTTGGTTTTTATCCCGTTTATCCCACTTTACCTCAGCTCAGCCTAATCGGTTTAGTCTTAAAATGCACTAAAGTGATACCCATATCCCAGAGTAAATGGGCGAGTTTGAATTATTTATCACAAAAACCTTTATATACAGAACGATAAACCTATTAACTCAAACGCTAAGTGGGTGTCACAGAAAATTCTTTTGTGTAAGCAAATCGCTATTTCAAACACGATAAAACACAACTTAGTTTATTAGGTATTGCTTATCATCAGGTTATCAGCCTTTAGTTTAACATTAAAACGAACCGTTCAAAATGCGACCCAGCGATTCCATTTTATGATGATTGTTTTACTTGCCAGCTTAAAATGTTGCGTCTAGGTTAATAAGCTTGAGTTAAGTCCTGTTGATAATGGCTAAGTTACGGCAATCACATTTGATGCCAACGTAAACTAGCGCATTCACGCTATCCCGTCGTATTCAGGCCTTAAGTCATGTTTTACCCAAAGTGAGTAACCCGCGCTTAAGCGCCTATAAACCGAGCCATGCCAGCCAATTTCAAGCTTATTTACGGCAAATCCTGCATTAACTGACTTGCCCTGAACTGTCGCAACGGACTGGCGGCCACAATCAACAAGACCAACAACACGAGATATAGCCATGAAGATCAAAAAAGCCCTCATGCTCTTGGGTCTGTTCGCTGTCAGCCCAGTAACGTTAGCCGCAACCGGAGTCGCCTTTATCCATGGTACGGGTCACCAGACCAATGCCTTAGCCGATTACTGGACGCCCGAATTTGTTAACTCAGTGCGCCAAGGCATCCCAGTGCCAAACAATTACACAGTGATCAACTGCGACTTTGACCAATATATGTGGGAAGAAAGCGCCGCAGGTTGTCTGGCAACGCAGCTCAATAGCTTTATCCAAGCCAAAAATATCGACGACTTAATTCTGCTGACCCACTCCAATGGTGGCAACGTAGTGCGGTGGATTTTATCTAATCCAACGTGGGACAGCCGTTATCCTGCAGTGATCAACGCCACCTCAAAGGTTATCGCCATCGCGCCTTCCAGTGCTGGTACGCCGCTGGCCGATGCGGTGAACCAAGGTAATGTGTTCGAAACCAGCTTAGGCTGGCTCTTAGGCTATGGCAGCAATGCGGTGAAACAACAGCAAGTCGGTTGGATGGCAAACTATAACAACGCTTGGCTTAATGGCACAGCGGGTCGCCCATCGCTGGGTAAACCCTTCGAAGTCGTGGTGGGCTCAGATGTTGATTCCGCTATTTGGGACAGCGACAGTTACTGCGCGGGTTATCAATACCAAGTCGCGCTCGAAACCACCCAAAACTGGCTCGATAGCTGCTCCGACGGCTTCTTAAATTGCAGCTCACAAAAGGCGGCTGGCACTGTCTGGTTTACTGATAAACAAAAGACCCGTGGCCAAGAGCCCTTAAGCCATCAGCAGAGCCGTCGTACGTGTTTCAACTTAGACACGCTGATCCGCAACCACATTTAAGGAGCACTAAGATGCACACACTCAGCAAACTTGCCAGTGTCTTGGCGCTAAGCGGACTGCTTGCAGCCTGCCAAGATGAAGCCACACCCATAGATCCCAAAACCAATGCCAGCCCAATGTACGCCAAAGGGTTAACCTTAGCCGCGCCGAGCGATACCGATTTAGTCGATAGCAATATTGCCAGCCCAACACTCACGCCCATCAACACCAGTTCGGATTACATTAGCTTTATCACCCCGCTGTACGGCGAGTATCAGGCAAGTGCGCCGCAGCTTGAGCAAGCCAGCCAAAGTGACGAGTATTGGGTCAATGTAACAGGCGCACAGCTTAATGCGGGCGTGGGCCTCACCATGAGCCAAGCGTCGAGCTTAGTGCGCATTGCACCTCGGGGCGATACCCGCTCTGGTGCCTTAATGCATGCAGAGGCTATTGCCCCTGAGCGCGTACAAATTCAGCGCGTTACCCCTAATCAGTCACCCCAAGGCAAAGCAGCCAATAGCAGCGGGATAAACACCAATGAGTCACTGGTTAAATCAATGGTCAACGCCGATGCTTTGGCTAGCGCAGGGTTAACCGATGATTCGAGTGCATTGCAAATGTCGGCGAAAGCCACACCGGGCCAATATCGCCTGCAGATCAGCCAGCCGTTAACACCGAGCGCCAGCTACTTAGTCAATGTGAAGGAAAAAGGCTCGCCCTATCAACTGAGCGTCAAAGCCCCCACCGCCATCGCGGCGGATGCGCAAAACCTTGGGCTTGAACTCGCTCTCAGCCAAAGTGATAACACCTTTGTACCACAGGCAAAACTCAAACAAGCCGATGGCAATATGCAACCGCTGGCGATGGTAAAACAAGGGGAGACATGGCAAGCGGTGATCCCCGCGGGCGTCGCACTTTCGAGCAGCAATGCAGGTTTCAGTGAAATTGAAATCACGGTACAAACCCAAGTCGATGGCCGACCTGTGCAGCGCACGGTCAAATCTGTCTTTAAGTCCTATGTCAATTCGGCGAGCATCAAGCCCGAAGTGCTCACGGTTTGGGATAAAGGCTTGCCTAACCAAATCAACTTTGAGTTAACTGTCGCCGAGGCGGGACGTTTTGGCTTAAGTGGCACGTTAACGGGCACCAACGCCGAAGGTCAAAAGGTGGCGATTCTACGCACCCAAGCGGCCAATTGGCTGACCCCAGAGTCGCCGAAGTTAAAGCTGATGTTAGATCCTAAGCTCATCCAAGCCTCGGGTTTACAGCCGCCCTTCGAACTCAATGAATTAGAACTGCAAGATCAAGGTCAAATGGCCAGATTAAGCTATCAAGCCAAGGCACTAACCTTAACGCGCTAATCCAAAGGGACGAATGTTAAGGGGCTAACGTTAAGATACTCAGCTTAACGTGCTGATAAGTCAGGCTTGTTAGCCTTAAGTTCCTCTCTAATACCAAGTGCCCAATCATGGGCACTTTTTTATTGTTGATCTTTTGCAATCGACATCCAAAAGCCATCACCTTATTTAACATCTAGCGTAAAGCACAAACTGTTGACAGAAAAATGACAAGCTAAAGACTATTTACCACACTTCACCCTGATAAAATTTACATTGATTATCAATGGTTATTCCTTTTAAATAACAATCATCAACGGCATAATGTCAAGGTCTTGACGTCAGACCTTTGAATGACAAGCATACGGTTCTTTATAACAATACGTATAACAATAAGAGTGACTCACAGCGCAAGTTTTTACCGTGCCATGGTCAATACTCAATAAATGGACATCGTTATGAGTGACAGCACATTTTTCTTTGGTGAATGGCAAATCAATCCCAGCGCCAATAGTCTGCTCCTTGGCAAACAAGTCAAACAACTTGAGCCCAAGGCGATGGATGTGCTGCTGTTTCTCTGTCAACGGGCGGGCGAAGTCGTCAGCAGTGATGAAATAGTCAGCCACTGCTGGCCAGGTGTAGATACCGGTGACAATCCACTACACAAGATTATCAATCAGTTACGTCGAGCATTAGGCGACAGCGCCACAGAACCCACCTATATAGAAACCATACGCAAACGCGGCTATCGCACCTTAGCCGAAGTGCGTTTTCCTATCGGACACCAAGCCACCGCCAGCCCACAGAGTTGGCAAGGCGGCTCGCCCTTTCCGGGGCTGCAAGCCTATAGCGCTAACTATGCCGAGGTGTTTTTTGGCCGCAGTGAACAAATCAGCACTTTGCTTAACCGGATAAGTCAACAAATCCTGTTTGGCCGTGCCTTCTGCCTGATCTTAGGTCCAAGTGGCAGCGGTAAATCTTCCCTGATTAATGCGGGTGTTGTGCCCAATTTAATGAAGGGCGACGGCTATAACGGCATTGGTGTCGCGTCATTCAGCAGCTTAGATTTTGCCGATGTGAGTAAAGGACAACTACTCACCGATCTTGCCAGTGCTATGCTCGACTGGGAAATCAACGACATCCCAGTATTCGAAGGCATGAGCGCTGAGACTCTGGCGATTCAACTCATCGAAGATATCCAAAGCGTAATCGACCAGTGCACCCAAGCGCTCAAGGCTAAACCCTTTTCTAATCCGTTTTTTGCCTTGTTTATCGACCGATTAGAAGTGTTGCTCTCATCACCGCTATTTAGCGATACCGAACGAACTCAGTTCATAGAATTATTGGAACAACTCGCCACCTCAAAAGCCGTGATTATCATCAGTGCCTGTCGCAACGATTTTTATCCTTTATTGGTCAATTACCCAAGCTTAATGGCGGGTAAAGCCCGCGGCGCCCACTTTGACTTAGCACCGCCAACACGCACTGAGCTATTACAAATGATCCGCCTGCCCGCAGTGGCTGCCAACTTAAGCTGGGAAGTTGACAGCGACACCGCGATGCCGCTCGATGAAATGCTCTGCAGCGATGCCGCCAGTAACCCAGATGCGTTGCCCATGTTGCAATACACTCTGCAGGCCTTGTATTTACAACGCAGCGCCGACGATAAGTTGTTAGTCTCTGTTTATCATGCACTTGGCGGTATTGAAGGGGCGATTGGCAAAAATGCCGAGCAGGCGATTTCACACTTAAGTGATGCCGAAAAAGCCAGTCTGCCGCGGATTTTATCCCTATTAGTCACCCTGCGCGAAGATGAAAAGTCCATCACCAGCCGCACCGCTCGCTGGTCACAACTGCAAAGCACGGCCGAAACCGCCCTAGTGCAAGCCATGGTCGATAGCCGCTTATTCGTGTCACATCTGCAAAATGGAGAACCCTGTTTTAGCATCGCCCACGAAGCACTTTTACGCCGTTGGCCGCGGGCGACGGCTTGGATTAGCGAACATAGCGACAGTTTGAGTATTAAGAGTCGCCTACAGCATTTATCTAAGCGTTGGCTCAGCGAAGCCAAACACAGCGCTTATCTGCTCGCCGAAGGCAAGCCGTTAAAAGAGGCCCAAAGCCTCAGCCAAAATCCGTTATTCGATTTAGACGATCCCGAAACCGCCTTTATCGCAGCCTCCAGCAAACGCGCCAATATGCTGCGCTGGACGAGGCGCCTAACCGTCGCCCTACTGTGCGTCCTCACCTTAACCTCCGTCATTATGAGCGTGCGCAGCATAGAAGCCGAAAAACTTGCCCTGCAAAAACGCCTTGCCGCCGAAGATTTGCTCGGCTTTATGGTGGGTGACTTCGCCGACAAGATGCGCGGCATCGGCCGTATGGACTTACTCGACGGGATCAGCAATAAGGCACTGGAATATTTCACTGATTTTTCCAATAAAGAGGATGATGCACACTTAAGCTTCGATGCCCGCTTCCAACACGGCCAAACCTTAGAGGCCATGGGTGAAGTGGCCTATTCGCGCAATAAAATCGATGAAGCTCGCAGCGCATTACTCGCGGCACAGGAAAAAATGCTGCCACTGCTCGAATTGCAGCCGGAAAACTTAGCCCTACTGAAAACCTTAGGTGCCAATGCCTTTTGGTTAGGACAGCTTAAGTATGATGTGAGTGATTGGGCGGCATCGCGCCCCTTCTTCGAGCAGTACTTAGCCTATAGCCAAACTATGTACGCCCTTGCGCCCGAAGATAAAGATGCGCTCATGGAACTTTCTTACGCCCATAACACTTTGGGCTCAGTTTCGATGAAGCAACAGGAATTTGCCAAAGCACAACAAGATTTTGAAGAGTCGCTAAGGCTTAAATTGCTCGCCTTGGCAAAAGCGCCTGAGGATAGTCAGCTAATTGCGGATGTGGCCAATGCACGTTCTTGGTTAGCGAGTGCGGCAGTGTCACAAGGTGATGTACTTTCAGCCATACAGATCCACACTCAACTCCAACAAGAACTAAGCAATAACATTAAACAGCCATATATATTAGATAGACTAGCAGCCAGCCATCAAATTCTTGCTAAGTTATACGATTATCAAGATCTACCAGAACAAGCCCTAAGACAAACCCGACTTGGTTTGGAAGCAATATCAAAAGCGCTAGAACAAGATCCTAAAAACGATATTTGGACAAGACAAAATTACTATTTACACTTCAATCTTCTAGCATTTGCACGCACTGATTCTAATGAGATTACAAGATTAAAATCTTTACTAGATTCAGATATTGATTTGAATTCTTCATCGAAGAGAGACGAAGTGTATGCAAGCTATTTTCTTGCATCAGCACAACACTTACAACGACAAGGTAAGTTTGATAAAAGTATAGAATATGCTGTGCTAGCAAAAAATGAATTTCTTAAGTTATCAAAAAAATTCAATCAAAATATTAACTTCATTTCAAACTTATCGGAAAGTATTCTATTTGAAGCTAAAACGGTCAAAAATTATAAAGCCAAGCATGAATTATGCAACACTTCAAAATATTTACTATTACCTATAGTAGAAAAAGATAAATCACCAAATTTCACCATTCATTATGTTAAAGCCCTTGACTGCCTTGGCGAAATTATAAGCGATGACAATCTTAAACATTTACTATTAAAATCTCATATAACCAATACCAAATTTTAACCAAAAGAAAGGAAGTTAATATGTTCGCACCACAAGGCTCGGCTCAATTTATTAAAGTCAATGTTAATCTAGAAAATGGCGAACCTGTATTTATTTATACAGATGCTAATGGTGAACAATGCCAAGGGGATGTGACTATCACCCAAGCTGGTACTGTTACCTACTTGCTAAATGATCAAACAGGAAAAGGTTTAAAATTTGTTGGGGTCGGCTTTGTTACCCCATTCGATGACATTGTCGATGCGGTAACCATCAGCAGCGATGGTATGTTAGTACAACTCGTCGATCTAGATAGAACGTCGGGAACTACTAAGTTCCAATTTGTATTGAGCAATACTACTAATACCTTACTGATATTAAGTCCTGATCCAGAAATTATCAATCGTCCTCAAAACTAATCGAAATGCCCAACCTTTAATCGGGCTGGGCAGTTTCTACACCCGAAGAAAAGGGGAAAAGCGGGGACAGCCATGTCTTTTTGTGCTTTGTCCCCTCTTATACTAGCCTTTACATTATCTTGATTGCGTCTGTTTGGAGCAGATGATGACCCCGGCCAGAAGAATGCTTATCGATGCTAATACAACGCCCTTCTATCATGTGATAAATCGCTGTGTCAGAAGGGCTTTTCTGTGCGGTGAGGATAAACTCACAGGCCGCAGTTATGAGCATAGACATGACTGGATTGTCGATAAAATCAAAGCATTATCCACCATCTTTAGACACTAAAATCCTTTGCGCTTGACGCTTAATACCCAAAAATCCACTCATGGGTGCCACTTTTTTAACTTAGCCATGCCCCAAAACCTCGCACGTTTCAGCTAAGCCTGAGAATTTACCGTGAGAAGATTAAATTTAAAACCTTTATAAACAATAGATTAAATCGGAAGGTAAGCAGAAGGTATCTTTTCTTTGCGAAGAATAAAGTCATCATCAGAAAAGCGCTTAGCGCAGATGGCATTAGGTTCACGGAGAATGATAACAATGACAAGCTCACCTAAACTGACACGTTCACAACATCCATTATCACTTGTGGGTGAAGGCAATGGTTCACAGTGTACTGCGCAGCAAGGCTTGGTCGAGCCCGCATTGCCGTTAACCTTCTTCGAACATGCCTCGATTGAAACGATTCAACAGTTTATTCAGCATCTGACTGAACCGGTGATTATCGTCAATGCCCAAGGTTACATTTACTTTAGCAATAGCAAAGGTGCTGACTTACTGACATGCCCGCAGGCCAGTTTGAAGGGACAAGATTGGCGCAACTTTTTGACAGAACACCACCAAGCTCGCTATGACAATTTGCTGAGCAATGATATTAAATTAGGCAAAAATTGCGGCATTCCAGTGCAGCACTCCGCCGAAGAAATCACCCTCATTACCGCCTCAGGCAAAGCAAAAGATGTCGAGCTTTCCATTTCCTACATCCCCAGCCATGAACCTCTGTTTGTGATGATGATGCACGATTTAACGCAGCACAAAGCAGAAAATCAAAAGCTACGTAAATTGGCCGCCACAGATTCACTGACAGGACTGGCGAACCGCCGATATTTTGATGAAATGCTGCATCACTATTGGGAAGAATGCACAGGTAAGCTGCGCCCGATCAGCGTGGTGATTATCGATGTGGATTACTTCAAAGTGTTCAACGACCAATTCGGCCATATCCAAGGGGACGAATGCCTACGTAAGATTGCCAAAGTGATTGCTGACATAGTACCGATAGAAATTGGACTAGCAGCGCGTTACGGCGGCGAAGAATTCGCGCTAATTCTACCAAGCCACAATGCCAAAATGGCACTAACGATTGCCCAAAAAGTGCAGCAAGGGATTAATGACCTGCGCTTTACCGAGCAAGGGCTGCGCGATTATGTCTCTGTGAGTGCGAGCCAAGGGATTGCGAGCGAAATCAATGGCCAGTTCCGTACCTCACTCGCCATGCTGTGCGCCGCCGATACCGCATTGTACCGCGCCAAAGCCGATGGCCGTGACAGGATCAATACATCGCTTTAATACCTATTAATTGGCGACTTGTTTGCCCGCAACTGATTTACCCAAAACATAGTTACCCGCGGCTTTGTTATCCGCAATTGATTAACAACGGGATGAATGACCTCAGTAGGCGCTTTAGCGCATTGAGGAAAACACGCAAAGCACACGAAAGGACGCATGAATATGGACAAGCTTGAGGCATCAAGAAATATACGGGCAGTGATTGAAAAAAGCTTACCCGTGAGCACGTCACCCCTTGCCATATTCACTTACCAGTGTTGGTTGAAAACCAGCGCAGGTGGGCGTGTGTTCCATTATAAAACTGATAGGGAAGATACCTATTTCGCGGTGGATATTAATTCACTAGGGCATATTGAATGCGTGATTAATACCACCTTGCTGCGGGTTGAAGCAATATCAACCTTAGGTGGACTTAACGACGGTCAGTGGCACTTATTGTCTATCTGCCATGAATACCATGAAATCAGTTGTTATGTAGATGGTGAAATTACCCATACACAACTCAATAATCTGTCACTGGTTGCCGACAATGAATTTTTAATTGAAAACGTGTCTTTACCGAATCATCGCGATACACATTTCGATGGTGAAATATTTGGCATCACCTTGCTTAATCGATTATTAACCCGAACTGAAATCGTTGACTATTACCGTAATCCAGCGCAACAAAGATCGATTAGCGAAAATAACCTTTATATTTACCAGCATCAAGATGCACATAATATTCGTGGTGAAAACTTTATCCCACTTAAAAGACAAAAAGTGCTGCTGGTCATATTTAATGACACTGAATATCAATTCATAAAAACCACTACGGATAGCAACACTTATAATCAACAACTGCCTAAGATTATTCCACCCCACGAACGCCGAGCCTATATTATTGAATGTAACTATAACACTTGGCCTAATTTTAGTTATTTAGTTAATTACACGGCGAGTAATCAAGCGGATATTACACTCAATGTTGAAGTGTTTAAATCGCTGACAGCCTATCGCTCTAATATTAAAGTCACCGTTGCAAATGAACTCGAACGGGATTGTTTGATTATTCAATCGACCGAAGAAGAATTAAGTGCTGAAGTGCGTATTAGTGAAAACTTAGTGATCACTCAAGCCAAAAACTTTGTTAATTTCATCAATGAAGTTCGCGCACACATTCCGGCCGATAATATTATTACCGGTGGCCATTATTATAGTGAGCAGCAACTCTCGGTCAGCACAGGTAAGCAAATGATTGCCTATCAACAGGCTTGCCAACTGTTCAACCGCAGGTTACAAAAAAAACCACTGGCGATCATCAAATGCACGTCTACTGAAGAAGTTAAAATCGCCTATAAAGCGGCTATTGATTATAACTTGCCAATCAGCGTGCGCTCGGGTGGGAATGATCACGAAGGTGAAAGCACTGAAACGAATACTGTAGTGTTAGATCTGTTGAAGATGGATAGTCTCACTTTAGATCCCATCACAGGTATTGCGGCCATTGGACCAGGCAATCGCTTTATCAATCTCACCACTGCCCTTGCGAAAAAAGGCGTGATGATCCCCCATGGCACCAGTGGCAACGTTGCCTTAGCGGGATTTATTATGGGCGGCGGCTCAGGACCTTGGACCCGCAAATACGGCATGTGCTGCGAATCCCTATTACAGGCAGAAATTGTCCTCGGCATTGGTGAAACCCAAGTCGTCTCGGTTGCCAATAAACCAGAGTTACTCTGGGCGCTCAAGGGTGGCGGCGGATTAAGTTACGGCATAGTGACCCGCTTTTTTGTGCAAACCTTTCCACTACCGCCTTGCCTGCTCAAGTTTGAATTAGAGTGGAATTGCTATGATAAACAAACCCAAGAACTCATTGAGCACACCCCAACCAAAGACATTTTACAGCGCTGGGAAGCCATCATTAATGCCGACAGCACAGGCTGTTTGATTGGCACCAATCTCAAGATAAATGCCAAACATTTACCCGCAGAACAACACAAAACGACTGACATAGACACAGAGTCAATTAAGCATAACTGCTTGATGTATGGCTTTTGGGAAGGCAATTCCGCCAGTCTGAATCACTTTATCCAGACACAATTTAATGAGTTTGACCTAATCCCCAATGATATTCGCATCGAGGGGATGGGCGGACTCACCAAAGCCTACGGTGAAAACTTAATGGCCAATTGGGAAAGGGAATCTTTTCATCATCTGCAAGCTGACTTACAAGGCATAAACCGCTCACCGACGCCACCCGATTTGGATGAGCCCGCGCCCCATAAAGTCACCTCGCGCTTAGTGAATCAAACGGGGCTCAGGGACGGTTATAAGCCACTGCTTGAAAGCTTAACTTCTCGCTATGTGCTTGAAGGTAATCGCCAATTGGGACTATTTACCTATGTCACCCTTGGCGCCATTGCGGGTGATTATTATCGCACTATGGGCGAAGAGCAAAAGAGCCGCAGCGCCTTCCCCTACAAGGACAGACAATACACGATTCAATATCAAACTTGGTGGAATAACGCCCTGCAAGAGAAACAACAATTGCAGGATAGCCAAGTGTTTACCCGCATTAATCGTGCACTCGATTGGATTGATGCCAGCCGAAATTATGACATCCCCAACACCTCGGGCGCCTTTATCAGCTTCAAAGATAAAGCCATCCCCACTGATGTGTACTTCGACCATAACTACGCCGAGTTAAAACGGATTAAGGCGGCCTACAGCCAAGATAGCTTTAACCATTTCCGCTCACGTAAAAGCATTATTTAGTTAATATATCGGCATAGCCTAGGGTGAGTTTTTAAGGCAAAATCGACGCCGTCCACAGGACGGTGTCGCCCCCTAACTCTCTATTCACTCTGTTGTAGGTTATCTATGCCCAGCTCAGCTTTAGCTATCATTTTTGCCCTATTGGCGGCCATTCTTATGGGCACAATCGGTGTATTAGCGCGCTTTGCCGCCCTGCCCGCCGAACACATTACCTTCTACCGCTTACTGCTCGGTGCCCTATTTCTATTGGCTTATATGCTGCTTACAGGTAAAGGCCATCAGATTCGCCATAGACCCAGTAAACGTACCTTAGTGAATGGCATTATGCTCGCGGGTTTTATGGCGTTTTACATTGAAGCCATTCAGTACACCCAAATGGCCAATGTAATCATGATTATTTACTTAGCCCCTGTGGTGCTGGCTATTTTCGCCCATTATTTCTTTGCCGAAAAACTCTCCCGCTTAAGCATGGCAAGCGTGGTCGTCGCGCTGGTGGGCTTTATGTTAATGATCCCAACAGGGCCGCAGCAAGCGAGCAATCACACTGAATTATTAGGCTATTTTTATGCCCTACTCGCCCTATTAACCTACAGCGGGTTTATGTTAATCAACCGAAAACCGAGTCTGAGTTCGCCCTACCAGAGCACTTTAGTGCAGCTTAGTGTCGGCGCTTTATGCCTACTGCCCTTAGTGATAAATGCACCGCTGACGCCAAGTTTGCCACAAATGGGTTGGTTAATTGCGATTGGATTCTTCCCCGGTTTTTTAGCCATTTTGCTGGCGGTAAAAGCCCTGCGGCAATTGCCTGCTGTCACTTTTGGCACCCTCGCCTATGTGGAACCAGTTATCGTAGTGACGCTAGCATGGTGGATATTTGGTGAAACCTTGAGTCCCATGCAATTAAGCGGTGTCGGCTTGATTATTCTGGCCGGCATTAGCCAAGGCTTTATCAGTCAGCGCAAAGTATTGATTACGAGCGGCTAACCAACAACACTTTGCCAAGTAGCTGAAATAATGTGAAGAAAATAGTGTAAGCTCGATAGAGGATTGATTGAACATTGCACCGAAGACGTGCGACTAAGACTTAATATCAGGAGGTCAAATTGAGAAAGCTACTGTTAGTCATTAGTATATTTTTGCTCAGCGGCTGCTTAGGCATGCCTAAACTGGTTCAACCCGTGAATGATTTTGAGCTGAATAAATACTTAGGGAAATGGTACGAGATTGCGCGCTTAGATCATTCATTCGAAAGAGGGTTAAGCCAAGTTAGCGCAGAATACAGCCTGAAAGACGATGGCGGTGTGATGGTCATTAACCGTGGATTCTCAGCGGCTAAAAACGAATGGAAAGAAGCCGAAGGTAAGGCCTATTTTGTCAATGGGGACTCCGAAGGCTATTTGAAAGTCTCCTTCTTTGGGCCATTTTATGGATCGTATGTGGTCTTTGAATTAGATCATGAAAACTATCAATACGCTTTTATATCAGGACCCGACACGGGTTATTTGTGGCTACTGGCTAAAACCCCGACTGTGCCACCCGAGGTACTGCAAAAGTTTGTTGAAATGTCTAAAGCCCGCGGCTTTGATACCGACAATTTGATTTATGTGCAGCAAGAGTCAGCGCCCTAACGAGTGCCACCAATGCACTAAAATCGAGTGCGCGAAAAGTTAATCGCTAGATAAAAAGACAGCCAATGGATACAAAAACGCCGCAATGAATCGCGGCGTTTTTATTAATGCTGCATTTAGCTGCACTGTATATAAATGCATGTATTTACACATGCAGCTAAATAACAAATAGCGTTAGACTTCGATGCCTTTGCTAGCAAGGAACTCATCGTAAGTGCCTCTGAAATCATTCACGCCTGAATGAGTGACTTCAAGGATACGGTTTGCCAGAGACGATACGAATGCACGGTCATGACTCACGAAAATCAAGGTCCCTTCGTACATTTCCAGCGCGTTGTTTAATGATTCAATCGATTCCATATCCATGTGGTTGGTCGGTTCGTCGAGGACTAAAATGTTGGCTTTTTGCATGATGAGCTTGCCGAATAACATACGACCTTTCTCACCACCAGACAGCACTTTGACTGACTTTTTAATGTCGTCAGAGCCAAACAACATACGGCCTAAGATGCCACGTACCGATTGGTCGTCATCTTCTGGCTTGCGCCATTGGCTCATCCACTCGAACAGCGTCATTTCGTTAGCGAAATCAGACTCATGGTCCTGTGCATAGTAACCAATGTTAGCGTTTTCAGACCATTGGATAGTACCTGCATCCTGCGGGATGTCATGGATCAGGGTACGTAACAGGGTTGTTTTACCGACGCCGTTTTCACCCAATACCGCAATGCGCTCGCCCACTTCAACAATTAAGTTTAAGTCTTTGAATAACGGAGTGTCGTAGCCTTTAGTTAGGTTTTCAATCACTAAGGCATTACGGAACAATTTCTTCTCTTGCTCGAAACGAATGAAGGGGTTCACACGGCTAGAGGCTTTTACTTCATCTAACTTAATCTTGTCGATTTGACGGGCACGAGATGTGGCTTGTTTCGCCTTAGAGGCGTTAGCCGAGAAGCGTGCTACGAAGGTTTGCAGCTCAGAGATCTGAGCTTTTTTCTTCGCATTATCAGACAATAAACGCTCGCGAGCTTGGGTAGCCGCTTGCATGTATTCGTCGTAGTTACCTGGGTAAACGCGCAGTTCGCCGTAGTCTAAGTCAGCCATGTGAGTACAGACTGAGTTTAAGAAATATCTATCGTGCGAAATGATAACCATAGTACTGCTACGTTGGTTCAACATGTCTTGTAACCAACGGATAGTGTCGATGTCCAAGTTGTTGGTCGGTTCGTCAAGCAGCAGCACGTCTGGATCAGAGAACAGAGCTTGCGCTAACAATACACGCAGTTTTAAACCCGGTGCGATTTCAGACATCAAACCAAAATGGCTTTCAATACCGATACCTACACCTAACAGTAATTCGCCAGCACGAGATTCGGCGGTATAACCGTCCATCTCAGCAAAATCCATCTCTAGGTTGGCGACGGTAATGCCATCTTCTTCACTCATTTCGGGTAAAGAATAAATACGGTCACGTTCTTGCTTTACCTTCCACAGTTCGCGGTGGCCCATGATCACGGTATCGATCAGGTTGAATTCTTCATAACCGAACTGGTTCTGGCTTAGTTTACCCAGACGCTCATTCACATCTAACGAGACGTTACCGCTGCTAGGGTCTAGATCACCACACAGGATCTTCATGAAGGTCGATTTACCACAGCCATTCGCGCCGATAAGACCGTAACGGTTACCACCGCCAAATTTAACTGAGATGTTTTCAAACAGTGGCTTAGCGCCGAACTGCATGGTGATATTTGCTGTTGTGATCAAAATGAACTTCCAAATCGAGTAATGTTGGCCGAGCCCGCTGGCGCCGCTTTAAATAAGCATAAACCAAATAACGCTATGCCGAAGGGGTAAAAATAAACGTGGCACTATAGCAGTTTGGGCTAAATTATCAACTACCAAGGCGGATCAAAAGCCAGAGGGAATGCCGAAATCGCCGCACTATGCCTGTATGAGAAGCGTAATTGATTTTACCCTATTGGCTTAGCTTTCAATGTATTCGAGCAGAATGACAATCTGATGACCCTTAGCGTCGTAAAGCTTGCCGACGCTAAAGGCTTATGCAGTAAGTGCTAATGTGGACATAGCCCTAAGCTAACTCAAGATACCCGTTTCAACATTTTAAGTTAGCTTAGGTATCGACAACTTATAACTTCTGCCGTCTTAAGCGGTTGGCGTTCGTGACGACAGTCAGTGAAGACAAAGCCATGGCTGCACCCGCAATCACAGGGCTTAATAACATGCCCGTAAGTGGATAAAGCACGCCCGCCGCAACCGGAATACCCAAACTGTTATACACAAAGGCGCCGAACAGATTCTGCTTAATATTGGTAATCGTCGCCCGCGACAATGCCAATAAGTTAGCAATCACTATCAATTGTTGCGACAACAAGGTGATGTCCGCACTTTCAATCGCCACCTCAGTGCCCGATCCCATCGCGATCCCCACATCGGCACTCATCAGAGCTGGCGCATCATTAATACCATCCCCTACCATAGCCACCACATGCCCTTGCTTTTGTAAATCCAGCACATGCTGTTGTTTTTGCTCGGGTAGTACACCAGCAATCACTTCGGTGATGCCCACTTGGTCGGCCACCGCCTGCGCCGTTTTTGGGTTATCCCCCGTTAACAGCACCACGCGAATGCCCCTTTGCAGCATGGCCGCAATGGCTTCTTTGGCATCGGGTTTAATCGGATCTGCCAGCGCGATAGTGGCCACTAACTTGCCCGCTTTAGCGACATAAATCGGGGTTTTACCTTGATTTGCAAAACTTAATGTCGCCTTAGGATCTAAGGCACTGCCATCGGAATTGACAATCTCCAATGCCGTCATCAAGGCGAGATTACCAATCGCCAGCGATACGTCATCGACCTTGCCCTCAATCCCCTTACCTTGATGGTTCGTAAATGCCTGTGTGTCGGGCAATTGCGTCAGTGATTCCTTGGCATAACTGACAATCGCCCCCGCTAACGGATGCTCAGAGTGCTGCTCAAGACTCGCAATTTCGCCCAGCAAGGTTTCTTTATCTGCATCACTCAGCGTTTGCACTAATACAAAGTCAGTGACTTGCGGCTTGCCTAAAGTGACAGTGCCGGTTTTATCCAGTACCACACAATCGACTTTACTGGCGGTTTGCAACGCTTCGCCATTTTTAACTAACACGCCCATTTGGGCGGCGCGGCCCACAGCCACCATGATAGACATAGGTGTCGCCAGCCCCAACGCACAGGGGCACGCTATGATGAGCACACTCGTCAGCACCACTAACGCATGGCTTAAGGCGGGCGCTGGACCTGCAAAATACCAAATAGCCGCCGCCAGCAGCGCTATCGCCACCACAGTCGGGACAAATACCGCTGAGATCTTATCGGCCAATCGACCTATGGGTAATTTTGACGTTTGTGCCTGTTGCACCAGTGCAATGATTTTGGCGAGTTTGGTATCTTGTTGTCCCGCCGTCACTCGGTAAACTAGGCTGCCATTGCCGTTGACTGTGCCCGCGCTCAGACTGTCTCCCCGATTTTTAAGTACAGGAATAGGCTCACCTGTGAGCATGGCTTCATCAAGTAGGGATTGTCCTGTTTCGACCTCACCATCAAGGGCAACTCTGTCTCCGGGGCGCAAACGCAGCTTATCGCCCAGTTTCAACTGACTTATCTCAACCTTTTCATCCCCCTTATCCGTAATACGAATCGCAGTAGTGGATTGCAACCCGAGCAGTCGCTGCACCGCTTCGCTGGTTTTGCCCCGCGCTTTGAGTTCGAGTCCATGACCTAAGTTAATCAAACCTAGAATCATCACACTCGCCTCAAAGTACACATGGCGGGTATCCATAGGGAATGCGCTAGGCATAATGACTACCAACATGGAATAGGCCCACGCGGTACTGGTGCCCAGCACAATCAACGTATCCATGTTGGTGGTTTTGGCTTTGAGCGCCCGCCACATACCTTGATAAAAATGGCCGCCTGTGGTGATGAGTAAAGCCAAAGTGACCAGTCCCATGATGCCCCAGCCTAGCTGCAGATTTGGGCTGTTGATCATCATTTCACCGCCCAGTAATCCCCACAGCATCATGGGCACACCCACAACGAGCGCAGCAATAGCTTGGCGCATCCGCAATCGATACTCGGCGGCATCTTCAAGGCGTTTTTCTTCGGCGGCGACTTTAGCATCAATAACGACCTGCGCCGGATAACCCGCATTTGCCATCACAGCCAAGGCGGTATCAACGCTCATCTTGCCTTCTACCGTCACTTGCTTATCGGCGAGATTAACACGCGCTTCAACGCCCGCTTGGGCGGTAAACGCCTTTTCAATTTTTGCAACGCAGCCAGCGCAATTCATATTGGCAACATAGAGTCTGGTCATAGACATGGGAGATCCCTCACTTGATGTTTCACACTATAGGTCTAAGATAAAGTCTCCCATCACTGGAGAGTCAAGGATGAATTTGCTCAATGTGATCACATCGACAATTAATTGCAGGGCGAAATGGGTGATACCAATCAGTTGGAAAAATAGAGGTCAAAATGAAGATAGGTGAAGTGGCGAAACAAACGGGCTTAAGTGTTAAGAGTATCCGTTATTATCATGATATTGGCTTAGTGTGCGGCGAGCGCAATGGGGCGGGTTATCGAGTTTATCGCCATCAAGATATTGAAGCACTTAAGTTTGTGCATCAATGTCGCGACTTAGGTTTTAGCCTAGAGGATTGCAAATCCTTGCTTGGTCTTAAGGGCAATGAAAGCCGTAATGCCGAGGACGTTAAGCAGCTTACCCAAACTCATCTTGCCTATGTCGAAGAGCAAATCAATAAGTTACAGCAGCTTAGGGCGCAATTGCAGCACATGGTGACCCAATGCCAAGGCGGCGATCAGCCCCACTGCGCCATTATCGACAGCCTAAGTCACGAGACTCATGGCAGCCTCGAAAATCACAAGAGCCAGCAAAATGCTGGCTCTGAGTGTTGCGGTAAAGCCAATCGCAATAGCGATGGCCAAGATCAATAACGGTAAATACCACGTTATTGACTTCTCACTATGGTTGGCTTTAGCGCTGCGGCGTTATCCAGTACCAGTGTTGCAAGCTTACCCGCAGGGGTAAAGTTAAACACTTGCCCATAAAATGCCAGCTCAGTTTCTAATCCTGCGGCCTTGTGCTCAGGTTTCCAACCGCCGTGGGGTTCATCCTGATAAGCGATATAAGCCGTGGGTACGCCTCTCACTTTTAACGCCTCATAAATCTGCCGCGACTGCTGTGGTGGTACGATTTGGTCACGTAATCCTTGAAAAATTAATAAAGGCTCATTCAATCCTTCAAGGTGATGCAGGGGCGACAGTTCCCTATAGCGGGCTTGATTTTCACCATAGGGGCCGATAAGCAGATCTAAGTAGCCAGTCTCGAATTTATGGGTACTCTTGGCGAGCTGTTCAAAGTCACTGATCCCCGCATAGCTCACCCCCGCTTGAAATACATCATAAAATGCCAAGGACGACATCACAGTTAACCCACCAGCGCTAACACCTCGAATCGCCAGTTTTTGTCCATCGACCCAACCCTTATCAACTAAATAACGGGCCGCATTGACCGCATCTTCCACATCAACTTGACCCCATTTTCCGTAGATACTTTGACGGTAAGCACGGCCAAAACCACTGCTGCCACGGAAATTAACATCGAGAACCGCAAAGCCTCGGCTGGTCCAAAATTGAATGTCACTGCGATAAGCCAGACTCGCCCGCGCCGTAGGACCGCCGTGTAACATTACAATCAAGGGCGGACGGGTATCATTAGGCGCAGTATAGTTGGGGTTAACCGGACCATAAAAATAACCGTAAGCTTGCTGGTTAGCACCTGTTTTAAAAGTAATATTTTTAGCACGGGAGATATAGTTGGGATTAAGTTTTGGTAAGTTAGGGGTATACACCAACTCAGTACCACGACCGATCACTTTATAAATGCCCTTCTCTGGCGTCGCCTTAGCGCCGACAAAATAAACAGCATCTTCCCCTCGGATCACTTGGGTGATTTCACCAAAGTCGACGGCCAAAGATTCGGTCAGGCCTGAATCTAGATGCAGTCGAATTAAAACGGCCTGACTACCAAGCATATAACTGGCAATAATCGTTTTTTCGGATTCAAAGGCATAGTTATGATTGCCTAAATACCAATCAGCCACCGCAAACTCGGCCTTTTTCTTTAGTACTGGGTCTAAGGTATTTTGTGCCGTGACTCGATAGATATTCCACCAGTTACTGATATCCGATACGACATACAATTGTCCATCAGGACTAAATAATGGCTGCGACACCGAAGAGTCTGCGGGTGTGTTTACCTTACGAATATTGTGTAATTGCCCTTTACGGTCCAGATCCCCAAGCCAGAGCACGCTATTATCCCATGGCATATAGGGATGTTCCCAAGTGATCCACGCCAGTTGGCTGTTATCGGGCGAGATGGCTGGCGAAGAAATAAAGTCATGGCCCGAAACAAAGGTATCGCCTTCACCGGCAAAATTAAGATTAATGGTAACAAGACTCGCCTTAGGCTCACCCGCTTGACGATGATCTTCGCGCACACAGATAATCCTCGACCCTTTGGGGTAAGCAATACAATCTGCATGGCGAGTACCATTTGGCGTTAAAGGCAAAGGGGGTTGATTAGGGGCAAAACGATAAAACAGTTGGTCCTGTGCCTTAGTGGCAAACAGACTCTGACCAATCCCCAAAAAGGCGGCACCACCGTATTCATGAACGGCGGATTTAACATTAAACGCAGGCGGTACTATGTCGGTAATTTTTCCACGTTGGTCGAGGCGTTTGATCCCGACTTGGCCTTGTTTTTCACCATCAGATTCAGAGAAATAAATAGCACCATCAACGCTTTGCAACTCAGCCACATTATCGGCCTGCTCAAAAACTTCAGTCGCCGATAGCGGTGACTGCCAACTACCATAGGGCGCAACTATGCGCGCGCCATTATCACTAAGATGCGGCGTCTCTTTGTTCGAGCGCTCGCAAGCACCTAAACAAAATAAGCCCCCCAGCATCCATAAATATCCATGTAGCTTCATTGTTTCTCCCCAATGTTTGCCAACTGCACAAACCGAAACAAAATATGAACTTGCAGAAATGAGTTATGTGTAAATTAGTTATTTTTTAAATTTTTTTAAGAACCAATTTACCACTTGCACTTGTTGTACTTGCGTTAAACCAAAATAAATACACACCCAAGGTGAGATAAGAAAAAACCATGGGATCACGGCCACAGAACGGCCACTAAAGAGCAGAAAAAAGAAACCGCAATAAATCACAACCAACCCTAAGATACCCACGATCAACATCATGCGCTTAGTGATTTTCTCAAGCCAGTGGGCTTTTTCCTGCCAAGACATCCGGATTTCAAGCTCCATTACATGTGATCAACATGTTTGTAAAGTTATGTAAAAAAACGGGAGAGCGATTGTTGAAGGTTAACAACTAAATGTCAACTCCAACAGTGAAATCTAAATAAATCCGAAAGCTAGAGCATAAGAACCATTATCTTTATTTACCCTATAAAAAAACCGAGCCTAAGCTCGGTTTTTATGCAAATCAATAAGATATCGCTCTAAAGACGGATACCACCATCGATTTCAAACACACGACCGTTAACATAATCGTTTTCAATAATAAAACGTACGGTAGAAGCTATCTCGTCGGCATGACCTAAGCGGCCAACAGGCACGAGTTTCTCTAAACGCTCCAACGCTTCTGGCTTCATTGCTGCCGTCATCTCGGTCGCAATCACACCTGGTGCTACGGCTGCACTACGGATATTGTAGCGCGCTAACTCCTTCGCCCAGCCAACAGACATAGCCGCAACACCCGCTTTTGAGGCCGCGTAATTTGATTGGCCCATATTACCCGCCTTAGCAAGGCTAGAGATGTTAACAATCACCCCCGCTTGACCCGATTCAATCATGGCCGCTGCGGCCTCACGGCCACAAAGGAAACTGCCGGTCAGGTTCACATTGATCACCGATTGGAATTGCTCGTAAGACATACGATCAGTGACTTTGCCGTCTTTGGCTTTGACTAACATGCCATCACGCAGAATACCGGCGTTGTTCACTAACACGTTCACTTGACCAAAATCTTCGAGAATATAAGCAAAACCCGCGACGACATCTTCTTCGTCGGTAATGTCTAAGGCATAACCTTGAACTTCAGTGTCCGATCCAAGCTCAGCGCAGGCTCGCTCGAGTTTTTCTTGGTCCACATCGATAAGCGCTATCTTAGCACCTGCCTGCGCAAAATTTTGCGCCATTGCTAAGCCTAAGCCACCCGCGCCGCCAGTAATGACGACAACCTTATCTTTTAAATCCATCTGGTGATCCCTTGTTATCTGTGTCTATTTTTTAAGTGGTGCAAATTGTTCAAATATACTGGAAAAATCTCGGCGACCATTGCCTTGTCTTGCATGATTGACATACAAGCTGCGGGCTAAAGCGCCCATTGGCGTGCTAGAGTTGCTCAATAATGCCGCTTCTTGTGACAGACCGAGATCTTTGACCATCAAATCTACCATAAAGCCACCCTGATAGCCCTTAGAAGAAGGCACTGTTTCCATCACGCCTGGGCAGGGATTGTACTTCTCTAGCGTCCAGTTTCCGCCACTGCTGACCTTCATAATGTCGGATAGCACTTTGGGATCTAGACCATGATCGACGCCCATTTGCAGGGCTTCGGAAGTACCGACCATCAACACAGATAACAGCATGTTATTGCAGATTTTCGCGACTTGCCCCGCACCTGGACCGCCTGCGTGGAAGATATTCACACCCATAGCCTTAAGTACGGGCTGCGCACGTTCAAAAGCGGTATCCGAGCCACCACAAATAAAAGTTAAGGTGCCCGCCGCCGCGCCTGCCGTGCCGCCAGAAACTGGTGCATCCATAAATTCGATGCCGCTTTTAGCCGCTTCGGCCGCCACTAATTGTGCGCTTTGTGCATCGATGGTTGAACAATCGATCAGTAAAGTATCACCCGCAACCACTTCAAGCAGACCTTTGTCTGTTCCATTGCCTAAATATAAACTTTTCACATGCTTGCCCGCAGGCAGCATAGTAATCACCACAGTTGCGCCCGCTGCAGCGCCGCAGGCTGTACTTGATACTAAGGCGCCTTTTTCAGCCAATTGCTGCATAGTTTCTGGGACTAAATCAAAGACGCGAACCGTCATGCCTGCTTTTAATAAATTGGCCGCCATTGGGCCGCCCATATTACCTAAACCGATAAAGGCTACTGTACTCATGCCATCACTCCTGTGTTGTTCTTTTTAGTGTTGTGATAATACTATCAAATTGATTATGCTGACTTTATCACAGAGTAAAGCGAGCTTGGCTAAGCAGATAAACACAGCGCTTAGCCAACTCGGCCCTTAAACGCTTAACTCAGTTGGTTAAAGGGATGCGCCTCGCCCCATGGGGAAGCCAATATTTGCTCAAGTACCGCTGTGGGTACTGAGTTAACATCCTTAAAACGCCATTGAGGTTTCTTGTCTTTATCAATCAAGAGTGCACGAACGCCTTCGCAGAAATCACCGTGGGCACACACGTTAACACTTGCGGTTAACTCCCACTTGAAACATTGAGCTAAGCTAAGCTTAGTCCCTAACTGCCCTTGGATATAGACCAAGTGCCAGCTGATAGGGCTACCCGCAAGGAAGGTGTCCCGCGCTTTCATTAACCACTTTTCTTCCGATACCAGAGTTGACATGCGTGCTGCAATATCCTGCAGACTGCCCGCCATAAGCCTGTCGATTATGTCTTGGCTTTCGGCTAATACACTGTCGCCCTTAGGAATATCCACTTGATTAGACAGCTCGTTGATCATGCTATCTAAACGTTGATGATTAAGAGCTGGCGTATCACTCCAATCTAAGGTTGCCATGGCATCAAACATCAACTCTTTGTCGTCGCGGTTCAGGTAATGATCCGCAAGGCCCACATAACAGGCATCGGCGGCATTGAGTTGATAGGCGGTCAATCCCAAAAACAATCCCATCTTGCCCTGCATACGATTAAGGAAATAACTGCCGCCCACATCGGGATACAGGCCGATAGTCACCTCTGGCATAGCGATACGCGAGGTTTCGGTAACGACTCTGTGGCTCGCGCCCGCCATCAAACCGAGGCCGCCGCCCATGACTATGCCATCGCCCCACACCAACACAGGTTTGCCAAAGGTATGCAGTAGATAATCGAGGCGATATTCCTCTTCGAAGAAAACCTTTGCTTCCTCAGTCACTTGCCCATTAGCGGCAATGGAAGCATGGTATAAAGCGCGCACATCACCCCCGGCACAAAATGCCTTCTCACCGCTGCCATCTAATACGATGCAAGCGATAAGGGGATCTTTCTTCCACAGATTAAGCTGTGCCGTCATAGCGCGCACCATGCCTAAATCTAAGGCGTTGAGGGCTTTTTCCACATTGAGTGTGACCACCCCAACCAATTTGCCAGAAGCAGTGGCTAAGGTTTGAAACACCACATTTTGTGTGGTCGTGACCTGATTTGCGACATGCTCGACCACGTCATTATCTACTACATTCGTCATTAGCGGTTTCTCCACTCAGCTTTACGTTTCCCTAAAAACGCATTCACGCCTTCGGCCTGATCTTCAGTATCAAATAATCCGACAAATAACTCACGCTCAATCGGTAGCGCTTGGCTACGCGCCATAGTGCGCCCCGCTTGAATAAGCGTCTTACACGCAGTCACGCTGCTTGGGCTTTGGTTAGCCACTTTGACGGCTAAGGCAATTGCCGCATTAAGCGCTTCGCCAGTATCGACCACTTCTTCCACTAAACGTAGATTCAATGCCTGAGTCGCATCGATACGCTCGCCGCATAAAATCATCCGCTTAGCCCAACCTTCACCGACGAGTGCGGTCAGATTTTGAGTGCCACCCGCACAGGGTAATAAACCGACCGTCGCTTCGGGTAATGCCATTACAGCTTGAATTTCGGCGATACGAATATCGCAGGCCAACGCGACTTCTAAGCCGCCGCCCATGGCATAGCCGTTAATCGCGGCAATCGACACACCGCGGAATTGGCTTAAGATTTCAAAGGCTTCACCAAAATGCTTGGCCATCGTTGCCGCATTACCTTTGTCACCATCGCTAAACAGTTTTAAATCGGCGCCAGCGGAGAAGAACTTTTGCCCTTGGCCCGTTAACACTAAGGCATAAATCTCTTTATTGGCATTCAGCTCAAGCACTTTGGCTTTAAGCGCCTGCAAACTCTCGGCGGTCCAAGTGTTGGCTGGCGGATTGTTCATGGTCAGAATCGCCGTGTGGCCTTCGATACGTTCAACTAAATATTCCATCTTTATAGGCTCCTTTTCAGTTATCGCCGACCTGTAAGTCACGCATATTGCGAGTTGAATTACAGGATTTGTCCTGCATTTTCATCGAGTAAACGACGGGCGATAATTAAGCGCATAATTTCGTTAGTGCCTTCTAAAATCTGATGCACACGCACATCACGGAAATGACGTTCCAGCGGGTACTCCCTTATATAACCATATCCACCATGAATTTGCAGCGCCGCATCGCAGACTTGAAAACCCACATCAGTGGCAAAGCGTTTCGCCATAGCGCAATAAGCCGTGGCCTCAGGATCGCCACTATCGAGTTTAAATGCCGCAAGACGCACCATTTGGCGGGCTGCGACTAATTCTGTCGCCATATCGGCAAGCTTAAATTGCAGCGCTTGGAAAGCCGCTAACGGTTTACCAAATTGCTGACGCTCATTCATATACTGAGTTGCGCGCTCTAAAGCAGACTGTGCCGTACCCACAGAACAGGTCGCGATATTAATGCGACCGCCATCTAAGCCTTTCATTGCAAAGGCAAAGCCTTGGCCTTCTTCACCGAGCAAGTTTGCCACTGGCACACGCACGTTTTCAAAGGTGATTTGGCGGGTCGGCTGGGCATTCCAGCCCATTTTATCTTCGGCTTTACCGTAAATAACACCAGCGGCATCCGCCGGAATGGCAATCGCCGAAATTCCCTTAGGCCCAGCTTGGCCAGTACGGCACATCACGACTAAAAGCTCAGTGGCGCCCGCGCCCGAGATAAACATTTTCGAGCCTGAAATCACATATTCATCGCCGTCACGCACCGCTTTGGTTTGCAAAGATGCGGCGTCCGAACCTGCACCCGGCTCAGTTAAACAATATGACGCTAACATCTGCCCTGTGGTTAACGGCTCGGACCAAGTCTGACGCAGCGTTTCAGTGCCCCAAGTCGTCACCATCCAAGTCGCCATATTGTGAATGGTCAGCATGGCCGTGGTCGCGGTGCAGCCCTTGGCAAGTTCTTCAAAAATAATCGAGGCATCGAGGCGCGATAAGCCCATGCCACCTTCGGATTCTGGCGAATACAGAGAGCAAAAACCCAGCTCACCAGCTTTTTGGATCACGTCTTTAGGGAAATGATGTTCTTCATCCCACTTGGCGGCGAACGGGGTTAATTCTTCCGCGGCAAACTGGCGCGCAAGATCGGCAAACTGGCGTTGGTCATCGTTGAAATTAAAATCCATTTGGCTCTCCTATGACTCTGTGGTCACTTTTTTATTGAATAAATTGGGCGCCGTAAAGACGCCGTGGTTTATCGATTAATCACCGAGCTTAGCGTAGGTTAATGCTCATATTTGGCGTTGAAGCTACTGCGATATCGGACTCAAACCAGCGGGAAGTGATGGTCTTGGTCTCGGTATAGAAACGCACCGCTTGCTTACCGTAGGCATGTTGATCGCCGTAGAAACTGCCCTTCCAACCGGTAAATGAGAAGAAAGGTAATGGCACAGGAATAGGCACGTTAATCCCCACTTGGCCGACTTCGATTTCATGTTGATATTTACGGGCAGCAGCACCGCTCGCGGTAAAGATAGACGTGCCGTTGCCATAAGGGCTGGCGTTAACTAATTCGATGGCTGCTTCTAAGGAGTCTGATTCCATACAACACAGTACAGGGCCAAAGATTTCTTCCTTGTAAATGCTCATATCAGTAGTGACTTTATCGAACATGGTTGGGCCAATCCAATTACCGGATTCATAACCTTCCACGGTAAAATCGCTGCCATCGAGTAAACACTCGGCGCCTTCGGCTTTACCTTGGGCGATAAGTTTAAGCACCCGCGCCTTAGCGGCTGGGCTGATAACCGGACCATAACCCGCTTCTTTATCGTCCCATAAACCTGGGCGAACTTTGGCTAACGCTTCTTTTAATTCTGGGATCCACTCTTTCGCGGCCCCCACAAACACGGCAACCGAAATCGCCATACAACGCTGACCCGCCGCGCCAACAGAAGCGCCGACTAAGTTGTTGATCACTTGCTGTTTGTTTGCATCTGGCATGATAACGCAGTGGTTTTTCGCACCCGCAAAGGCTTGCACGCGTTTTAAGTTATCTGTACCGGTTTTATAAATATATTGACCCACAGCCACAGAACCGACAAAGGAAATGGCTTTAATCGCAGGGTCTGCCAGCAGGATATCTACGGCTGTTTTATCGCCATGCACTAATTGCAATACGCCCTTAGGTGCGCCCGCCTCAACAAACAGCTCAACCAGACGCTGCGGCGTCATAGGATCTTGTTCTGAAGGCTTTAAAATGAAAGTGTTACCGCAGGCAATCGCCAGTGGGAACATCCATAACGGGATCATCGCAGGGAAGTTAAATGGCGTAATACCCGCACACACACCGAGCGGTTGAGTGTAGCTGTAAGTGTCAATTGAACGCGCGACGTTCTCGACAGTTTCACCCATCAATAATGACGCCACGTTACAGGCGTGTTCAGCGACTTCGATACCGCGCCACACATCGCCCTTGGCATCTTCGAAGGTTTTACCGGTTTCCTTTGCGAGAATGGTCGCCAATTCGTCGTGATGTTCTTTTAGCAGATGTTGATAACGC
Source organism: Shewanella sp. SW24 (assembly GCF_025653395.1). Classification (NCBI taxonomy): domain Bacteria; kingdom Pseudomonadati; phylum Pseudomonadota; class Gammaproteobacteria; order Alteromonadales; family Shewanellaceae; genus Shewanella; species Shewanella sp. SW24. The sequence goes on from NZ_JAKKSH010000002.1 coordinate 47,965, forward strand.
AACATGACGCGCGCGCGTTCAGACACTGGCACTTCTTTCCAGGTTTTAAAGGCCGCTTTGGCGCTAGCAATCGCAGCGTGAACTTCTTCGCTAGTGGCAGCATTAATCACAGCAATCGGCGAGTTATTCGCGGGATTGGTGACAATAATCTGTGATGTGCCCGTACCTTGGATAAACTCGCCGTCAATGTAATGCTTTACTTGTGTGGTCATGTTGCAATCCTTTCCTTGTAGAGTGATGGGCTGGCGGTGCGATATTATGATTATCCTCAAGGGAAGTGATTGCCCTTGCCAGCCCCGTCTTGTTGATTTAACTAAAACCTTTGCAATTAGACCTCAATGGCCATCGCTGTTGCTTCACCACCGCCGATACACAGCGAGGCGACACCGCGTTTAAGGCCGCGGGCTTTTAAAGCATGGATTAAGGTCACTAGTAAACGTGAACCCGAGCAGCCAATAGGATGACCTAAAGCGCAGGCACCGCCATTGACGTTAACCTTAGCGATATCTAAACCGAGCTCAGACACGGCAAGCATAGTCACCATGGCGAAGGCTTCGTTGATTTCGAATAAATCAACTTCATCCGTTGACCAACCGACATTGGCCAGTAATTTCGCCATAGCGCCGACAGGTGCAGTGGTAAAGAGTGAAGGCTCTTGGGCATGGGTCGTGTGGCCTTTAATGGTGGCTAATACAGTTAAGCCTAAACGCTCAGCTTCGCCGCGAGAGGTCAGCATCAATGCCGCTGCGCCATCAGAAATAGAGCTAGAGTTAGCCGCTGTGATAGTGCCATCTTTGGTAAAGGCTGGGCGCAGCGTAGGAATTTTTTCAGGGCGGGCATTACCGGGTTGCTCGTCGGTATCGATAGTCACATCACCGCGACGATCACTAACTGTGACTGGGGTAATTTCGGCCTTAAAGGCACCCGAGTTAATCGCGGCATTGGCTTTTTCGAGCGAACTTAGCGCAAAGGCATCCATCTGCTCGCGGGTGATCCTAAATTCATCGGCGGTTTTCTGGGCAAATGTTCCCATGGCGCCGCCAGTATAGGCATCCTCAAGACCATCTAAAAACATGTGATCTAACACTTTGCCGTGGCCCATGCGCATGCCGCCGCGGGCTTTATCTAATAAATACGGCGCTTGGCTCATGCTTTCCATACCGCCAGCGATCACCACTTTGGCACTGCCCGCTTTAATCAAATCGTGGGCTAACATCACCGTCTTCATGCCAGAGCCACAGACTTTGTTCACTGTGGTCGCACCAACGGATAAGGGTAATCCCGCACCTAAAGTGGCTTGACGTGCAGGCGCTTGACCTAAACCAGCGGGTAATACGCAGCCCATCAAGACTTCATCAACATGCTCACCCGCTAATTGAGTCTCCGCCAATAAGCCCTTAATGGCTGTCGCGGCTAAAGTCGGTGATGCAACAGATGACAAACTGCCTTGAAAACCACCCATAGGGGTGCGTTTAGCGGCAACAATAACAATATCTTGATTTAACGGTTCAGTACTCATGCAGGCTCCAACCCAAATTGACCACAAGGCCTAGTGCTAGCCTTGGGACGTTTAATAAAATCGACAATAAAACCACTCTGACGTTTACGCGAACGTAAAGCAAGTATTCCTTGGTCTAATGTGTCGATTTTATCGGGTGAAAATTGTCAGTAAGGATTTACAGCGAGGCAGGGATTAAGCACAGTCAAGCGTGGACAACAGCATCTAAGGGAGAGATAAATTAAGGGATTTTGGGTATCAGCTTAGGTCACATCCATGTGACCACATCACCATAAAAGGCTAAACAAAACCTTAGCGCGATTCCCACGGTGTCATCGCCGTCATATCACTTAAGTCATAAGGCGTTAACTGATAAACGTAATAATTGAGCCAATTACTGACCAACAAACTACCGTGGCTGTGCCAGCGGGCAATGGCTTCGGCTTCTGGATTATTATTTCGATAATAGTTTTGTGGCACATTTGGCGTTAAGCCCTGGGCTAAATCCCTATGGTATTCATCGTTTAAGGTCGATTTTTGATATTCAGGGTGCCCCATTACAAACAAGTTACGGTTATTGCGACTTAATACCAAATAGGCCCCGGCTTCATCGGACTGCGCTAACACTTGCAACTGCGGGTGTTGCCTAATTTCTTCCACATCCATCTCGGCAAAACGCGAATGGGGTGCAAAGAACTCATCATCAAAACCACGTAGTAGTGGGAAATGCTGACAAGTGCGCCTATGTACAAATACGCCAGAACGCTTCTGTTGCAATATTTTTCGATTTAAACCATAGAGATGATACAAGCCCGCATGGGCTGCCCAGCATAAAAACAACACTGAGGTGACATGCTCTTGGGACCAGTCGATGATTTCACGGATATGATCCCAATAAACCACATCTTCGAAATCGATTTGCCCAAGCGGCGCGCCTGTGATGATAAGACCGTCGTAATTTTTATGGCGCACAGCTTCAAAATCACGGTAAAAAGTATTCATGTGGTCGATGGAAGTATGCTTGGATTCTTTGTCGTGAATGCGCAGCAAATCCACATCGACTTGTAAAGGCGTGTTACCCAGTAAGCGCAATAACTGGGTTTCTGTCTCGATTTTGTTCGGCATCAAGTTCAAAATCAGCACCTTCATCGGCCTGATATCTTGATTCGCCGCCCGCGTCTCGGACATAACGAAAATATTTTCTGACTCTAACACCCCTGCTGCGGGCAGATGATCTGGAATTCTAACCGGCATACCGCGCCTCTTCTGTTCGTAAATACTAACGGATTCGGCGCGTATGTCAGCTCACTTCTGAGCGGGCTAACTAGCCACCGACTTTCTCTAGCAGTATCGTCATTGGCTCAGTGGAATTGAGATCAATGTGATAGGCTTGAGTATTAATAAACAATAACTTATCACCCAACATAATCCGGGCCCCTATGGCATAAGTGTGACCGGGTTGGAACTGATCGCTACCAATCGCAAAACTGAATGGCGCGGGTGTCGCAGCACCTTGTTGCACGCGCTCCGCCATCACTATGGCTGGCACATCCATTTTTGAGACATCAAGCAGCTGCACTATGACCTTAGCATCGGCAGGTAAGGCTATCCGTTCGCGATATAAGGTCTCGCCTTTTATCTCAACGATAGCATTAGGTGTCGCACAACCGGATAACACCCCCATGATGGCCATTAATGCTAAGGCTGTTAATCTCAACGCGCTTAAACGCAACCATTTGTTCATTTTGTTTCTCCTAATCATACATAAAGACTTCTAGATGTCCATACGCCCAAGCTATAAATCTTGTCTTGGTGAACATAACTTTCTATCATAAGCCACCATTTCGTTGCCGAAAAATCTATGACCCAAGCAACTGCAATCATTGTGGGAGCTAGCTCACAATTAAGTCGTGAACTTGCAAAGCAATTGGCAGATCAGCAGGTTGAATTAGTCTTATTCGCCCAAGATCCAGAATCACTGCGCGATTTTGCCTTATCCTTGCCAACAAAAGTACAAGTTTTTGCACTTCAAATTGAACAACCTCAAGCCATCATCAACCAACTTGAATCAGTCTGGCAAACTCTTGGCGGCGCGCACTTAGTCTTAGTTAATACAGGCCTCAATAGCTATGACCCCGAGTTGCCTTGGCTACCGGAGCAAGACATTATCGATGTCAATGTGCGAGGTTTTGCTGCCATCTGCAATACGGCATTTAGACTATTTCGCGAGCAAGGTTATGGACAACTGGCGGCAATCAACTCGATTGCGGGCCTGCGCGGCGGGCCGAGTGTGGCCTATCACGCCTCAAAAGCCTTTGGCCAGAATTACCTTGAGGGCTTAAGTATGCATGCTCAGCGCCTTAAGTTACCGATTACGATTACCGATATCCAACTTGGTTTGCTCGATAAAGCCGCTATGCAGCAAAGTGCAATGTGGCTTGCACCATTGCCACAAGTCGCAGCGCAAATCATCAAGGCAATGAAACAAGGCAAACGCCGCGTCTATGTGACCAAACGCTGGCGCCTCGTCGCTTGGCTTACTGTGTTATTACCCGAATTTATCTATAACACTCGCCACTGGAAAGCTAAAAAGCCAAAGCGCTAAATCGGCTTAGCCTAAGTGGAACAGAACATGGCGCGATAAAAAGTGCAGAAACGAAAAAGGAGCCTAAGGCTCCTTTTTACGCTTATCTAATCAGTGGATTAGAAAGTGTAACCCACGCTGACCATATAAACCCATGGGTTGATATCAGTGTCGATAACTACAGTGTCGCCCGCTAATTTAAACTTCACGTCACTGCTAATTTGCGCGTACCACACTGAAGCGTTCACTAACCAGTTTTTGTTTACTTGATAATCAACACCTGCTTGTGCCGCTAAGCCCCACGAAGTGCTCATGCTCAAGTCAGTTAACGCACCATTTAAATCGTTGGTGAACTCATTGTCGAAGAAATTAGTATAGTTAACACCAACACCCACGTATGGACGTAATTTAGATTGCGCATCACCAAAGTAGTACTGTGCCACTAAAGTGGGTGGTAAATGTTTAGTTTCTGCAATCTTACCTACACCTTTTAAAGAAACATCGTGGCTAAAAGGTGTGGCAGCTAATAACTCAACCCCAAAGTTATCTGTCAGCATGTAGCCAAAGTTTAAACCCACTTGAGTGTTATTGCTGATTTGGAACTCGCCATTACCCGCAACATCATCACTTGATTCATTTGGCGCAACAACCACAGCACCCGCACGAACAATAATGTCACCCGCTTGGTGAGCCGATACAGAAGCAGAAAAACCAGCGGCTAAAAGGGTGGCAGCGACCAGTGTAGAAACAGTGTTTTTATTCATCATCATACTCCATATGTACAACATAGGTTTTTGTTTTGTATTACATCCTTAACAATTGACGCCTACACTGCCAGAGATATGCGACTGATTTATTGATCCAAATCAAAGTGAGTGAGCAATACTCACTTATAGGTACTGCACATGGGAGCTGAATCACGAAATTCAAACATTTATTGATAATACTCCTTTGTTTTCTGTGAGCTAAGTGTTGTATTAGCCATCACTAATGACTACCGCAAGAGGTAGTGACCAACAACACCATAAACATTTCAGTAACAATGAAAAGCACTTAACTAAGAGGTTATTTGAACATTAATTTCAAATTATAGAGACAAGTTAAATGATACCAATCACATTAAATATCTAATCAGTTCAGAGCCTCACAGGCATCTCAATCCAAGGCGCATTGACGCAAAAATGGTTATTCCCTTTTAAGTCAATGCAACACCGGAGTGGGATGCCTGTGTGGCTCCCGAAGGGCGGCTGATGTTAACGGCATGGCAACGCGCTTTATACTGCGTTTAAGGCTTTCGACAGAGCACCACTATGCCTTCAAGCCTTCGCCTTGTCTAAAGCGCGTTGAACTCCCGCTGAATGAACAGATATTTAATACGATTGGTATTAGGATAAAAACAGAAAATGGATAAGTAAAAACGGCTTGAGGATGATACCTATCATGTTAGATAACTAGATTGCATGGAATGACAGTGTGAGGCGGTTAGATCAGTTTTAGACTGAACGAATAAGAAAGTGAGAAGATTAGCTTGAGTAACAACACGTAAGCAAAGGATAGCGAGTTAGCCAGCCCTTAGTCGCAACTCTGTGCTCAAACAGTGGTAATGATCGCTTTGGATTGGCGCTCAATTTGAGGGCAAACAGGGAGTTCAGCCCAAAGGGAACCACCAGCTCAATACCGTAATGCGTGGAATGATGATCAGTCTCTGCATCTACCTGAGTATCTGTCTCAACATGAGATTTTAAACCCACCCCAACCGCGGTTTCTAACTCTGGCCAATGAGCCATAGCATCAAGGCAAGATGTGTAAGCCATGTCTTGATTGCGACTATGCATGCGCGCCTGATTCTTAACCGACCAAGGTAACTCAGGGGCAAGCTGATGAAGATAGGTTTCAATCGCCAGATCCCGCTCAGGGCTAATATCTAAAGGGCAAAAATAGATCAGATCAATATCGTTCAGTGGACTCAACTCAAATTCGTGCAAGCGATCCCAGACTAAATGACGGACAAATCCTGCCGCCAGACACCACTGCGGCATTGAGTGTACTTTGGCGCATTGAAGCGCGAGTTCAAGCGCCCTCACCCGCTCGCAGTCTTGAGCTATCCATTCGAGTAATTGATGCTCTAGCGCTGCTTCACTCATTGCATCATTCATAACATTATTCGTAGCAACACTCATGACATTACCCCTAGCACCACTCATAACAGTATCGCCCGCTTCAATATCAGATAAAAACACGGGAAAGACATTAGGCTTACTCCACTTCGCCATCGGTTTCTGAGCACTTTACGACCTCATGACAGAGTAGTGAAACGAGACTATAAATCGGTGCCATCACCGCAACACAAATCCAAAAACCATGTACATCTTTGTCTAGCAGATTAACGCTAACAATATAGATAGGCACGAACAGGACCATCCATTTTATTATATTGAATTTGTACAGTATCGGCTTATCACAATGACAGCAGCGTCCTTCCTTAATCGGCACTTCCTTAGCGCCGAGTTTACCTTTGCAATACGGACATTTTTTACTGAAAAGCATTTAAACTCCATCGCTGAGATAAGACTTGTAAAGCAAGTCTCATCATCCATTCTTTCTATTCGTAAAAACCGTATCCGCGCAATTCGTTACATCGCATCCGCTTGGCGCTCTGGCGCAGCATTGGCAAAGGCTTCTAGCTGATTACACTCGGCCCACACGCGCATGATATTGGGATAAGGCGTTAAATCCACATTAAAACGCTGGGCGTTATACACCTGCGGTACTAAACACAAATCAGCTAATGTCACTGCATTTCCAAAGCAATAACGACCGCTATGCCGTGTTAACAAGGTTTCTAAGGCCGTAAAACCACTTGCGACCCAATGGTGATACCAAGTATTTTTGGCGGTGTCATCAGCACCTAAGGTTTGCGTTAAATATTGCAATACCCGCAAGTTGTTTAATGGATGGATCTCACAGGCGACCGTAAGTGCCATAGCGCGCACGTGGGCACGTTCAAGAGCCGATGCAGGCAGTAATGGCGACTGTGGATGTATCTCATCAAGATATTCGATAATCGCTAAAGATTGCGACAAGGCATCCACATCCAGCTCATCATCCACCACTAAGGTTGGCACTAACTCTAAAGGATTAAGCGCAATGTAGGCCGCTTTATGTTGCTCGCCGCCATCACGTACGAGATGCACTGAAAACTGTTCGGCTGAAATCCCCTTGAGATTAAGGGCAATACGAACCCGATAGGCTGCACTGGAACGCCAATAACCGTAAAGTTTCATATTTTCATGTCCTTATAAAAGTCAGTATAAAAACGGGGCAATTAAGCCCCGTTAGTTTGAGTCGGTGTCGCCCTTTAAGGGAAAGCCTTAGGCTTTGTATTCAACCACTTTTTGATCGATAGAACCAAAAATGGTTACATCATTATCATCGAGCATTTCGATGCGCACTGTGTCACCAAAACGCATAAATGGCGTAGTGGCTTTGCCTTCGGCAATCACTTCTAACATACGTTTTTCCGCTAAACAGCTCGAACCTGCACTACGGTCATAGTTAGAAATAGTACCAGAGCCTATAATCGCGCCTGCGCCCAATGGACGGGTTTTTGCAACATGCGAAACTAACTGACTGAAATTAAAGGTCATATCAACGCCTGCATTCGGACGACCAAATAATTCACCATTTAAATAGGTGATCAGCGGTAAATGCACTTTCGAATCTTCCCAACGGACACCCAATTCATCCGGTGTCACAGCCACAGGCGAAAAACTGCTCGATGGTTTAGATTGGAAAAAACCAAAGCCTTTCGCCAACTCACCAGGGATCAAGTTACGCAATGACACATCGTTAACTAGCATCAACAATTTAATGTGCTTAGCTGCATTGTCAGTGCTCACGCCCATAGGCACATCATCGGTAATAACCGCAATTTCAGATTCGAAATCGATCCCCCAGTCTTCACTCGCCAGTGGAATATCGGCTTTAGGGGCAATAAAGCTGTCTGAGCCACCTTGATAAAACAACGGATCTGTCCAGAAGGTTTCTGGCATTTCAGCACCACGGGCTTTACGGACTAACTCAACGTGATTCACATAAGCGCTACCATCGGCCCATTGGTAAGCACGCGGTAATGGCGACAAGCACTTAGCTTCGTCGAACGCTTGCGCGTTATCTAACATGCCTTCATTTAACGCATCGTACAATTCTTGCAATTGCGGTCTCAGTAAATCCCAACCATCGAGTAATTGCTGCATAGTGTGGGCAATGGCAGGAACGGCAACCGTTTTAGTGAGATCGCGGCTGACTAACATCAACTGACCATCACGACGACCATTGTTATAACTTGCAAGTTTCATATTGGCTCCAGTGCTCTTCGGCTAGGTGTACAATTTTATTGTGCTGGAAAACGCGTGACGTCACCCAGCTTATATTCGGCGATTTAAATCGGACTTTTTGACTCATTAAGGGCATACACGTTACGCAGTCCGCGCCAACGAGGCATGCTCTGTTACTTGCTTTAACGTATTTGTTGCGCGTAGAAATACCCGATGCAGCTCAAGATTCCTATAGCGTGACCAAAATCACATTTAGGTCAATTATTTCACATTTTGTAAACTAATCATTACGTTTATAACCTAGTTACCGCTTATCAATATCTCGGTAAGCAATATGCCTGAAAAGTCGGCAACTAAGTGGAACGATACTGTTACATTGACTGTGTCAACCCAACGAGACTCTGACTAACGGCGCTTGGCTATCTTGTATTCACGCAGTTTATTAGCAATAGCTGTGTGTGATACACCTAGCTTTTTCGCCAACTGGCGAGTGCTCGGATAGGCCGGATATAATCGACGCAACAGACTCGCTTCAAACTGCTTCATTGCATCGTCCAGATTGCCCTCAAACTCATTATCAAAGTAACCAAAACCTTCGGCGTATGACGGCAATTTCAGCTGTTCTACCGTCAACTCGGCCGAGCCATCCCACATAGACACGGCTCTAAATACCGCGTTCTTTAATTGGCGTACGTTACCTGGCCAAGCGTAGGTGAGCAAATGATCGCGGCACTGGGCCGAAATCCGTCGCACTGGGCTAGACAACTGTTGACTGTAATGTTCGAGGAACATTTCCGTCAGTGGAATGATATCGACTTTACGCTCGCGTAAAGACGGGATGTGATAACTCAACACATGGATGCGATAGTACAAATCTTCCCTAAACTCACCGGTTTGGCATAGTTCAGCTAAATTTTTCTGGGTCGAGCAGATAATTCGCACATCAGCACGCACTTCTTCATCGCCCCCTATGCGTCTAAAAGTGCCATCTTGCAATAGCCGTAGCAGCTTAACTTGAGCCGCCCTAGACATTTCCGCCACTTCATCGAGAAATACTGTGCCCCCCTTAGCTTCTTCAAAAAAGCCTCGTTTGACGACTTTACCCTGACTGACGTAACCGAATAATTCCTCTTCGGCAGCGCTGTCGGGTAGAGCGGCGCAGTTGATGGCGATAAAAGGTTTTTCACGGCGCATCCCCGCATCATGGCTAGCTCTGGCCATTAATTCTTTGCCAGTACCCGTTTCACCCGTGATCAACAAAGGTGCATCGAGCTGGGCCATACGCCGCGCTTGCTTAAGCACTTCCTTCATCTTGTCACTGCTGGCTAATACATTTTCAAAGCCAGTGGTTTGGTTCTGCAGCGCGTTAAACTGTTTTCCAACGCGCGCAGGGGATTTCAGCGACACCACAGCACCAACCAAGATGGTTTTTTCATCCTCATCGGGTAGGTAAATCGGCAGCATTTCCGCTAAATATTCGTTTGGACCGATTTGAACTCGCGCCGCTTGTGGCAATACTTGTGCTTCACTCAACCAACGGCTGAAGTTAAAACCTTGCACCCAATGATTAAGCGACTCTTCGAGCACTTCGTGCTCACCCATGCCAATATTGAGCAAGGCGGACTCATTAACGATACGGATACGAGCCTTGGCATCGATAGAAAAAACGGAGTCCGGTAAGGTTTTGAGCAGGGTTTTAAGGGCGTAATGTTCTTGCTCTGAGGGCATAAATGACACCGTACGCACATCGTGCACGCTTTCCACTTTGCGGATCTGCGGCATCAAGGCACTCAAGGTTTCAAAACTGATTTCGGCAAATTGTAAGTACAGGAATCCTTGGTTACTGGCATCAATAGCAATTAAATTAATACCATAACGCTCTAACACGACTAAGATATCTTTGGCTAAACCAACACGATCCTGACAGCTGACTTCCAAGCGCATAATGACTGATATTCCCTTTTTTGATTTGAATTTTGGGGATAAACCGTGCAGAGCTATTTTTCGCCTTAGGCTTTACAACAAAAATAACGCTTGCTAGGCAAATCGTTACCTTTGACGAAAACGTCAGCGATGAGGGGAAATAGCAGAGCCCGTATACGTTAGAAGGTTAAACTGAAAGTGGCAAGCCTAGTTTACAGTTGAATTGTAACAGGAAGAAAAAATCAGCATCATAAAACACATTAAGATGCTGATTAAATTGATTAAATAATTAACCTAGTAACTGGTCTGTCTTGGCGGCCATGATGAAGTCATTCTTATGTAGCCCCTTAATGGAGTGCGACCACCAAGTGACAGTCACTTTGCCCCATTCAGTGAAAATGCCTGGATGGTGGAATTCTTCTTCCGCTAAATCCGCCAGCTTATTCGTGAATACCATCGCCAGTTTAAAGTTTTTAAACTTGTAGACGCGCTCAAGCTGCATTACGCCGTCACGCACTTGCACGCCCCAGTCAGGGATCATACGAATAAGTTCTGCCAATTCTTCATCGGTCACTTTTGGTGCATCGGCTTGGCACGCTTCACATTTCATATTCGATAACGCAGTCATACATACTCCTGTTGGCAACATTGATAGAGATATTCAGTTGCACTTTACTCATTACTTATTAATTACTTAAATCACATGACTAAATTAGATGGCGACTCAAATAACACATCAAACCATCCATCGAATCGAGACTAGCTCGCCTTGGCTTTGGGAGGATATTTAGGAGCAAATAAACCTAACTGACGTGCCTTAGTGACATAACTCATGATGTCCATTTTGGCAATTTCATCAAGCATATCAATGTGCTCAATCACATAATAAATCGGCTGCATAATGTCGATGCGATATGGGGTTCGCAGCACATTCAATAAATCAAAAGGCTGACGTTCTGGCACGTCACTTTCCATTGCATATAAAGTTTCACCAGGTGAGCTTAAAATACCGCCACCATAGATACACAAGGGGCCATCTTTAGGCTGTAGCAAGCCAAACTCAACCGTAAACCAGTATAAACGCGCTAAAAACACCCTTTCTTCTTTGCTGGCATTTAAACCTAATTGGCCATACATATGTGAAAAATTGGCAAATGAAGGGTTGGTGAGCAAAGGGCAATGACCAAAGATTTCATGAAAAATATCAGGTTCTTGCAGGTAATCAAACTCTTCCTTACGGCGAATGAATGTCGCCACAGGAAACTCTTTATTGGCCAGCAGTTCAAAGAAACGGCCGAAGGAAATAAGCGCAGGTACGGCTGCCGTTTTCCAGCCGGTGGTCGCTTGCAATACAGTATCAATTTCAGTAAGTTGCGGAATACGATTCTTTGGCATAGCCAAGGCATCTAGCCCTTGCAAATACTCCTTACAGGCACGGCCAGGCAGGTTTATCGCTTGACGGGCATAAAGCTGGCTCCAAATCTCATGTTCTTCTTGCGGGTAGTTGATAAACCCTGTGTCATCAGCTCTGTGAGCGATGTACTCTGTTCCTTTCGTCATAGTCTTCACTTAGTGGCTAGCGCTCATGGAACCATAGTGATCTAAGCCTTTAAATTTGTTAACTCCCTCACACTTTATTCTTGCACCACTACTGTGACGTAAACGTAAAGCAAATATTACAAGGGTATTAAAAACGCCATGCAAGTGCACATCACCGATGCTGGATTAGATGCTCTGTGCTACCTTTGCTAAAACTTACGTCGACTTCGCTGTAAAAATACTTAAATATCTTAAGTTTTCAGCGTTTCTAAATAGCTTTTCTGTGCAGGTCATTTACAATATTGGCCATTAACCGCATCTCCTTGACCTAAAAGGTTCGCAATGAAACAACATCAAATTCGTAAAGCCGTTATTCCTGTCGCAGGCCTAGGCACTCGTATGCTTCCAGCGACCAAAGCAATTCCAAAGGAAATGTTACCTGTTGTCGATAAGCCATTGATTCAATACGTAGTCAGTGAAGCTATCGCGGCTGGGATCAAAGAAATTGTACTCGTGACCCACGCCAGTAAAAACTCTATCGAAAACCATTTCGATACCAGTTTCGAATTAGAAGCCCAATTAGAACGCCGCGTTAAACGTCAGTTACTTGAAGCCGTACAATCCATTTGTCCTAAAGATGTAACAGTGATCAGCGTGCGCCAATCTCAAGCTAAAGGCTTAGGTCATGCGATTTTGTGTGCTAAATCTGTCGTCGGCGATGCACCATTTGCCGTATTGCTACCGGATGTGATCATAGATGAAGCCAGCTGTGACCTTCGTAGCGATAACTTAGCCGCTATGGTTGCCCTGTTTGATGAAACCCAAGTCGGTCAAATCATGGTGGAAGGCGTGCCACATAACGTCGTCAACCAATACGGTATTGCCGATGTGAATGGTCATGATTTACAACCGGGTGAATCTGAGCCATTAGTCGAACTGGTTGAGAAGCCAGCCGTGGATGAAGCGCCGTCTAACTTAGCCGTTGTAGGCCGTTATGTGTTACCTGCCAGCATTTGGCCACTACTGGCTAAAACCCCTGCGGGCGCAGGCGATGAAATTCAATTAACGGATGCGATTGCGATGTTAATGAAGCAAGAAACCGTAAATGCTTACTACATGGAAGGTAAGAGCCACGACTGTGGTAACAAGCAAGGTTATATGCGTGCTAACGTTGAATATGCCCTGCGCCACAGCGAAATCGGTGAAGATTTTGCGCACTATTTAAAAACCGTTGTAAAAGGAATTAAGTAATGACGATTTTAGTGACCGGTGGTGCTGGCTATATTGGCACCCACACAGTAGTAGAACTGCTCAATGCTGGTAATGATGTGATTGTATTGGACAACTTGTCTAATTCAAGCATAGAAGCCTTAAACCGAGTCGAGCGGATCACTGGTAAATCGGTTACTTTCTATCAAGGCGATATTCTCAATAAAGCGTTATTGCAGAAAGTGTTTAACGATCATGCTATTGATTCAGTTATCCACTTTGCAGGATTAAAAGCGGTGGGAGAATCCGTCGCAAAACCCCTTAAGTATTATGAGAATAATGTTACGGGTACGCTTATCCTTTGCCAAGTCATGGCAGAGTTTAAGGTAAAAAATCTCGTATTCAGCTCATCGGCAACTGTGTATGGAGATCCCGCAAGTTTACCGATCACCGAAGACTTTCCCACAGGGGCAACAAACCCTTATGGTCAGTCTAAGTTGATGGTTGAACATATACTGGCAGATGTACACAATGCCGATCCTAGCTGGAATATCGCCCGTCTGCGCTATTTTAATCCAGTTGGCGCCCATGCCAGTGGCTTAATCGGCGAAGATCCTAACGATATCCCTAACAACTTGATGCCCTTTATTGCGCAGGTTGCCGTGGGTAAACGCACCGCCTTAAGCGTGTTTGGTAATGATTATCCAACTCACGACGGTACCGGCGTGCGTGACTATATCCATGTCGTGGATTTAGCCAATGGTCATTTAAAAGCGCTTGCAAAATTGGCCACTAAACCTGGTCTAGTGACCTATAACTTAGGCACAGGCCAAGGATATAGTGTATTAGACATGGTTAAGGCCTTTGAAAAAGCCTGTGGTAACACTATTGCCTACCAAATTGCGCCACGTCGCCCAGGGGATATTGCCGCCTGCTACGCCGATCCAACCCACGCAAGGGAAGATCTTGGCTGGCAAGCGACTCATACCCTAGAAGATATGGCCAACAGTAGCTGGCATTGGCAATCAACCAATCCGAATGGTTATAACGGCTAATAACTTGAATGGCTTGTGGAAATCTCCCAAGCCATTTTTCTTTACCCTCTAAATACCATCGCTTTACAGCATTAACCACCCGAGGAGCAACATGACTCAAAGTATTAATCACAGCCGTCGCAGCCTCTTTCGCCGGCGTAAAGATAATGCGATAAGGCCGCCTTGGGTACGTGATGATATCGAGTTTACCGATGTGTGTACTCGTTGTTCCGCCTGTCTTGAGGTTTGTGAAACTCACATTATCATCAAAGGTGATGGCGGATTTCCTGAAGTCTCCTTTAAGGACAATGAGTGCACATTTTGTACTCTGTGTGCTAAAGCTTGCCCTGAAAATATTTTCGATTTGACTCAAGCACCTTGGCAATACCAAGCCCATATTCAAGAAAGCTGCTTAACCTTTCAAGGGATCTGGTGCCAAAGTTGTAAGGATGCCTGCGAACCAAGAGCCATCAGTTTTGTGCTCAGTATTGGTCAGGCTCCGAGCCCTAAAATAGACCTTGATCTTTGTACTGGATGCGGTGCCTGCGTAGCTCCTTGCCCTAGCAAAGCCATTGAGATAAAACGACCAACTTGATAGAACACTGTAATTGCATTAACACATGCAGAGCTGTGCTTCTCATGGATTTTAAGCTAGTATCGCGCCTCTGTTGAACTCAGTTAATCCCTTCTCGAATTAAGTTAATTTATGATGATGTTTGTAAAAAAACTGTTTTTCCCGCCTAAAAAAAGTACCTCTTTTAGCTTTATTGCTCGAGGCACTAAACTCACGGGAAATATCGAATTAACAGGCGACGTGCTTGTTGGCGGTGATATCCAAGGTCAGCTGCTTTCTGAGGCCAATATCACCATAGAACAAGGCGGTATAATTCAAGGTGAAGTAAAGTGCCATGAATTTATCGTCGATGGGCACTTCAAAGGCAGACTTATTTGTGAGCGTTTAGTGATCCAACGTAATGGTGTTGTCGACGGCGAAGTGGCAAGTACCTCAATGCAAATCCTTGAGGGTGGCCAATTTATCGGGATGCGGATTAAAGAAGATGCACCAACCATTTATTCCCATGCAATAGGCCATACCCCAACAGCAGATCCACTCAACTTACCGTCCGTGCAAAACGACGTCATAGAATCTCGTTAATCCAAAATGCATCACTATCGTTTGCTCGCCGCCTTAGGTGAGCAGACTTTGACTCACTCTTTTAGCTCAATCATTCCTTATCGCTCGATGTTAAACATAGCGCCTACTCACCTAACTCCCCCCAACTCTCCTCTTTACAATGGTTAAATAATTGTTATTTTGCCGAGAGGGATCACAGTTAATCCGCATGCTGAATGTTAATCTTAGTAGTTAGTACCCATGATATTTGATCGCGGTGGTTCGGGTAATCGCAAGGACACAGAACTCCCCTAATAGCACCGCAAAAACATTTAAGACTCATACAGGGCAAAATACAAAATGAGCAACTTATTACTAAAACAGATCTGTGAACTCGATGTTTTTACCTTGCTTGTATTTAAAAGTATTTTCGACACTGGACACGCAAATAGCGCGGCCAAAGCGCTAGATGTTTCTGCCCCCAAAATAAGCCGCTGCCTCAATGCATTACGCCTAACCTTTAACGATGAACTATTTTATCGTCGTCAACAGGGGCTTAAACCGACGCCTTTAGCAGAAAGTCTCTATGTTGCTATTTGCCAGTTTACTGAATCGGTTTATCACCTCGAACAATCTGCAATCCAGATACAAAATGCGGCCATCAATACCGACTTACCGCTGCATATCGCTGCTTGTAATGGCCTGCTAAGCTTTTTAGCGCCTCAGTTAAGTACTCCTGAACTTGCCCAAAAGCTAGGACAAATACGCTTACATAAATGGCAGGAAAATAGCGCTGAGTTGATCCACGCAGGTGCGCTTGATTTTGGGATTACGTTTGAAAGTGCTGAAAATAAAGAATTAAGTTACACCAAACTTGGCTCAATCAATGGCATTTATATCGTTGCAGCCAAGCAACATCCGCTTTGGGACGTTGAGACAAATATTACCTTAGAGCAAATTTGTCGCCATCCGTTTCTATTTCAAGAACTCAAGGGCTTTAACAGTAAAATCGATCCCTTAGAATTATTTTGCCAGCGCCAAGGTATCTTACTGCCTACCGTAGAGAAAGTGATAGACAGGGAAGAATGGTATGCCCATCTATTAACCATGAAGAGTGTGGCTTTTTGTTCCAGCATTGATATGCACACAGTTAAACATATGCCCGGATTACATCTCGAGCGCCTTAGCGACACAGAGCTTAATAGACTCCACGAAACTATGATGGCGCCACATTATTATCTGATTGAGAAACCTGCAGTTCATCGGCGTTACAGCCAAAGCCAGTGTGATCTCGTCGTGCGCTCCTTACTTGCCGCACTCGAACCAGCACACTAATACAAAAATAGATTACACACTAAGTTCATCAACCTAGCTTACGTCATGGATGTTAAGTGGGTTTACTGGGCTATGGTTTCTATTTATCCAAGGCACAATTCAATCACTTTAAAATGCCATATCGTCCCCCTATCCTCGCTCTCTTATCCCATTGCTTTTGTGCTCAAAACCTTAAGATAACGACTTAAGATTCAGGCTCTCTTAACATCGTTCATTTTGCTTAACCGAAAATGAATTCATCATTTCGGCCTAAGTTTAAAGATTAAAATCGTGATACACATCATAGGCTAGCGGCTTAATTTCACTATTTAAAATATCAAAATGCAAAGTTTAGAATTACCATTCACGGGTGTTAAATCATCGTTCACATATCAGATACAAATTTGCAAATACCACTTTATAAGTAGATGAATCCTCCTATATTAGAGGCACTGCACACGCAGTCTTATAGATAGAAAAAGGGACGCGATGATGAAAAACTACAATAAATCTCTACTGGCACTGGCTCTCGTCAGTACCTTAAGTCTTACCGCCTGCGGGGACGGAAGCGATGGTCAAGATGGGGCACCTGGCACACCAGGTACACCCGGAACACCAGGTACTCCCGGAACACCAGGTACACCCGGAGCCCCTGCGGGTTCCTTCGCAACGACAGCTCAATCCATTACAGATCTGGCATTCACGTTAAGTCCTGCTGACATTAAAGTAACCAGCAGTGAAGGCTTCAGTGTTAAATTTACTGTTACGGGTAAAAATGCAGGCAAAGTAGTCCCTTTCAAAGGACTGGATAAAATTGCAATTTATTCTTTAACAGCAAATGAAAACACCTCAGGTACTGGCGCACCGATTGAGTGGCAAAATAATGCCACGGCAAATGCCGCTGGCACTTCGTTAACTTGTACTCTAAACGGCCTGAACGGAACTAAAAACGCTTGTACTTTAACCGAAGATACAGCGACGCCAGGCACTTACACAGCAACTTGGACTTATGGTGGCGCAGCGCCAATCATTAATCCAAATGATAATCCAAACGCAGTACACAGAGTCTTTTTACGTGCTTACAACATCGCCGATAGTACAGGTGTCGTCCTATCTGACAAGATTTTGTCTGTACCCGTTGATTTTATCCCTGCAACAGATGAATTAGGTGTATCGGGTAAAGACACAGTATCTAGTGCGGCATGTAAAAACTGTCACGGTGAAGTAGACGGCCATATCGCGAAGATTGAAGCCCACCATAACTACCAAGATGTTAAAAACTGCGTAACTTGTCATAACCCTGATCTCGTTCCAAGTGACGCACAACTGGCCGAAGGTTGGGTATTTGATTTTGCTCCCATGATCCATAGGATCCACGCAGGTCATCACATCAGTGACAGCTTAAGTGGCGAAGCAAAAGAATATTTCGGTGAAGTTGGTTTCCCATCTGATTTGAAAGAATGTAAATCTTGTCATGATGGTGCACCAAGTTATAACACCAATATTTATGCACAAGCTTGTGTGGGTTGTCATATCAATGTGAACTTCACCACTGGCGAAAACCATTCAGAATTTGGTTTAGCCCAAGCTGATGATACTCAATGTAAATCTTGCCATGGCAGCGGTAGCTTAACACCTGAAGCTGTACACAGTGTCGGTAAACGCGCTGAGTATGCAAGCCTATTCAAAGTTGACTTTACCAGTGCTGCAGTAGTGACTTCAGCAGCACCTGGAATGAAAACATTGACATTAAAAGCCAATGTGACCATGAATGGCGCTGCAATTCCTAACGGAACCGATTTAAAAGTGTATAACGCGACAACTAACCCTACTGGTATGTTTGTGGCTAACGGCTTATTACTGGGTAACGTAACCACTGATGGTACTGTTTATGCTTGGAGAGATGTCAAACCAACAGCAATCGCTCTTAAGCTTGAAAATGGTACGCTGGTCGATGGTGTATTAACCTTCGTAAAAGATATTCCCGATGCCCAAGCTGTAGGTACTATCTACGTCAGTTCAGAAGCCAACGTCTGTATCAAAGCAGGTAAAGTGAGTAGCTGTAATGCCACAGGACTTGAATTTGGCCCAACAAATCCAATTGGTAACACTGCTCCTGTTAAATTCTATAGCTTAGATGCTTCTGCAGTAGTTAAAGCTCGAATGACAGATCCTGCTCGAATTACCGTAGAAGAAGCAAAATGTAACGCCTGTCACGGCACCTTAGATTATATCAAGGGCACCAGACACGGAACTTACACTTTTGATCAATGTATGAACTGTCACAACGATACAACAGGTGCATCAGGCCATAAAACAGTGGTTTCTAAAGGTGAAGACGGTAGCAAAGTCATTAATCCAGAAGTCACTTTCAATAACAAAGACCTATTCACCGTCGCCCACCGCTTCCACAGTGGTAACTTTGATGTTATCGCAGGGATCTTCCGCGATGCCAATGGTGAATTAGTCGGTTATCCATCACCAGAAACTGCATGTTCTGCATGTCACAAAGATGATGCAAAACTGTTTGCGACTGACGGTGGTTTAGCCTCTGAGAAACGTTCAATCAAAGTGGGTAGCAACTACATTAGCCCAGTAGCTGAATCATGCCGTAGCTGTCACGCTCACTCTGATGCAGCGGCTGTCGCTCACTTTAGAAGCAACGGTGCTGTGGTTGAAGCTGACGCAATGACAGATCCTAACTTACCAGTAGAATCTTGCGCAACTTGTCATGCTGAAGGTAAAACCTACGGTGTAGATAAGGTACACGCAGAGGTAGCACACTAGTACCTTTGGGTTGCCCCTGCACAACCCAAACTTTAATCTCTGCAACTCATTGGGGACCCTAGGGTCCCCTTTTTTATTGCTGATGATCTTCAATTGAGATTGTAGATTTAACCAGCTGAGCGGCTACATTGTGCAATACGTTGTCTAAGTAACTTAATAAAGTCCTTAGGTTCCCTATCTAAACTGTCATGGGGAATATACAAGTGATACCCTAAACGCGTATCTAACATCACGCAGCGATGCCCAAACATAGCCAATACGCCACGATAACGATCCCCTTCTATCACTAAAGGGCCAAACTCAGCGCCGAGATAAGTTTCTAAAGTCGCTAAGTCTGCATCTTGAGAGGCAGCTGTCACCAGCAAAGGTCGCTGTTCAGTTAATAATCCTGTTGCTAGACGCAGGGAAATATTATCGAGAATGGGATTTAAATGTTTCAGTTTAATGCCTAAATAAGATAACTCTATAGTATCTAAACCATTAGTCACCCGCGGAATATCGACCCGCTGAATATTATCCCAATCGATAGCCACTTTGCCGCGGCGATGAAAATAGGTCAGCCCCTTGTCATCTAGTGCTAGAGTCGTTTCCGGCTCATACACCTTGGCTAAACCGAGAATGAGTGAAATAGCGCCCAAACTAAAAAACATCAAACCGACAGCAAACAAGGCCGGCCACGTCAGAAACAGTCCCAAACCCAGCACCAGACTTAAGCCTCCCAGCCAAGTTAAGGTTAACCCATTTCGTTTCGATAAAGGACGCACAGATACTATTTCTGACTCAATTGTCATTGTTCATCTTCCTGTTAAAACTCACTATCTTTAGACTGAACTTGGCAAACCACACCTTTAACTTACGGCCTTTACCCATAACCACAAACGGCCAATGTATTCGTGAATCGCCCGTTGAGAAGCCACTAAATTATCGGCGGTTAACCGCCACCCAAAATCATCTCGGCCAATAAAATCCGTTGGGGCAGCATCGGGGTGTAAGCCTTTAGTGGCGAAAATAGCCATCGCCCTTGGCATATGAGTGGCCGATGTGACTAAGCGAAAGGGCTCCTCCCCTAACTCCCACTTTAAGTATTGCGCTTCTTCTATCGTATCGCGCGCCAGTGGAAATTGAATAATTCGGCTTTTATCAACACCTAACTCTACCGCGGCTTTAGCCATCATTTCAGCATGGGAAAATTGAGTGAGTTCACCGCCCCAGCCGCTGACGATCAACATACACTCTTGACCCAACTTAAGTTGCCGAATTCCTTCAGTTAACCTTGTAAGGGCGACGTCCGATAAGGATTGCACCGCCGTCGCTCCCGCTATATCAGCATGCCCTGAACCTAATACCATCACAAAACAAGCGCCTGCGATGGGCGTGGAATTAATCGGGTAAGCTGATTCTAACGGCCGCACTAAGGTATTCACACTCAGTTGACTGCTGAAAAACAGTAAGAGAAAAAAAGCGCAGGATACTAAGTATTTCGCCATACTGCGACGGCGCCATACTAGAAAAGAAATCAGTAATAACAATAGGATAAAGGGAATCGGCATCATCCCCTGTGAAACAACTTTCTTAACCCAAAACATGATGTCCATGCCAAGCAATCCAAAGGAGCGCAATCATAGCATCAAAATACGGGGGGAACACATCGCACATAAAACTAGCCCAGCGTTTTACTGGGCTATTGTTTACAAGACTCTGATATCACTAGACGTTGATTTCATAGCGTAATGAGTTCACTGGTGGAGTTTATATCCTCAATAATGGATCACTTTTCCCACAACCAAGCGGCACCGCGCACTCCCGATGAACAACCGTATAGATTCTGCACCACAGGCGTATGACACTCACGCCCCACCACATAATGGGCCAGCAATGCCGGTAATCTTGGGTAAATCGCCGTGACATTCGACATTCCGCCGCCCAACACTATGGCATCGGGATCGAGCATATTGATCACATGGGCGAGTGAACGAGCGAGTCTATCCATATAACGATCAAATGCAGCAACCGCTATGGCGTCACCTTTATCGACTAACAACATAATATCGGCACCTGATTTTGCAGCAGCTCGAACTGTGCCCGCCGCCGTTAATGCCGCATTATAATCACGCACAAAGCCAGTGCCAGAGATAAAGGTCTCGATACAATCGGGATTGCCACAGAAACATCGGGTGGTATTGAACTCTTCCTTGGTCATCCAAGGCAGAGGATTATGACCCCATTCACCGCCGATACCATTACCACCACCGTGAACTTTGCCGTTAATTGCCACACCCGCGCCACAACCAGTACCAATAATCACGCCAAACACCACAGAAGCGCCAGCGGCTGCCCCATCGACCGCCTCTGATACCGCAAAACAGTTTGCATCATTGGCAACCCGCACTTCACGCTGCAACAATTCCCCTAAATGTACATCGAGGGGCTGACCATTGATCCACGTCGAGTTAGCATTTTTGACTAAACCTGAATAGGGCGATACCACACCTGGAATACCCACGCCGACAGTGCCTTTCTCGCCAAGAGTCGCTTCCGCTTCCTTAACTAAATCAACCACCGCAGCAAGCGTGCCCTGATAGTCACGTGGCGTCGTCACACGTTTGCGAAATAGCTCATTGCCCTCATCACTCAGTGCGACTAATTCTATTTTTGTTCCGCCTAAATCGACGCCCATGCGCATCATGAATTACTACTCCAGTGTTTAGCTTGCCCTTTCATCAAGTGAGATTGATGAAAGGCAATCGTTATTTTACCCAGCCAGGAGCTGTGGCAATAAAGTAAGGGTTTAAAATGTCAGGTTTTTGATTATAAGTTAATGGTTCACCTGAGTCATAACAGACAACTGTGCCGCCTGCACTTTCGAGTACAGCTTGCGCCGCCGCAGTATCCCATTCGCTAGTTGGGCCAAGTCTGGGGTACAGATCGGCACTGCCTTCTGCCAACATACAAAACTTAAGCGAGCTACCCACGCTTAAGATGTCATGCTCACCAAACTGTTGTAAATATTGCGCTAAGCCAGGGCTCAAGTGCGAGCGACTGCCGACAATCATCGGCATTTCGCGTGGCGTATTGGCGCCCAATAAGGGGCTCTCTTGACCCGCTTGTTGGCGCCATGCACCTAAATGTTTAGCGCCATAATAATACGTATCGAGCACAGGCGCATATACTACACCTGCGATAGCAACCCCTTGATGGATAAGCGCAATATTGACGGTAAACTCGCCATTGCGCTTAATAAATTCCTTAGTGCCATCTAAAGGATCAATCAACCAATAGGTTTGCCATTGACGACGCACGTCCCACACGATATCCGCCGCTTCCTCAGACATAATAGGAATACCGACAAACTGCTTTACCAATGCCGCCACTATCACGTGGTGCGCGGCTAAATCGGCGGCCGTCACGGGGCTATCGTCCCCCTTATGGCTCACCGAAAAGTCATCTTGACCATAAACTGTCATAATGGCATCGCCCGCCGTTTTGGCAATCGCGGCCACTTGCAGTAGATCTTGTTTGGTCAATGTCTGCGCTATTGTCGTCTTGTCTGTCACTGAAACTTCCTTAATGCATTAAATATCTTGGCATTATGCCATTGTCATCCAAGGGGAATTTAGAACAAATTCATCATACATCAAGCAAAATAGACTAAGACTTGCGGCTTAAACCACGGCGCACAAAACCACAGATAAACAAAGTGATTACGATACTAAGGCAAGCCATTGGCGCTGAGAAGAGTCTTAAGTCCAGCTGCATTCGTATTCACAGCCTATGTTTTCATATTGATAGTCTAAAGCCGTCGCTTAAATCTGATTATTGGCGGGCTTATTGTTTTCGACAGCGTTAATCACTCAGACGACGTAAACACTTAACGCCTGATTAAAGCAGCCTAAAGCAAAATGTGAGTCACGCTAATTATCGTCATGATAGCGTCGCAACATGCAATTCAGTTGCTGACGCCAATCTTGCCATACGACGTTATCAGGCATAGGCAGTGCGGTATTGACAGCCAAAGCGGACTGTACTTTGGCACTATTCAACACGCTATAACTCGGTCTTTTTGCCAAACTCACGCCGCGATTTAATGCTTGTTTAGCATAATGAGCGCTGGTAATCGGCTGGATAACCACAGGTTGACTTAACAGATTGAGCGCTAGGGCTTGTCGCTGGATTTCACAGGCAAACTCATACCAACTGCATTGGCCTTGGGCGCTGTAATGAAATACGCCCGAGCACTGTTGCATGACTAATTGCCAAATCACCTTAGCGAGTGCATCACTCCACGTCGGACAGCCGATTTGATCGACTATCACCTGCAAGCTTGGTTGAGTGCGCATCAAGTTCAGCATGGTTTGGACAAAATTATGCCCATCTTGACCGTAGAGCCATGAGGTACGCACAATCGTTGCGCGCTCCCCCAAGATGGCCACTACCTTCTGCTCGCCGAGCAACTTACTCTTACCGTATACAGACAACGGCTTGGGAGCATCGAGTTCAACAAAAGGCCTTGGTAAATGATTTGGAGCTGAGTCTTGATTTTGATGCTGCTCAACGCCAGTTTCTCTAACATCACGAACAGCATGACCACCAAACACATAATCGCTCGACACATGCAGTAAGCGGGCGCCCGACAGCCAACATTGCTGCGCCAGTAACTCAGGGCCGAGTGCATTCACACGATTCGCTTCGATTGCATCATGCTCAGCTGCGTCGACCGCATTATAGGCCGCACAATTGATCACCCAGCTTGGTCGATATTGATCAAATACGGCGGCAATATTGGCGGCATCGGTAATGTCTAACTGACTGCGACTTAGCGCATAAAGCTTAATTGGTGCGACTGAGTTTGTACTTGTGCTGCTATTTAGGGCTAGCTCGCCAATATCGGCAGCGACTCTCAGCAAGGCCTGAGCGAGCTGACTCTTAGCGCCAGTGATTAACACCACTTGAGGAATGTTAGCATCTGTGGCACTCGCCGCCCCGCATTGAAGTGGCGTCACTTTAGTTGCCACTATTTTCATTACTAATCAACAGCATGGCTCATCGTCACTGAATAAGGGGATCAAATCAGCAACGGTTTCATGGCCACGGGCGGCTAAAAAGGCCAAGAGTGCTGAAGGGCTACGATTGAGTAATCGTGATGGCGGATAAGCCACTTCATCGATAATCGCTTGCGCCCGCGCAAAACCGCCTAAGCTAAAAGCCACATGGGAATCAGAGCCCATAACTAAAATCGTGCCAAATTCCTTGGCCGCTTTGGCAATCGCAGTGCAATTGGCTTCGCTGCCCTTACGGGAAACTTCAAAGGAGGAATTGTTAATTTCAAGCGCCACACCGTATTCGGCAGCGGCACGGGCAACGGCTTCAATATCAATCGGATAGGCGGGGTTACCCGGATGAGTAATGATATCAACCTTGCCGCTCTTAATCGCATTAATCATGGCCTCTGTGTGAGTCGCTTTATCTGACGGAGGATAGACGGGCTCATGAAATCCTGCGAGCACAATATCGAGCTGCTTTAAATAATCGCCAAAGAAATCAATCTCGCCGTCGATATTTTTGATATTGGCTTCGATACCCCGCAAAATCCCGACGCCATCAACCATACGTGGCAAAACTCTTAAATTCACAAAGTGCCAAAAATGCGGCGCATCGGCCATCGCAGGCCCATGATCTGTGGTGGCAAATAGGCGAATCCCCTTCTGCTTTGCCACCGCTAAGTAGTCATGAATCGTGCTATAAGCATGGCTCGAAGCCACAGTATGGGTATGAGTGTCGACTTGGTACTGCATGGTTCACCTCAGTCAAATGATTCAATCAATTTAGAAAAACTGGCCACTATTTAGCTAAAAAGCGATAACAGTTCATCGGCACTTCCTTGCCATGTGCCCTTGCCTTTACCTTCGAGAATACTGTCCGCCAGACTTTGCTTATGCTGCTGCATTTCTTGGATTTTTTCTTCGACTGTACCTTCTGCAATCAGCTTATAGACAAACACGGGCTTATCTTGGCCGATACGATGGGCTCTATCCGTAGCCTGTTTTTCCGCCGCAGGATTCCACCAGGGATCATAGTGGATCACAGTATCCGCCGCGGTGAGATTGAGCCCAGTACCGCCCGCTTTTAAACTGATTAAGAACACAGGCGTATCGCCCTCTTGGAACTTATCTATCTGGGCTTGGCGCAGGCGAGTTTGCCCTGTGAGCTTACTGTAATCGAGCCCCAAGTCCACCAACTCAGCTTCAATCAGGCTGAGCATGCTAGTGAACTGGCTGAAGATCAATATCTTACGTCCCTCTTGCACCATCTCGGGCAAGTTCTGTTTTAGCCAGTCTAACTTAGCATTATTCTTCACTTTCTGCGCTTGCTCTAACTTCACCAAGCGCGGATCGCAGCAGGCTTGGCGCAACTTAAGTAAGGCATCGAGAAACTCGATATGACTGCTACCAACGCCTTGAGTGGCAAATAAATCCCGCAGTTTTTTCTCCATCACCAGTCGAATACTCTCGTAGAGATTTCGCTGATCTTTTTCTAACTCTAAGCTCTGGGAGATTTCGGTTTTAGGGGGTAATTCACCGACCACTTCATCTTTGGTTCGGCGCAGCACAAAAGGCGCAATCCGTTGACTCAAGATTTGCGCTTGTTCCATATCGCCATAACGTTCAATTTTGTGCCTAAAGGATTTGTTAAAGAAGGCATTCGTGCCGAGTAGTCCGGGCAAACAAAAATCCATCAAAGACTTAAGTTCACCCAAATGATTTTCAAGCGGCGTACCCGACAGGCACAATCTAAACGGCGCTTTAAGATCTTTAATCACTTGAGTCACTTTCGCCTGCGCATTTTTTATCTGCTGCGCTTCATCCAGCACGATATGTTCAAACACCTGCCGTTGATAATAGTCACTGTCGCGCACAATCAGCGGATAGGTCGTCACCACAATATCAAACTCACCTAAGCATTCGAGTAAAGGCTTACGCAAGGCGCCATGAATAACGACTACCTTTAACAATGGCGCAAATTTCGCGGCTTCTTTCGCCCAATTGCCCACCAAGCTGGTTGGGCAAATAATGAGGCTCGGTGCATGGTTAGCCCCTGCGGGTTTTAGTTCTTGCTGCTTAAGTAAAAAAGCCAAGGTTTGAATGGTTTTACCCAGCCCCATATCATCGGCCAAAATACCGCCAAGCTGATATTCCTTTAAGAAACAGAGCCAATTTAAGCCTTGCTGTTGATACTGGCGTAACTCAGCATTTAAGTTGTCTGGGACTGTGACCTCTAACACACCGTTAAAATTTTCGAGCTTAGTCGCTAAACTGCGCACTCGTTCACCATTAAGCAAACGAATATCACTGTCGGCAAAATCATTTAATAGGTGGGCACGGTATTTAGGCAAAGACACGCTATTGCCTTTGTGGCTATCGAACAGTTCTAAAATAATGCTGATCAGCGGTTTAATCACGCTGGCTTTGACTTTTAACCAATCACCATTTGGGCTGGGCAACAGCAGTTCTGCATCATCGGCGGGCTCACCGTACTGCTTAAGCCAAGTGGCAATTAAGGGCAGCATAGGCACTATTTGACCATCAATGTCAGCATTCAGTGACAGAGAAAACCAACCCTCTTGCGTATCATCCAGCTCAATCGCCAGCGGAGTATCAATGACATTTAAGCTGAAATTGTCGGCAAAATGCACTTGGTAACCTAAAGCCTCTAGCGCCGGGATTTCCTGTTGAATAAAGTGCAACCAAGCATCAATCGTTTCAGGCAGTGAACCTAACCCCCAAATACTGACATAGCTGCCACTGTTAGGGATAAAAGAAGGCGCCAGCTCCACCAGTTCCAATGCCATCAAACGATTAATCGCATCCATTTCCGCATCGAGTTGACGCGCGACTTGATAGGTTTTGCCTTGATGAGTGACTAAGGACAAGGGCTCGTCGGGATATTGGCCGCCGAGCACCACGTCTTGATAGACAAATTCCAACAGCACTAATGGCTGCGCCATAGCAAACTCAGGTAAATCCTGCGAGGTTAAGGTCAACCTAACTTGAAGCGGCACTTGCAGCTCGACAAAATCAATCAAAGCAGGCGTAGGTACCGTTTTCGCCGAAAAATGCTTAATCAGTTTGTGGCTCACCAGTTCAATCTGTGAGCTAGGCACTGGCGGCATCTGACTGAGTAATAACAGCTTTTCAACACTGATCTCAGTGTCCAATGCGCCAACTTTAAAATAATCTAAATCGATATAAGTCGGTGGCTCACAGGGGATAAGCTCCCAATTGTCTTTATTGGGCAGCATTAACTGCATTTGTTTATGCTCGGCATCCTTATCTAACCAAATGAATTCAGGCTTGCTCGCTTCACCTCGGGTGAGCGGTAAACGGCTCTCCTCCCAAAAACACCGCCCAGTGACGAGCATTTTTTCCAGTGCCATGGCACCTAACTGAGCTTTAAGATACAGGCGAGAGGCACCATGGCGACGGGTTGACATGATGAGATTGATGATGAGCACGTCTTCAGCGCCAATCCAAGCGGGCATGTAATATTGCACGTCGGATAAAGCGATTTTCGAGCCTTTGTTATAGCCACCATTCTTCGCCAACTTGCCTTTTCTTAGCTCAAGAAAGACACCGTTATCATCTTTAGATAACACGTACAGCACGCGATCGTCGTAGAGTAAATCAACATTTGAAACCGTGAGATCATCACTTTCGTCTAGCAGATGTAACCACTGAGCAATACGTTGATCTTCAACGGTTCTATCACTCAGTAAACTGTAAAGTACGGCAGCAATATGTTTGCAATGCCCAGTGGCGGGACATGAACAGAAGCCATTCATGATCAACTTATGGTTCATGCTGACAAGGCGAATATCCTGCCGATAGGGCTGGGATTCCGTCCCCATAACACGACCTTCAATATGACGAAAATCGGCGTTCGCTTTGGCGCTCAACACCCGTCCTTTCATCACATAATCACGGGCGCGCATTAAGGTTGGCGGCGTGAATAATGACTCAATCGTGGTTCGAGTCAATTGGATAGGATCTTGGGGGGACAAGCGATTCATGTAAAAACCTTGAAACTAAAAATATCAACTCCGAGCAATAGCAAGCCATTGCCGCGCGACATTTATCAATAAGTTGTGTGGGATTGTATTGAAAGCCTTGGCCGAAAGCCAGAATGATAGCCTCTATCGATAAACCCACCCTGCCTGCAAGATAAGAGAACACACTTATTCGCAGACAGGGTATGGGCTTTATCGAGAGAAAAGCAATTGATAAATATCAATTATTATCAATGAGTGAGCGTTAACTGCTATAACCAAATGCTAAACTTGCGCTTTAGCGTCTGTGGCTTTGGCCTCAGCATTTTTTGTATCAGCACTTTTTTTATCAGCAATGTAGCGATCGACTAATGTTTCTAAGATATCCAAAGGAACTGCACCATTCTTCAGAACTACATCGTGGAAATCCCTGAGATCGAACTTATCACCTAAGGCCAACTTGGCTTTTTCGCGCAGTTCGAGAATTTTCATCATACCGACTTTATAAGCCGTCGCTTGACCTGGCATAACGATATAACGCTCAATCTCAGCCGTGACATCGCGATCGGACATGCCAGTATTTTTCTTCATATAGTCAATCGCTTGCTCGCGAGTCCAACGACTATGATGAATACCCGTATCCACCACTAGACGCACAGCGCGGAACAACTCAGCCTGCAGACGACCGATATTATCAAAGGGATCCTTTTGAAAACCGAGCTCCCAAGCCAAACGTTCGCTATATAAAGCCCAACCTTCAATGTACGCCGTAAAAGGCGCCATCTTACGAATAAGTGGCATACCTTCTAACTCCATCGCCACCGCAATTTGGAAATGATGCCCAGGGATCCCCTCGTGGTAGGCTAAAGTGCGCATACCGTATTTAGGCGTGGCCTTGATGTCATATAAATTGGCATAGAAACGCCCTGGACGACTACCGTCAATCGCGGGCTGCTGATAATAGGCACCCGGTGCCGTTTTCTCTTTAAACTCAGGAATACGCACCACTTCCATGCCCGCTTCGGGTCGAATACGAAAGGCATCACCGAGTCCCGCATTCACTTCATCAAGAATCGCTTGATAATCGACGAGGATTTGCGCCCTACCCGCATCGCTATCCTCGTAGTAAAACTTAGGATCGGCGGCTAATGCTTCAATCGCGACCGAGAAACCTTGGCTTATATCGTAACCTTCAGCGGCTAAAATAGTCATGATTTCATTTTGAATGCGATCTACCTCAGCGAGCCCTTTGGCATGGATTTCGTCCGCAGTGTAATTAGTGGTCGTAAAGAACTTCAGCAATTGCTCATAGGCAAGGTTGCCATTTGGCAGCGCCCAATAACCATCATCCGTCCCAGCTTTGGCTTGTAGCTGGGTAAGGTAGTCGATAAATAATTGATACGCTGGATGCACGTAACTTTTAATGTCCGCTTCCACCGCTGCCAATAACCGTGCTTGCTCATCGGCACTGATATCCGTGTCAGCCAATTTAGTTTTAAATGAACTGTAGAGAATATTGTCTTGAATCGGCGTCGCGACAAACTCATTCATCTCGGTCAGAACACGCTCAATCACGAACTTAGGCGGAATAATCCCTTTAGCTTCACGGATTTTTAAGCCTTCGAGAGTTTGCGAAAACTTAAGTTTCACCTTTTGTAAACGCGACAGATAGTTTTCTGCATCGCCCACAGAATGCACTTGGTGCTGCGCCTGCATAAAGCTGGGATACCCGTTTTGCACGCCAAACAACTGATTCAGCGGATAGTTATGGTAACGATACGGCTCAGAGATCAGCGCGAAATCGGCAAGATATAAGGCAATATCCTTGGAGATACGTTGATTTTCATCTAAATCCGCATCGGAATAGCTCAATAGGGTTTCACGCAGATCTCGCACTTGCGCGAAAGTCTTATCCATCGCCTCTGGACTATCGTCATCCAACTCGGCGTTATGGCCTGTAATCCCTAACGATTCCAAGAATCCCAATGAAGTCAAGGTCTCTGGGCTTTCGAAAGCCATCTTGACCACACTTCGATCTAGAAATGCGCGAAAGAAAAACGGCTTTTTCGCAAACCATTCATGGGCGGCCAGCGCCACTAATAACAGCACTAAGACTAAGCTGCCGAGTCCAATCCGTTTTAGTACTGTTTTCAACGTCATTCTCCATTCTTATTATATTCAATCTAAAGTTATCGCCCTGAATCCATAGCTCAAGCACGTTTTTATTGAATGACGAGAATACCATTAACCACAAATAAGCAACAATTCAATAACGTAACGAATCATGACAGAATCCTTACCTAAGCATACAAGCCCGCATTTAAACCTCATGGAACGGATTGAAAGGTTAATCGCAAGTCAGTCGTGGCAAACATAAAAAAACTTTCACACTAGATAACAATCAAAAACAAAATCTAAACAGTTGAATATTAATAGTTATATCTAATTCCGCACTCAATAAGTCGCAAAAAAGCAGTTTCAATATGAGAGGTATTTAAAAATAAAACTATACAAACCCCTAGAGTATGTTAATCTGCACTCCGGCCTGTGATTCAGACCTATTTATAAGCAATATTATGTATTTGAAAACCTTCGCTACGCCTGTAATATTTTTTTTGCTGTCATGAAGCTTTCCACTCATAACTTATCATCAATGTAAATAATTCTATTTCTGGCTAACATACCGCATAATTGCGAATTATTTGTTTGAAAATTTTGGAGACATTCATGTCTAAAACTACTGGTGTAGTTAAATGGTTTAACGAAGATAAAGGTTTTGGTTTTATTTCTCCTGACAATGGTGGCGCTGACGCATTCGTTCATTTCCGCGCAATCGTTTCAGAAGGCTTTAAAACTCTTGCTGAAGGTCAAAAGGTTTCTTTTGACATCGAACAAGGCCAAAAAGGTCCTCAAGCTGCGAACGTAGTTATTCTGTAATTAGACTTTGTCTAATTTAAGTTAACAAGTTCCAGACAAAAATGCCGACACTATGTCGGCATTTTTATATCTGCATTTTCATCCATCTCAAAAGAGTGAACCTCAAGCCTTTAGCCATGTAGGAGCTTAGCCTCAGCTTTCTCAAGTCGCCGTGGTTTACCCACTATCAGTAAGATATCCCCTGCACGAAAAACCCAGTCCTGCTCAGGATGTTCCACTTCAGCGCCATTGCGACGAATCGCCCTTAACTCTACTTTCAATGTTTCCCACATGATATTGGCAACAGTTTTACCTATCGCATCAGCCCCACGCGGTAATGCCACCGCATGCAATGACTCTAAAGTAAAATCAGTTTCTGTACCGGAAAAGAAGCCGTGTAAAAATTGATAATGATTGCGCCGCTCAGATTCTAGCCGTTTTAGGATCCGTGTCAATGGCACACCACATTGGTGTAGTACCTGCGATACTAACATCAAGCTCCCCTCTAAAGACTCAGGGATAACTTGATTAGCTCCCGCCTTTTTAAGCAAGTCTAGATCACTGTCGTCTTTGGTTCTAACTAAAATTTTAACCTCTGGTGCCAATAACTTACATAAAGGTAAGACTTCTTCTAAACTACGTGACTCACAAAAAGTGATAACGATCATCTTGGCCTGTTTAACGCCCATTTGTTTTAAAATTGCCCGTTTACACACATCACCGAAATAAATAGGTTCGCCAGCACGACGCGCTTCAGTGACGCGCGTTGGATCGAGATCCAATACCAGATAAGGTACAGCTTCAGTTTTTAAAAAACGGGCAATGGTTTGTCCTACTCGGCCGTAACCAAAAATCATCACCAGCTCATGATCATCCATCATCAATGGCACAGCTTCATCCACATGCTTTGCCTGACGGATCCCCAGCGCCCACTTAGCAATATCCACACTATGACGAACTAACCAAGGAGCTATTGCCATGGAAAGCACGGCGACCATGACTAATATGGTACTGATCTCATTATTTAAAAGTTGATAGTTGACCGCTAAAGCCAATACCACAAAACTGAACTCCCCCACTTGAGCTAAGCTCATAGCCGTACTCATCGCAATTCGAAAAGGCTCACCTACTAATCTTAAAATGCCATGAATGATCAGCGCCTTACCTAGCACAACAGCCACTAAGATCAGCAGTATCTGCCACCAGAAACGCATCACTAAGGTAAAGTCCAGCATCATGCCAATGGAGATGAAAAACAGCCCCATCAATAGATCACGAAACGGTCGTATATCCGCCTCAAGTTGGCGGCGATACTGGCTTTCTCCCAGCAGCATACCCGCCATAAATGCCCCCAGCGCCATAGATAATCCTAGCCACTGAGTAAAAGCCCCTGTGACAAGCGCAACGACTAAGGTCGATAATACAAACAGCTCATTGGAGCGAGAACGCGCAACCTCATCAAATATCCGCGGCAACGCCCACTTACCAAACGCCATTAAGAGGAAAAAGGCCAATATGCCTTTGAGCAAGGCAAAGGCGATATCCGCGACCATCAAAGGTTCGCCGCCATTGGCCAGTAATGGCAATAGGATCAACAACGGCACAACCGCTAAATCTTGGAACAAAAGCACGCTGACGGAGAGTTCGCCGTGGCGGCGCCTCAGCCATCCCTGTTCATTGAGTAATTTGAGGACAATAGCAGTAGATGACAACGCGATGGCAGCACCGATAACCAAGGCTTCAACCCAATTCAGGCCGCACAATAGGGCCACGCCCATGGTCAACAGGGTCGTGATCACCATCTGCGCACTGCCTAAGCCAAATACAGTCCGGCGCATGGCCCACAGCCGCGGCACAGAGAACTCTAAGCCTAAGGTAAACATCAGCAGCACAACGCCAAGTTCGGCGACAGATTGCATTTGATGCTGGGTAAACCAGTGAAAACCACTCGGGCCACTCACGACCCCTGTGAGTAAATAAGCCAGAATTGCGGGTAGGCCCAAACGGCGCAGCACAGCAATGGCCACAATGGCAATCACGAGCATAAGTAATACTTGGATTAAAAAGCTATGTTCCATTGGGCGCTATGACTCCTGTCAAAATGCTGACGTGTCAAAAAATTTAACTCTCAGTTTTAAGCTTAACTGAATGACTAACAAAGACAAATTTTATTAACAAATATTGCGGCACGGTATTTGCTTAGACTAGGTTAGAGATGTATCGCACTAACATTTGCTGGAGTGATGATTATGGACTTTGGCCTAGCGACCGAGCTGTATCCCGACGAATATCGCTATCAAACAGAACATTATAGTCCCAATGATAATCCATTGGACTTGATACAAGTGATCCAACAACTGCACGCCAGTTTAGATCCTAGGACAGTCTTTGCCTGCTATGGCAAAGTGCTGGGACAACACTTGCCGATCCAAGGCGTGCGTTTAACCTATGGCGAGCACAAATTCAGCTGGGGCAAACGTTATGGTATCAGCGTCAAACGACAGCTCATGTGTGCAGGAATGCCATTAACGATTCAGTACCAACTGGTGACGCCATTTACGCCATCACAAACCTCAAACTTACAGGATATTGAACCGCTGTTATTGCAACCTTTATTAAATGCGTTGCAATATCAAGAAATGTCGATGCAAGCTATGTTTGACTCGCTCACTGGCTTAGGCAATCGCCATTATTACAGTCAGAGTCTCAGTAATGCGACCGCAAGAGCCCATCGAAAACAAGGAGCAGTCGCTCTCATAGTGCTCGATCTTGATAACTTTAAACAACTTAATGATAAATTCGGCCATAAATGTGGTGACTATATTCTGAAGGAATTTGGTGACATCATTCGTGTAACCATACGCAATACAGATCAAGCCTTCCGGATTGGTGGTGATGAATTCGTCATTATTGTCCAAGGCAATATTCATGCGGCTGGCTTGTTATGTGAACGGATTGTCTCGGTAATCAATCAGCACAGTAGTTTCAATCAATTTGGGGTGAGCTGTAGTTTAGGGGCGGCAGAATCACACGATACCATTGAAGCCGAACAACTTTATGAACTTGCCGATAAGGCGCTTTATCAAGCCAAAGCCGCCGGACGTAACTGCTATAAACTCAGCCAAAATCAATTAGTTTAACACGCGCAGGGATGCCAAATGAAATGCGATAACTCACTCGCAGCGCGTACCCCATAAAGGTCTAAATCAAACTGACGCGCTGCGTTCCACTCTCCTCTCGCTTTCCTAGAACACACCAATATTCCAAGATTAACTCTCGACTAGAATTCCTTTGCTTCCTCAACAAACACCTGTAAACCAAGTCCATTCGACTCAACAATAAAGCCCTTTTCAACCCACAGTCCAATTGCCATCACCAGTTGCTCGCCATAAAACACAAACCCCACCTTTTCGCGTACCCAAGGCGGAATGGCAAACTCTTGCCACAGTTTCTTTAATTCTCGCCCCTTACCCCGAGAATGAGGGTGGCAGCGAAATTGTCCCGCAAGTTGATAACGCACACTGACCACTTCATCAGGCCAAGGTAAGCGGACTCTGGGACCTTGTTCTGTCACTATCAGCCTAATCTGCTCACCATTCGCTAAGCCCTCTGGCGACACGACTAATTCGGCACTATCTCCCTGTAATAAAGAAATAAAGTCATGCTGTGGCAAGGTCCAACTCACAGGCTGAGTGTGACGTTTGTGAGTTTGATACTTGAATAAATAGACTTGATTAGCAAAGCGACGGATTTCACACTCACCCACTCGAATATGCACTTTAGCATCGTCTTTCGCGTTAAGAAGCTGAGTGATGATTTGCTTAAGCTGCACCTTTGAGGGCAAGGCGAATCCTTGGGATTCAATAAAGCCACGTAAGAGTAACGCTTGCCAGTCGACTGACTGTTCGGCAAAACCATCGAGCTTGAATACACTTTGAGTATGGTAAGGCGCTTGGGTTAACCATAAAGGTAAACGTTCACTCACCTGTAAATCCAGCGTCGCCTGTTGTTCGGCGCACAATGCCGCACTGCGACTCGCAGTTGTCGCAATACTCGGCCAACGCGCTTTTAAGCGGGGAATAATTTCTAAGCGTAAAAAATTTCGATCGTACTTATCGTCTTGATTACTTTCATCTTCGATATGCACTAAGCCTTGCTGTTTTGCGTAGGCTTCAATTTGCTCACGGCTGATATCCAATAACGGCCGCAGTTGTCTGCCTTGTGCTAATGCTTGAACTTGTCCCATGGCCGCCAGCCCTTTCGGGCCCTGACCACGTTTCAGCGCCAGCAGAATAGTTTCGAGCTGATCGTCTTCATGGTGAGCCGTCAGCAACACATCATTGGCACTTAAATGCCGCTCAATCGCCTGATAACGCACTTTTCGCGCTTCAGCTTCAAGGCTCAATCTTGGCCCGCGATTAACCGTAACTCGCTCAACCGTCACGGGTAGGTCGTAATACTGGCCCCGCTCAAGGCAATGCTGTGCCCAAGCCTCAGCGTTATCGCTTAGGCCATGGTGTACATACACTAGCTGATAATTAAACTCCGGATGTGTCCGTGCAAACTGGCTTAAACCAAAGGCCAAGACTTCAGAATCAACCCCACCACTGTAAGCCAGTACTAACTTGCTGTCAGGCGCTAAGGATTGCGCAGCCAAAAAATCACAGATATGTGCGCTGAGATCGCCAGCAGTCAATGCTTCGTCAAGCTTAGCCGACATAAGTTAACTTCATCTGTTTACACCTAAGACATTCACCAACATTAGAATAAAATTCTCACCTTGTTTGGCCCGAGGAGCGATTCGAGCGAGAGCATCAAGTCATCGGTCGGATTCACTCGCCAAGCATCGGCTAACCTAAACTGACCTTTGGCTTGAGCTTGAGTGTAATTGATCACCACAGGCACAGCGCCGTTACGCCACGGGCTTAGGGCTTGCTCGAAAGTGTCTAACGCCGATGGCGTTAACTCGCTGCCATCCATATCAATTTCCAGCGCTTTGGCAAAGTGGCTGCGCGCCTCACTGATATCTATGATGTTACGCGCCGTCATACGGTTGCCGCCGGCAAAATCATCGTAACTCACCTCACCTTCACAAATGAGGATGCGGTCTTTCTCCAGCAGATGATTAAACTTTTCAAAGGCTTCGGTAAACAACATGATTTCGAGACGTGCGCTCTTATCATCGAGCGTCAACAGGCCCATTTTCGAGCCGCGCTTGGTCAGCATCACTCGCGTTGCCACCACTAACCCCGCAGCCTTAGCGGTTTTACCGCGTTCGGTGGGATGTACATCTTTCAAACGACCGGACGTGTAATGCTTCAGCTCTTTTAAATATTGATTGATCGGATGACCGGTCAAATACAAGCCTAAGGTTTCGCGCTCGCCTTCGAGCCAAATTTTATCTGGCCATGGGGTACATTCGACAAACTGCTGCTTACTGTCTTCGGGTTCACTGTTGAGCAAACCAAACATATCGTGTTGGCCAATCGCCTCGGCTTTTGCATGTTGATCAGCAGCGCGAATCGCTTCGGGCAAGGTTGCCATCATAGACGCACGATGCGGCCCAAGAGTATCGAGTGCACCCGCGCAGATCAGCTTTTCAATCACGCGCTTGTTGAGTTTTTTCAAATCGATGCGGGCACAGAAATCGAATAAATCCACGAAGGGGCCATCTTTACGCGCCTCTAAAATTGATTCAACTGGACCTTCCCCCACACCTTTAATGGCACCAATGCCATAAACAATGCGCAAATCATCATCAACGGTGAATTTGAACAAGCCTTTGTTCACATCCGGAGGAATGAGCGGTAGCCCCATACGCTCGCATTCATCGACCAAAGTCACAATTTTATCTGTGTTGTCCATATCAGCCGACATTACCGCCGCCATAAACTGCGAAGGATAATGGGTTTTTAGCCATAAGGTCTGATAAGACACAAGCGCATAGGCGGCTGAGTGGGATTTGTTAAAACCGTAGCCAGCGAACTTTTCCACTAAGTCGAAGATCTTCATCGACAAGTCGCCGTCGACGCCGTTATTGATTGCGCCCTCTTTAAAGATACTGCGCTGCTTGGCCATCTCTTCGGGCTTTTTCTTACCCATAGCACGGCGCAACATGTCAGCGCCGCCAAGGGTGTAACCCGATAACACCTGTGCAATCTGCATCACTTGCTCTTGATACAGAATAATGCCGTAGGTCGGCGATAGCAGTTCTTTTAGGGATTCATGCTGGTACTGAGAATCGGGATACGATACTTCCTCGCGCCCATGCTTACGCTCGATAAAGTTATCTACCATGCCCGATTGCAAAGGCCCAGGACGGAACAATGCCACCAGTGCGATCATGTCTTCAAAACAGTCGGGCTGCAGACGTTTAATCAAATCCTTCATACCGCGGGATTCCAACTGGAATACCGCGGTGGTTTCATATTTTTGCAACAAGCGGAAAGATGCAGCATCCGTTAACGGAATCGCTTCGATGCGCACAGGTGGGCGACCGTTTTTGACCTCGACCTTGTTCACCATCTCCAGTGCCCAGTCGATGATTGTCAAAGTACGTAAACCCAAAAAGTCGAATTTAACTAAACCTGCGGTTTCAACGTCGTTTTTATCGAATTGCGTTACTGGGTTTTTACCTTCAGCATCGCAATAGAGTGGCGCAAAATCGGTAATTTTTGTTGGTGCAATCACCACACCACCAGCGTGTTTACCCGCGTTACGCGTTACACCTTCGAGCTTGCGACACATGTCGATCAGATCTTTTACGTCTTCATCGGCATCATAGGATTCTTGCAGGGCTGGCTCGACCTCAAACGCTTTCGCCAGCGTCATCCCAGGTTCTGGTGGAATGAGTTTAGAAATTCGGTCAACGAAGCCATAGGGATGACCCAGCACGCGGCCAACATCGCGAATAACCGCTTTTGCCGCCATAGTTCCGAAGGTGATGATTTGCGATACCGCTTCGCGGCCGTACAATTCGGCCACATGGTCGATCACTTCATCACGTCTATCCATGCAAAAGTCGACGTCAAAGTCGGGCATAGAAACCCGCTCTGGGTTGAGGAATCGCTCGAACAGTAAGTCAAATTCTAATGGGTCTAAGTCGGTAATCTTAAGCGCATAGGCCACGAGTGAACCCGCGCCCGAGCCACGACCAGGCCCTACTGGAATACCGTTATCTTTACCCCATTGGATGAACTCCATCACGATCAAGAAGTAACCTGGGAACCCCATCTGGTTGATCACTTTAAGTTCAATGTCGAGGCGCTCATCGTATTCGCCGCGTTTCTCGGCGCGCACCTCAGGATCAGGGAACAAAAACTCGAGCCGCTCTTCAAGGCCCTTCTTCGAACAATCAACCAGAAAGTCTTCGATGGACATATCGCCCGTCGGGAAGTTGGGCAGGAAATATTCGTACAAACGGATCGTTACATTACAGCGTTTAGCGATTTCGACACTGTTCGCCAACGCCGCAGGAATGTCGGCGAATAGTTCACACATTTCCTCTTCGCTACGCAAATACTGCTGTTCACTGTATTTTTTAGGTCGACGAGGATCGGCAAGGGTAAAGCCATCGTGAATTGCCACCCGAATTTCATGGGCATCAAAATCTTCGGGTTTAAGAAACACCACCTGATTGGTCGCCACAACAGGGATGCCCTTCTCCTGCGCTAAGGCCACCGCCATATGCAGATAACGCTCTTCATCGGGGCGACCTGTGCGGATAAGTTCGAGGAAATAACGGTCAGTGAAATGGGTCTGATAAAAGTCGCATAAAGATTCGACTTGTGTGCCATTGCCCTTGAGCAGTGCCTTACCCAGATCGCCTTCTTTGGCGCCCGATAACAGCAAAATGCCTTCGTTATAAGTGAGTAACCACTCTTGGTCTATCACTACACGGCCGGCCACTTGGCCACGCAAATAGGCTTGGCTGATGATTTGGGTCAGATTCTGATAACCGACATTGTTCATCGCAATGATGGTTAAGGCACATAATTCACCGTCAAATCCAGGCACTTGCATCCAAAAATCGGCACCAATAATCGGCTTGATCCCCGCACCATGGCAACCACTGTAAAACTTCACCAAACCACAAAAGTTATTTTGGTCAGTCAAGGCGACCGCGGCCATTCCCTGCGCTTCCACCTGCGCCAAAATAGGCTTGACCTTGGCCACGCCATCGGTCATAGAGAAGTCACTGTGGACACGAAGATGCACAAAACGAGGATCGGACATAATTAGGATTATCTTTGAATGGCAGGTTAACAATAACTAGAAAGCAGACTAACAAAGTCACGCAGCCAGAGCCAGTGACTTTGCTGGATAACGGGAACTTATACCCAAACAACCTGAAACTCGTATCTTCAGGTAGCTTGGGAGCACAGCTTACAGTCCCAGTAATGCCTTGACGGGTTTGAAACTTTTACGATATTGGTCAAATACCCCATGTTCGGCGATGGCCTCAAAATGCGCCTTAGTCGGATAGCCCTTATGCTTAGCAAAACCATATTGCGGATAAGCAGCATCGAGCACATCCATCTCACGATCCCGCGTCACTTTGGCGATAATCGATGCGGCACTAATACTGGCAATTAAACCATCACCTTTAATGATGCAGCGACTGGTAAGTAAGACGCCATTATGGGCAACAAATGCCGGACTGCGATTGCCATCGACTAACACCAACGCAGGCGCAATCTTAAGCCCAGCAACCGCGCGCTGCATTGCCAACATAGTGGCATGCAAGATATTAAGCGTATCGATTTCAGCAGGACTTGCGCGGCCCACGTGATAACACAGGGCTTTTTCACAAATCTCATCAAACAAAGCTTCGCGACGCTTCTCACTGAGTTTCTTGGAATCATTCAGACCACTGATGGGCTTGTTTGGATCTAAAATCACAGCCGCAGTCACTACATCGCCGACTAAAGGCCCACGGCCGACTTCATCCACACCAGCAATCAAACCCGTCGAAAAGGCCAGCAAATCGGCGTCGGTTAAACTTTTAAAGGTTGCCACTAGTTAGCCTCCTGCGTTTTAGCATGAGTTGGTTTAG
This sequence comes from Shewanella sp. SW24, assembly GCF_025653395.1. Taxonomy (NCBI): domain Bacteria; kingdom Pseudomonadati; phylum Pseudomonadota; class Gammaproteobacteria; order Alteromonadales; family Shewanellaceae; genus Shewanella; species Shewanella sp. SW24. The sequence goes on from NZ_JAKKSH010000002.1 coordinate 88,315, forward strand.
GCTCAACCAGTGCCATTACCGCTTCAGCGGCTTTTAAGCTCGCATCACGGCGTAACACTTGGTGCAGGGCATCAAACTCAGCTTTGAGCGGTGTAAAATCTCGATTTAACTCTACAGTGACCGCCGCAGCTATTTTCTCTGGCGTGCAATCTTCTTGAATGAGCTCAGGGACGAGATCTTTTCCAGCCAGTAGATTCGGTAACGAGAAACGCTCGACCTGCATCATGCGCTTAGCAATCCAATAGGTCATAGGGCTAACACGATAAGCCACCACCATTGGACGCTTAACCAACATGGCTTCTAACGTCGCGGTGCCAGATGCCAATAAAATCCCATCGGCTGCCGCCATGACTTCGCGCGACTGACCTTCGACCATATGAATTTCGAGATCCGGTGCAAAATCCTTCAGCGCTTGCTCAAATTGCTCACGGCGTTTTTGATTGACCAGCGGCGTCACAAAACGTATATCAGGGAAGTTCTGCTTAATCAGTAAAGCCGCCTTCACGAAAGGCTCAGCCAGTTGCTTTAACTCGCCACCACGGGATCCCGGTAGAATCGCTAAATATTCTGCATCGGCATCGAGTTCGAGTAACTGGCGCGCCGCCGCTTTATCACTTCGCAACGGAATATCATCCGCTAAGGTATGACCCACAAAGGTGCAAGGTACTTGATGCTTGTCATAAAAAGCTTTCTCAAATGGCAATAGCGACAACACCATATGGGTCGCCTTCGCGATTTTGAATATACGTTTTGGGCGCCATGCCCACACGGATGGGCTCACATAATGGACGGTTTTAATACCGCGCGCTTTGAGTTTAAGCTCGAGGCCAATATTAAAATCCGGTGCATCTATGCCAATAAAACAATCGGGCTTAAGCGCGGTGATCTCTTTAATCAAGGATGACCGCACTTTTAATAAGCGAGGTAGACGAGATAACACTTCAACGATTCCCATCACTGCGAGTTCTTCCATCGCAAACAGGGATTTGAAGCCTAGGGCTTCCATGCGGGGTCCACCGATACCGACAAAGCGCGCATCGGGATGGGTCTTTTGCAGCGCAGCCATTAAACCTGCACCTAAAATATCGCCTGAGAGTTCTCCGGCAACCATGGCAAACACTAATGGAGTTTTATTGCTCATAAACCAATCACGTCTCATGAATTAATGGCATTGGATGAAGAGGTAAACCGCACCTAAAATGCATCGTTCCAAGCCTACACTTATGTTAAGTTAATGATTCAATTAATGACTAAGCTCATTTATGGTCGAATGCATTGATGAATAAACGCATTTTTAACGGCTACGTCTACCACAAAAAAGGCTTAAACCAATAATACAAAAGGGCATATAAATGCCCTTTTGCTGTCATGTGGTCATCAAGTTAGCGAATAATGCCGCGACTCGATGACTTTACAAACTCAAGCAGTAATTTGACTTGCTCATCATTCTGCGCATCTTCAGCTAATGCTTCAATCGCTTCTTCTACCGTTAAACTGCTACGGTATAAGGTTTTATAAGCACGACGCACGGCTAACTGGCTTTCTTTAGAAAAACCGCGACGCTTCATACCTTCGCTGTTTAAGCCGCGAGGCACCGTCGGTTGACCTGCTGCCATCACAAAGGGAGGCACATCCTGCAAAACTAAAGAACAACCAGCAGTAAACGCATGGGCACCAATATGCACAAACTGATGCACACCTGTCATACCGCCTAAAATCGCCCAGTCACCGACATGCACGTGACCTGCAATAGATGCGTTATTCGCCATGATGACATTATCGCCGACCACACAGTCATGGGCGATATGCACATAGTTCATAAACAGGTTATTCGACCCAATACGGGTTTCACTGTTATCTTGAACCGTACCGCGGTGAATGGTCACGTTTTCACGGATGACGTTATTGTCGCCAATGATCAGTCGTGTCGGCTCGCCAGCGTACTTTTTGTCTTGGCATTCTTCACCAACGGAGGCGAATTGAAAAATACGATTCCCTTTGCCGATAATCGTTGGGCCTTTGACCACCACATGGGAACTCAACCAACAATCATCACCAATTTCGACGCCCGCACCGATATAGGTCCAAGGGCCAATAGTGACGTTATTGCCAATTTTTGCATCGGGATGCACAAACGCTAATGTATCTATCACTGACTAATCTCTCTGCGGGCACACATGATTTCAGCGGAACAAACCACTTCACCATCCACTTTGGCCTCACCGTAGAAAACGCCAATCCCGCGGCGCTCTTTAATCATTTTGACATCAAAATGAATTTGATCTCCTGGCTCAACCACACGTCTAAAACGCGCATTATCGATACCAGCAAAGTAATACAACACACCTGGTGGTGGTACATCACTACTCATCGTTTTAAAGGCTAACAGGCCAGTTGCCTGTGCCATCGCTTCTAAAATAAGCACACCTGGCATCACAGGTTGTATCGGGAAATGTCCCTGAAAAAATGGCTCATTTATTGAAACGTTTTTGATCGCCTGCAGACTAACACCTGGAGTGTAATCAAGCACACGATCGATCAATAGGAATGGATATCTATGGGGTAGATATTTAAGTATTTCTTTAATATCCATAGTGTTCATTTGATTAGACACGAACCGAGTTCCTCAAATTGCCTTGGGGCAATTAATCTGGTGTTTTTAAATTTTTTTCCAACGTTTTAACACGCTGGAACAGTTCATCTAACTGACGGAAACGAACTGTATTTTTACGCCAAAGTTTATTGTCCATTGCCACGGTGGCAGAAGAGTATAAACCAGGCTCACGCATATTAGTGGTGATATTGGTAGCACCAGACACATGCACACCATCGGCTATGCTCAAATGACCTGCGATGGCACAGCTACCGCCAATAATACAATATTTACCAATAGTGACACTGCCTGCGACAGTAGTACTGCCTGCAATAGCAGTATTTTCGCCGATTATATCGTTATGGGCAATTTGTACTTGGTTATCAATAATCACACCGTCGTGGATCTCTGTATGGCCTAATGCCCCACGATCTACCGTTGAATTAGCACCAATCTCAACCCGATCGCCAATACGCACGCCACCTGTCTGCGGAATTTTAATCCACTGACCACGTTCGTTAGCATAACCAAAACCATCTGAGCCTAATACGGCACCCGAATGGATAATACAATCCTGTCCTAAATGCACATCGTGATAGACGGTGACATTAGCCCACAAACGTGTTTTTGAGCCAATAACCACATCTTGTCCCAGCACAACACCGGCACCAATCTGCACATTTTCACCTAAAATGACGTTCGCACCAATCACAGCATTCGCGCCAATAGCGACACCTTCCCCTAAATGGGCTGAAGGATCAATTTGTGCCGAAGGATGGATACCCACCGCCGCTTTGGGTGTCGTGTCCAAATACTGAGCAACACGAGCAAAACCGACATATGGATCTTTTACAATTAACGCAGTACCTTGATAATCCTGCGCATCTTTAGCTGACAATAACACCGCACTCGCTTGAGTTGCCTCAAGCTGAGAGCGGTATTTACTGTTGGCTAAAAAAGAGATCTGACCCGCCTTGGCATTTTCTAAGGTCGCCACACTATTAATAATTAGCGTTTCGTCGCCTTGGATATCACCGTCTAATAACAGGCATAGCTCTTTTAAAGTCACACTATTCATCTATTACTTGCCTTTGCTTAAGGCTTCAACCACTTTGCCACTGATGTCAGCGTTAGGCTTAACATAAATGACAGCACCACGTTGTAATACCAAATCATATTGGTCTTTTTCAGCGATAGTGTTGATGGCTTTTTGCACTTTAACTAACAGTTTATTTTGCTCTTCACCTTGGCGACGACGTAGGTCTTCATCCAATGCTTTGCCTTTTAACTGATATTCAGATTTTAGCGATTCCATTTTACGAACCAGCTCAGTTTTTTGTGCATCGTTCATTAACGCACCATCACGTTGCTGCTTCTCCATCAGAGAACGCATTTCTTCTTGCATTTTTTGGACATCAGCTACGCGATCACCAAACTCTTTCTTCAGAGATTGAGAGATCTGTTCACGTTGTGGGAGCTGTTCAAACACAGCGCCCATATCCACTACGGCAATTTTCTCAGCATGTGCCACTAACGGCGCGCCTAACAAAACTAACGTCATCAGCGCGCAATTTACCATCTTGTTCAAAATAAACTCCTTGTTACCTTGTTATTGTCAGCAAAACTTGCCGAGTGTATGCCTTTTAAAAAGTTTTGCCAATATTGAAAGAGAAGATCTCCGTTTGGTCACCTTCATATTCTTTAAGCGGCCACGCCAAGCTGAACACCATAGGTCCCATAGGTGATAACCATTGAACACTCAAGCCCCAAGAGGCGCGCAGGCGAGCTGGATCACTATAGTCTTGTAACTTAGCAAACTCGTCCGCCGGAAGTGTTTGATATGACTCGTAATCAAACTCAGTATCCCAGACGTTACCCGCATCGACGAAGAAACTAGTACGAACTGAGTTAGTGTAAGCCTCATCCAGGAATGGGGTTGGTACAATCAACTCCATACTTGCCGTTGCAAGGGCATTACCACCGATAGAGCGGCCAGAACTGACTTGGATACTATTAGGATCGCCAGGCAAGCTACAGCCATCGCCCGATGGATCCGGTGCACACGGCTCACTACCTCGATAGAGATAGAATGAACGTGGACCTACAGAGTTCGACTTAAAGCCACGTAGCGAGCTACTACCACCTGAGTAATAGTTTTCCCAGAAAGGTAAAATTTGGTCATTATCATTAAATTGACCATAACCGTTACCATAACCTAATCGACCACGGGCCAAGAGCACAACGCTCTGACTGCGGTTAACAGGGAAATAGTAGTTAGTGTCAAAGTCTGTCTTAAAATACTGTAAATCAGACCCTGGCGAAGTCATTTTGCCGTTCAGACGCTGGGACGAGCCATCTGTTGGGAAAGTGCCACGGTTCAAGGTGCTACGATACCAGCCCAGGCTGAGTTCGAAGTTATCGAAACTTAAGTCCGCGTTTGGATCGTCATCACGATAGATGTTATAGAAACGCAGTGCCTGCTCATAAGCTGAGATCTCAGAAATCGTGTTGTGACGATAGCCAATACCACCATTGATACGGTTGTATTCGTTAATCGGGAAACCCGAGTTAAGCGCCACACCATACGAACTGTTTTTATAGCGTTCTAAGTTAGCTTCATTGGCATCAAACTCACTCCAATAAACGCTCCCGCCTAAACTCACACCGTCTTTTGTCCAGTACGGATCGGTATAGGATAAGTTAACGTTTTTAGAGTACTTGTTGGTGCTCAAGCTAATACCCGCTTGATTACCTGTGCCTAAGAAGTTGTTTTGCTGTACACCAAACTGCAAACTCAGACCTGATTCAGTACCATAACCGACACCCGCGTTGAATGAGCCCGACGGCTGCTCTTTCACTTTAACCGCAACATCGACTAAATCATCGGTACCTGGCACTTGAATGGTTTCAGTGTCAACGGTTTCGAAGAAGCCCAAACGGTTAAGACGCGCTTTAGATTGCTCAACTTGCGCTGAGTTTAACCAAGCGCCTTCCATCTGACGCAGCTCACGGCGCATCACTTCATCTTTAGTCACTGTGTTACCAGTGAAGTTAATCGCCCGTACGTAAACACGTTTACCCGGTTTAACATTGATGTTTAAGGTGACTTCTTTAGTCTTATCATCAATTTCAGGGTAGGTTTTCACTTCAGGGTAAGCATAACCGAAGCGGCCTAAATACTTGCTGTACATTTCTTCGGTGAAAGTCACGTCACCGCCGTTGTACATATCACCCGCTTTGATTGGCAGAATTGATTTCATCAACTCTTCACGACCCATCAAATCACCCGTCAGGTTTACTTCTTTAACTTTATATTTCTCACCTTCATCTACGTTGATGGTGATATATAAACCTTTACGGTCAGGCGTCATAGCCACTTGAGTCGAGGTGACTTCGAAGCGGATATAACCTTTATTGTGATAATAGGTTTTGATGGTCTCGAGATCGGCCTGCAGTTTTTGCTTCTGATAACGACGCTCACCAAACAGATCCCACCAAGCCACATAATCTTTAAGTTCCAACATGCCGATCAGTTCAGCATCGGTGAACTCTTTGTTACCGACCACGTTAATTTGGCGGATTTCGGCCGCTAAACCTTCGGTAAACTTAAATTTCAGCTCAACCCGATTACGGGGTAAGTTAATCACTTGGGCTTCCACTTTCGCGCCGTATTTACCCACGCCGTAGTAGAAATCCTGCAGACCCTTTTCAATACCAGTCAACATAGTACGATCGAGCGACTCACCGACTTTAACGCCAGAACCGTCCAGACTTTCCTGTAACTGTTCGTCTTTAATGTCTTTGTTGCCATCGAATGTCACGGCACTGATGGTGGGACGTTCAGTGACTTTCACCACTAATACGCCGCCATCTCGGCTCACGGAGACATTTTCAAAGTTAGTCGATGCATACAAGCTTTTAATCGCTTGCTGGATTCTTAACTGGTCAACAGTGTCACCTACTTTTACTGGTAAGCTTAACAAGGCAGCACCGAGTGCAACTCGTTGCAAACCTTCAACTTGGATGTCGGTCACTTCAAACGGTTGGAAAGTATCTGCCAACACAGTCCCTGAAAACGACGCACCGACGAATAACATCGAGGCAAAAAGTTTATTCAATCTCATAGAGCACTTCTAATTATTAGTCTGTCCTTGCTCAGAGTCGGGCAAAATCATTGAAAAGCGCAACGCTCATCAACATCAGCAGTATTGCTGCCCCAAATCTGAATCCTATTTCCTGCACCTTTTCAGGTACAGGTTTACCAGTTATTACTTCAATAAAGTAATACAGCAGGTGTCCCCCATCGAGCACAGGTAAAGGCAGCAAGTTAATGATGCCTAAATTGACGCTGATGAGCGCGAGGAACCCGAGAAAATAGACCAAGCCATAGTTTGCACTACTGCCCGCACCCTGTGCGATCGAAATGGGTCCACTCAGGTTTTTCACCGACACATCGCCGGTAAATAATTTGCCAATCATCTTAAAGCTCACAGCAACAAGTTGCCATGTTTTATCCGCTGCTATGCCGAAAGAATCGATTGGTCCATATTCAAGTTGTAAACGCATATTGTCTGGCCATTGTGCTTGGGTCGGGCTCACCCCGAGCATACCTATCTCTTGGCCATCGGCATTTTTACTGCTTAAGGGTGTCACTGCCACATTAAACTGTTCGCCATTGCGACGCACAGTTAAACTCACAGGCACATTGGCAGAATGTTGAATAATGTCAACAAAAGCCTGCCAATCGGTATAATTTTTACCATTTATTGCGACTAAGGTGTCACCGACTTTTAGCTCACTATTTGCAGCGGCACTGTCAGGACTAATCGCAGCAATGGTGGGGACGATTTCGGGACGATAAATACCTAACCCTAATGCCGTAATCGGGGATTCTTTTTCAGGATCAAAACGCCAATTACGCGTATCTAAGGTGTAAGACCGCGCACTAGAATCCAAACCTTGCAAACCATTCAATGGCGTTAGCGATACACTCAGACTTTCATCACCTATGTGGCCGACTAAAGCTAAATTCACTTCTTCCCAGTTACGCACAGCCTGACCGGAAATGGCCGTTATTTGCATTGGCTCTGTGATTTGAATTTGCGCAGCAGCAGTCCCGGGGGTCGTCGAGGTGATCACAGGCTTAAGTGATGGCACACCAATCAGATACATAAAATACAGGGCAACGATGGCAAAAATAAAGTTAGCAATTGGACCTGCGGCCACAATCGCAATACGTTGCCATACGGTTTTACGATTGAACGCTTGATCTTTTAATTCATCGGGAACGTCTTCAACACGCTCATCGAGCATTTTGACATAGCCGCCAAGGGGGATCATGGCTAACACATATTCAGTGCCGTCTTTACCAACACGGCGCCAAATAGCCTTACCAAAACCAATGGAGAAACGTTCGACTTTCACGCCACAACGTCGCGCGATATAGAAATGGCCGTATTCGTGGGCAGTAATTAACAGACCCAGTGCAACGATGAAAGAACCTAAGTTCCATAAAAAATCTAACATCCCACTCCTTACGTTATAAATTTAATCACTCAGCTATTGCTAAGCGATGCTTGCTAATGTCTCACGCGCATAGACGCGGGTTTGCGCATCTAAGGCTAAAATATCTTCTATGCTGCCCATAGGACGTTTAGGCACAGTGACTAAACAAGCCTCATTCACTTTTGCAATTTGTGTAAAACCAATTTGCCCCTGCAAGAATGCTTCAACAGCGACCTCATTGGCAGCGTTTAATACGGTTGTAGCCTCTTGGCCTTGGGCACACGCCTCCATAGCCAAAGCCAAACAGGGGAAACGTTCAAAATCAGGTTCATAAAAGCTTAACTGTCCGACTTTGAAAAAATCTAAAGGTTCAACGCCCGAATGAATTCTTTGCGGATAAGCCATGCAATGGGCAATCGGTGTGCGCATATCTGGGTTACCCATTTGGGCGATAACCGAACCATCACGGTACTGCACCATAGAGTGGATCACGCTTTGCGGATGAATAACCACTTTAAGTTGCTCAGCCTGAGTATTAAACAACCACCGCGCCTCAATGAACTCTAAACCCTTATTCATCATAGTGGCGGAGTCAACAGAGATTTTAGGTCCCATGGACCAATTAGGGTGTTTACAGGCTTGGGCAGGCGTCATGGCCGCAAGTGTCGCAAGATCCGACCGCAGGAAAGGTCCGCCAGAACCGGTTAACAAAATATGGGATATACCCGACGCAGCTAAATCGCAACGGCCGAGGTTAGCCTGCACTTCTAGGGGTAAACATTGAAAGATAGCATTATGCTCACTGTCCACGGGCAATAGCACAGCACCAGAGCGCTTAGTCGCCTCAATAAACAACTCACCCGACATGACTAAAGCTTCTTTATTGGCCAGTAATACTCGCTTTCCCGCCTTCACGGCTTCAAGGGTTGGTACTAGCCCTGCCGCCCCGACAATCGCTGCCATTACGGTATCCACTTCGGCAGCCGTCACTAAACCGAGTAAATCGTTTATGCCAGTAGTGACTTGGATATTGAGCGCAGCGGGTAAAACGGCGCGTAACTGTTTCGCAGCCTCTTCATCCACCATATGTGCGACTTTCGGTTTATGGGCTACACACAAAGCCAGCATCTTATCAACGCTCGCATTGGCCACCAATCCATAGATGCTATAAGCCAATGGATTAGCCGAAATCACGCTTAAGGTACTAGCACCAATTGAACCGGTAGCACCCAAAATCACCATATTTTGCATAGCGTTACATCCAGAATGCAATGTAGATCAGGGTAAACACCGGCAAGGCTGCAGTCAGGCTGTCGATGCGGTCGAGCACGCCGCCGTGACCGGGCAAAATAGTGCCAGAATCTTTAATACAGGCCGCACGCTTAAACATACTCTCAGATAAATCGCCCAGCGCTGACACTAAAGCAACAAATAAGGTCACTGCCACAACTAAACCCAGTTCTTGCTCTGGTGAATAATACATAACACCTGCAACCACGAGCATAGTCGTCACTAAACCACCAAGTAGGCCTTCCAAGGTTTTAGCAGGGCTCACTGCAGGCATCAGTTTCGTTTTACCTATCGCTTTACCGACGAAGTAAGCCCCAGAATCAGCGGCCCACACAATCAACATCACTAACAGTACTAATACTGGGCCGTAATAGGGTGAAGTTTGTGAGCTAATGGATTTGAGTGCGATAAGAGCAACAAAGCAAGGCACTAAGGTTAACTGTCCAAACATGGACTTAAACATAGGATTCTTTTGCCAGAACTTAGCGCTTTTAGGATAAGTTACCACTAATAATAGTGATGCTAACCACCAGAATGCACCAATATAGAGAATGGCCAAATAGATAGGATGTAACTGATGGCTTAACCAAACTGCATCGATTGGCACAATAAGATTAATTGCCACCAATAAGATACCAACTGTGAAGGTAAAGCTCCACTGAGTGACATCACACTGATTATCGATAATTCTTCCCCATTCCTTTGCTGCAATAAGGAAGACGGCAACTAAGGCCCAGGCGAAGTAGCTGGCAGGGAGCAAAAATATCGCCCCTAAAACTAATGGAACTAACCAAGTTGCTGTTATTATTCGTTGTTTTAGCAAAAAAAATCCCTCATGAGGTTTTACAATGCACGCATCTCATCAATCTGACTTCCAGTCAGACCAAAACGGCGCTGGCGACTTGCAAAAATGGCTATCGCTTCATGAAAAGCCTGTTCATCGAAATCAGGCCAAAGGGTGTCGGTAAACACCAATTCTGCATAGGCCGCCTGCCACAGCACAAAATTACTGATGCGACAGTCCCCGCCCGTGCGGATCATTAAATCAACTTCACTCTGATTTTGCATGCACAAATGTGCACTTAAGGCTTCTTCGGTGAACTGACTGCTGGTCATTTCGCCAGTTTCGACCTTTTCCGCTAATTTTTGTGCTGCTTGAAGTATGTCCCAACGGCCACCATAGTTAGCCGCAACATTTAGAATCAAGCCAGTATTGCGAGATGTCTTCTCTTGAGCAGCAGCAATTTGCTTCTGTAATCGCGCCGAAAAGCGGCTGATATCGCCAATAATGTTGAGCTTAACCTGATTCTTATCCAGCAATTTAATTTCGCGCTGTAATACGGTAAAAAACAACTCCATCAGCAAGCTGACTTCTTTATCGGGTCTACGCCAATTCTCGCTAGAAAATGCGAATAAGGTTAGCGATTCAATGCCTAATTGGCTTGCCGTGCTTACGGCTCTTCTAACGGCCTTAACACCAGCCTTATGTCCCATCACTCGTGGTTTACCTTGGGTTTGTGCCCAACGCCCATTGCCATCCATGATAATAGCAACATGCTTAGGTAACGACTGTTTCACGAGTTCGGGTAATTGTCCCGGCAAGGTCGTTTGAGTGTATAAATCACTCTCACTCGTCCTAGGGTGCGGATCAAGTTCCACTGTGGATGACATCTAATACAGCCCTTTAAAATAGACAAACGCCGTGTAGTATACCCCTACACGGCGCATCAACTCTAGCTTATCGAACTGAGATTAGACTTCCATCAACTCAATTTCTTTGGCCGCTAAAATCTCATCGACCTTTTTAATGTGAGCATCGGTGAACTTTTGCACTTCTTCTTCACTGCGACGCACATCATCTTCAGTACAAGCTTTAGCTTTTTCAAGCTTTTTCACTTCAGAAATCGCATCACGACGCACGTTACGGATAGCAATACGACCGTTTTCAGCTTCGTTACGCACCACTTTGATGAAGTCTTTACGACGTTCTTCAGTCAACGCGGGTAATGGAATACGTAATGTCGCGCCAGCTGACATAGGATTCAGACCTAAATCAGAGCTCATAATAGCCTTTTCAACGGCTTGGATAGCACTACGGTCAAACACAGTCACAGACAAAGTGCGTGAATCTTCAACGCCCACGTTAGCCACTTGGTTTAGTGGCGTCATAGTGCCGTAGTAAGAGACTTGAATGGAATCCAGCAGGCTTGGGTGGGCACGACCGGTACGCACTTTTGCCATTTGGTTTTTAGTCGCGTCAACGCATTTACCCATACGCTCTTGCGCATCTTTCTTAATGTTCTCAATCACGTTAAATGTCCTTCTTGGTCATTAAATAACTTTTTTCGCTCTGATCAGCGTGCCTTCTTCTTCACCCATGATAACGCGGCGTAGAGCGCCGGGCTTGTTCATGTTGAAGACTAAAATAGGCATGTCGTGATCACGCGCCATAGTAAAGGCGGCTAAGTCCATTACTTTTAATTCTTTTTCCAGAATTTCCGCATAAGTCACTTCATCATACTTAACGGCGTCTGGGTTCTTCATTGGGTCTTCGGAGTATACACCGTCGACTTTAGTGCCTTTCAATACGACTTCAGCTTCGATTTCAATGCCGCGTAAACAGGCCGCAGAATCGGTCGTGCAGAAAGGATTACCTGTACCGGCAGCAAAAATAACCACTCGGCCAGATTTTAGCAAGCTGATCGCTTCAGCCCAATTGTAATCATCACACACACCCTTTAACGGGATAGCTGACATCAGACGAGCATTAACATAGGCACGGTGCAGGGCGTCTCGCATTGCCAAGCCGTTCATAACCGTTGCCAGCATACCCATGTGATCGCCCACCACACGGTTCATGCCTGCTTTTGCTAGGCCTTCACCGCGAAACAGATTACCACCACCAATAACCACACCCACCTGAATACCCAGCTCAACCAGCTCTTTCACTTCCTGAGCCATGCGATCTAATACTTTAGGGTCGATGCCGAAGCCTTCGTCGCCCATCAGTGCTTCGCCACTTAATTTAAGAAGAATGCGTCTAAATGCGGGTTTTGGATTGGTGCTCATAATTTTTATCCTGGTCATAACAAGACCGCAGCTATTGCCGCGGTCTTGGGGGTATTTAGCGTTGGCGATTAAGCCTTTTTAGAAGCAGCGATTTGAGCAGCAACTTCAGCCGCGAAATCTTCTTCTTTCTTCTCAATACCTTCACCCACTTCTAAACGAATGAAGTTAGTGACTTTAGCGCCTTTCTCTTTCAGAATTTCGCCAACAGTTTTCTTTGGTTCCATGATGTAAGCTTGACCAGTCAGAGAAATCTCACCGGTAAACTTCTTCATACGACCAAGAACCATCTTCTCAGCGATCTCTGCCGATTTGCCTTCGTTCATTGACATTTCGATTTGCAGAGCTTGTTCTCTTGCAACAATTTCTGCAGGAACATCTTCTGGGTTCACGTATTCAGGCTTAGAAGCAGCAACGTGCATTGCGATGTGCTTTAAGGTTTCTTCGTCAGCTTCACCGGCAACAACAACGCCAATGCGCTCACCGTGACGGTATGAAGATAGGTTTGCACCATCGATGTACTCAACACGACGAATGTTGATGTTTTCACCGATTTTAGTTACCAATGCAACGCGTGCATCTTCGAACTGTGCTTTTAAATCTTCAAGAGTCACTTTAGATGCTGCAGCAGCATCTAATACTGCGTTCGCGAATGCTAAGAAGTTTGAATCTTTAGCAACGAAGTCAGTTTGACAGTTAACTTCTAATAGCGCAGCGAAACCTTCGCCATTCTTGATCAGAATTGTACCGTCAGCAGCGATGTTACCCGCTTTTTTAGCCGCTTTAGCAGCGCCAGACTTACGCATGTTGTCAATTGCTAACTCCATGTCGCCGTTAGCTTCTGTCAGAGCGTTTTTACAATCCATCATGCCTGCGCCAGTACGGTCGCGCAGTTCTTTAACTTGGGCAGCAGTAATTGCCATTGTTAAATCCTCTATAAAAAATCGACTAATTTGCAGATATAAAACAGGGGCCGAATGGCCCCTGTTAACCAATCAAAAATCTTGGTTAATAAGGGTGATGATAATCATCCCGCCTTATTATTATTCGGCTTCTACGAAACCGTCTTGCTCAGCTTGAACAGCCAAATCTTGACCACGGCCAGCTTTTGCAGCAGCAGCAACAGAAGAAGTGTACAGGCGGATAGCACGCATAGCGTCGTCGTTACCAGGAACGATGTAGTTAACACCATCTGGCGCAGAGTTAGTATCAACAACTGCAACAACAGGGATACCCAGGTTGTTAGCTTCTTTAATAGCGATATGCTCATGGTCAGCACCAATGACGAATAATACGTCTGGCAGGCCGCCCATGTTTTTAATACCACCTAAAGATTTTTCCAGCTTTTCAAGCTCACGAGTACGCATCAGCGCTTCTTTCTTGGTCAGCTTGTCGAAAGTACCGTCTACTGATTGGCTTTCCAGTTCTTTCAGACGTTTGATTGACTGACGAACGGTTTTCCAGTTAGTCAGCATACCGCCTAACCAGCGGTGATCAACATAGTACTGGTCACAAGACAGAGCAGCTTCTTTGATCGCTTCGCCAGCAGCACGTTTAGTACCAACGAATAATACTTTACCTTTCTTTGAAGCTACGTTGCTGATGAAAGCTAGCGCTTCATTGAACATTGGCACAGTATGCTCAAGGTTGATGATGTGAACACCGTTGCGAGCACCGAAAATGAATGGCTTCATTTTTGGGTTCCAGTAACGGGTTTGGTGACCGAAGTGGACACCGGCCTGAAGCATATCGCGCATTGAAACTGTAGTCATTTCTATTACCTTAAAATTTAGGGGGTTAGACCTCCACGTATCCCATGTCTTCGACCCCTTATATAACAACTGAGGGCACCCCGAAGAATGTGTCGACACGTGTGTGATTTAGTATTTAGACAAATAGCCATGTATAATGGCCGCCATCTTTAGTCTTGCAAGTATCAAAGCAGCGCAAAAGCTGGCTTGGACAATTCATCAAGACTTAAACATAACGGCGCGCTTTATACCATAAATAGCCCTAAAGCACAAATTTTTGCATTAGGTTGCGTGGCCAACAGACATTAAAGACACAAGAGAAAACGCAATGAGTATAGTCATCAAGACCGCTGAAGAAATTGAAAAAATGCGTGCTGCGGGCAAACTAGCCGCACAGGTATTAGAAATGATCGCGCCGCATGTTAAACCGGGCGTGACCACCAATGAGCTCAATGACCTCTGCGCCAAATATACCGAAGAGCAAGGTGCGATTTCGGCGCCGCTTAACTACCATGGTTTTCCCAAATCCATTTGTACTTCTGTAAACCATGTGATTTGCCACGGCATTCCAAACGACAACCCACCATTGAAAGAAGGCGATATCCTCAATATCGACATCACAGTGATTAAAGACGGTTATCATGGCGATACCTCGATGATGTTTTTAATCGGTGAAGTGAGTGCGAAGGACAAACGTCTGTGCCGCATCGCGCAAGAAAGCCTGTATTTAGCTATTCGTAAGGTTCGTCCAGGTTTAAAACTGGGTGAAATCGGCAATACTATCGAAAAATTCATCAAAGCAAGTAAAACAGGCCTTGAGAAATATTCCATCGTGCAAGATTATTGTGGCCACGGTATTGGCTCGGGTTTCCATGAAGAACCTCAGGTTATGCATTACCGTAACGGCGATAACACAGTATTACGCCCAGGCATGTGTTTCACCATTGAACCTATGATCAATGCTGGTCGCCACACGACCATACTCGATCGCGATGATAAGTGGACGGTAACGACCTCCGATGGTAAAAATTCAGCCCAGTGGGAACATACCTTACTGGTGACTGAAAAAGGGGTTGAAGTACTTACCCTGCGTGAGGATGAGGATTTCCCACGTATCATCAATCACGAGCGATAGGCCACACTAACAAGCATAAAAACAAGGGACTCGATGAATATAGCTCTGCTCGCTAAACAATCATTAATCGAACAGAATCAGATTCTTTTGGCCAGTTTTAAGGCTAAAACCCCGATTGAAGAGCTCGTCACGCAGCGCTGTCAATTTGTCGATGCCCTTGTCAAGCAAGCTTGGGAACAGCACGGTCTAAGGGAATATAATATTGCCTTGATTGCCGTGGGCGGCTATGGCCGTGGGGAGCTGCATCCCCACTCGGATGTCGACTTGCTGTTCCTGTTTAATGATATCTTGTCACCCGCCGCCGAAGCGGCACTCAGTCAGTTTATTGCCTTTCTGTGGGATGCCAATCTGGAAATCGGCCACAGTGTCCGTACGTTAAACGACACGATTATCCTCGGCCGTGAAGACATCACCATAGCCACCAACCTGTTAGAGGCACGATTGCTCGAAGGGCCCGAATTTTTATTCGATCAACTTTATGATGCGATTCGTCAGAGTGACTTTTGGACTTCAAGCGATTTTTTTATCGCAAAACGGGATGAGCAAAATGCCCGCCATGCCAGAGCCAGTGCCTTCGATTTAGAACCCAATATCAAGAGTTGTCCCGGTGGTCTTAGGGATATTCAAACCATTGCTTGGGTAGCCATGCGTCACTTTGGCGCCGCTCGCCTCGAAGAATTAGTCCAATACGACTTTTTAGAGCCCGGTGAATTAGAAGAGCTGCTCGAATGTCAGCACTTTTTGTGGAAGTTACGCTTTGCCCTGCACATGGTGGTCGGTCGCGATGAAAATCGCTTACTCTTTGATGTACAACGCCAAGTTGCCGAGCTTATGGGGTATGAAGACGCCACCCAGCTTGCTGTTGAGCAAATGATGAAACGTTACTATCGAACGGTACGCCGAGTGATGGAGCTAAACGAAATGTTGCTGCAGCTGTTTAAACGGGCAACATTGGGCCATACAAAAGCTTTAGAAATTCAATCGATAGATAAACACTACCAGCGCCGCGGCACTTTTATTGAAGCGCTAAGCGATGATCTTTTCGATAGCGGCGAAGAAATTGTCCGGCTGTTTTTGTTAGTCGCTAAAAACTCCAACATCAAAGGTATCTACGCACCAACGCTGCGTTCGCTGCGCCGAGCAAGACGCGCCCAACCGCAAGCCTTGCAAGAAAACCCGCTTTGTCGCCAAGCCTTTATGGAAATTCTGCGCCACCCTCGCGGCATTGTTGCTTTGTCTTTAATGCATAAACACGGTGTGTTATCGGCCTATCTACCCGCATGGCGAAATATTGAAGGCCAGATGCAGTTCGACCTGTTCCACGCCTATACGGTCGATGAACACACCCACAGATTACTGCTCAATATCGAGCGTTTTTCCCAAGCCGAACAAAAAGAAGAATTTCCCTTAGGCTCGATTCTCATCAACCAACTGCCTAAAAAAGGTTTACTCGTATTAGGCGCTATCTTCCATGATATCGCCAAAGGCCGCGGTGGCGATCACAGTAAACTTGGCAGCAGCGATGCCCTCGCCTTTTGTAAGCTGCATGGATTAAATGATCACGATGGCCGTCTAGTCGCTTGGCTGGTTGAGAATCACTTGGTGATGTCTGTCACCGCCCAGCGCCGTGATATTTCCGATCCCGATGTGGTGGCCGACTTTGCCAATAAAGTCCGCGATGCCGTGCATTTAAGCTATCTGTACTGCTTAACCGTCGCCGATATCTGCGCCACCAACGAAAAAACCTGGAACAACTGGAAAGGCTCACTGCTACGCGACTTGTACTTTTCGACCCAAAGAGTGCTCGCCCGCGGTAAAGAAAAACCCGTCGATATTCGTGCCAGAGTGCGTGAATACCAAGCCAAGGCAAAAAAAGAACTGCTGCGCCGCGGATTGAAAGAGAAAGATCTCGATGCCCTGTGGCAACGTTTTAAGGCAGATTACTTTTTACGCCACCAGCCAAATCAAGTCGCGTGGCACGCCGAAGCGATTTTAAAGCACAAACAACAGGATGAGCCCTTAGTCTTAGTGTCCAAACACACCACCCGTGGTGGTACTGAGCTATTTGTCTATTGCCAAGACAGACCTAAATTGTTCGCAACTGTGATGGCGGTACTCGACAATAAAAATATCAACGTCCATGATGCCAACATCATGACGTCAAAAGATAATTATGCTCTCGATACCTTTGTGATCTTAGAGCAGGATGGTGAGCCCGTTAGCCAGCTTTCACGCATTCAAAGTATCCGTAAAGCGCTTGAGAAAGCCCTGTCGAGCGACAGTCCAAAACTGCCGCGCTTTAGAAAACTATCGCGCAAGATGAAACCTTTTAATGTGCCGACACAAGTGAGTTTCCTCGAAAGCAGTCGTCATGGTACAAGTATGATGGAGCTTATCGCCTTAGATTCGCCAGGATTACTGGCAAAAGTTGGGGATATCTTTTACCGTTGCAACACAACATTACTCGCGGCCAAAATCACCACCATTGGTGAGCGAGCCGAAGACTTTTTTATGCTGCAGACCAATGACGGCTTGCAACTTAACGAAAACCAAGAGAATACCCTCAGGGACGCTTTAATCAGTGCCCTGAGTGCAAAGAATATCGAATCAGTTAATTAACGAGACCAGTGGGAGAAGTAAATGGAGGCTTTACGCCAACGTATTGAGGCGGCTTTTGAAGCACGCGCCGACATCACACCAAGCACAGTTGACGCAGGTGTGCGCAGCGATGTGCAAAATGTCATCAATATGCTCGATAAAGGTGAAGTCCGTGTCGCCGAGAAAATCGACGGACAATGGCACGTACACCAGTGGCTGAAAAAGGCGGTATTACTGTCCTTCCGTATTTTCGATAACGTGGTTATCGATGGCGCCGAAACCAAATACTTCGATAAAGTGCCGTTAAAATTTGCCGAATATGATGAAGCTCGCTTTAAAGCGGAAGCCATTCGCGTGGTGCCTTCGGCTACAGTGCGTAAAGGCTCATTCATAGGTAAAAATACCGTGTTGATGCCATCTTATGTGAACTTAGGTGCTTATGTTGATGAAGGCACTATGGTTGATACTTGGGCGACCGTTGGCTCATGTGCACAAATCGGTAAAAATGTGCATTTATCTGGCGGCGTAGGTATTGGTGGCGTACTTGAGCCATTGCAAGCGGGCCCAACCATCATCGAAGATAACTGCTTTATCGGTGCGCGTTCTGAGATTGTTGAAGGCGTTGTGGTTGAAGAAGGCTCAGTGATTTCCATGGGCGTGTATATCGGCCAAAGCACTCGAATTTATGATCGCGAAACCGGCGAAGTGCATTACGGTCGTGTACCAGCAGGCTCTGTTGTCGTTTCTGGCAACCTGCCATCAGCCTGTGGCAAGTACAGCCTCTATGCCGCTATTATCGTTAAGAAAGTCGATGCAAAAACCCGTAGTAAAGTGGGTATCAACGAATTACTGCGTATTGTTGATTAACAGTCACAGCATTCGTTCGATAACATGAGTTCCATAAAAAAGATGCCTAAGGGCATCTTTTTTATTATCAGAACTATTTAACCTACGATTAAGCGATCACTGCCCAGCTTTATAATAACTGTCTAATAAAGCAATTAAATCAAACGCTCTACCTCACGGAATGCATTTCTCGTCATGGCAATGGCCCGCCAGCCGATAATCCCCAATGGCTGCTGCGCTTTGTTCACCACCACAAGATATTCTGAGTCTAGTAAATTCAACTGCAGTAATGCATCTTCCGATGTGGCCACCTCACTGATAATAGGCACTGAATGCTCCATGATCTGATGGGCTTTTTTATGCAGTGATGCCCTATCCAGTTCACGCTCAGCTGCAGTGCCAAGTAATGGGCTAAACCAATGTTCCAGTAAGCGACTCGTGATCACCCCAAGTATCTTATGTTGCTCATCCAATACCACGGCCACCTTAGCATGGGCAGTCGTAAGTAAACGCTTAATATCAACTAACTCATGGTCGAGTGAAATCGTGACTAAAGGTTCAAGCGGCGCAGCGCCGATATGATCGCTAATACTCAACTCTCGATTAATCAAAATCGCTAAACAGGTTTCGACTATCTCAGTGTCAAAAAGTGTCCCTTTACCCGCACGCAATACTTCAGTCATTTTCTCCAGCCCTAACGATGGGCGATAAGGCCTATGGGACAATATCGAATCGGCAACATCGGCGACGGCAATAATTTTCGCCTCATATAAAATCGCCTTATCCTTTAAGCCCGCGGGATAACCTGAGCCATCGAGTCGCTCATGATGCTGTAAAATCATCTCTTTAATGGGCCAAGGAAACTCCACATCCTCAATAATTTCAGCACCATGGAGTGGATGAGTCTGTATTAATGCGTATTCTTCTTTTGAAAGTTTTGACGGTTTTGTCAAGATCTGCGATGGAATCGCTAACTTGCCGATATCATGAACTAAGGCACCAATCTTCAGCCCTTCTAAACGCAGCGGGTCTAAACCTAATTTCTCACCAATCAAATAACTTAATTGCGCCACCGACTTTTGATGCCCTGCGGTATAGGCATCTTTCAGTTCTAATGCCTCAGAAATAGCACTAATAAGCTGGGTTAACGATTGAGATAATTGCTCTTTTTGCGCTTTAATGATTTTGGACTGGCGGGATACCGCGCGCAATGTGCGTGGTAGTTCAATGCTGTGCCATAAAATGCTGGCAAAAGTCAGTAATGATCTCGCATCATTACGACTATAAGGCTCGTTACGGTCGACCACGCACAGCATGCCCACTAAGCGACTGCGAAATAAAATCGGCACCGCCAAGTAACGCCCTCCAAGTAGCAGTTTATCTAAGGGCAAATCCCCTAAGCGCCTTTGGGAGTCGGTTTGATTTTGGATGATCGGCTTATAATCTCGCACACATTCGAGCCATACGCGGCTTTCAAGTTCTGACACTTGGGTATTATCTTCAACAAAATCGGCTTGATTAGCCTCTGCATGGGGATACTCAGAACGCGCAGCAAGTGTGAGTGTTTTTAACTTTTCGTTATGCAACAGAATAAAGCCATATCGACTGCCAGTGAGCGACATAGCCTTAGAAACTGCGACTTTAAATACTTCTTCTTGGGAGGATTTAATCACATCTTCAATGTGTTGCAGCCAAGCATCGCTGGCTTGAATCGCTCGACGATAATCCGAGTGCAACTCCTTCATCTGCGGATCTTCAAAATTGATGTCGGATAGAATCAAGTACCATCCCATTTCAGGCAAAGAATGCAGCGCGAGATGCACACGTATGCCGCGATGATCTTGTAATTGAAAACCTATTTCTTGGCCGCGTCGCCTCACTATATCGGCGCATAGTTCAGCATTAAAAGCACTAAACAATTGGCTAATGGGTTGATTAATGATTTGCGCCGCAGAGCGTTTGCAACGGCTGTAAAAGGCTTGGCTCATCCGTAGCACACAAAACTGCTCATCTAGCTGTGCCCAAGATAAATTCAAACTATCGGGCAAGTCTTTCATTCCAACGATAAGGCTTTGACGAGTTGACATCCAGCACTCCGACCTGTAATTCGAGCATGGGCAATACACTATACCGCTATGTTCACCCCAATGTGAGCACTATAAAATCTCCAATAAACATAATGATAGCTGATTTCATGACAAACGCGGGTTAAAATAAACGCCGCTGAATGTCATGCCATTGCCACGACTCACCTACATCTTAGAAAACGATCGTTTTATTGCCGTACACGACCACTTGTTCGTTGAGCACTAATTGCAGCGCTTTACTCAATACACTCTTTTCAACATCGCGCCCAGCACGTGCCATTTCTAAGGCGCTATAACTGTGGTCGACGGGAATGACGTCTTGTTTAATGATCGGCCCTTCATCGAGGCAATTATTCACAAAATGCGCCGTCGCACCGATAATTTTCACCCCGCGCTCCCAGGCTTGGCGATAGGGTGCTGCACCGATAAAAGCAGGTAAAAAAGAATGATGGATGTTGATGATGCGATTAGGATATTGCGCCACAAAATCAGGCGTTAATACCCGCATATACTTAGCCAAGACTAAATAATCGGGTTCGTATTGAGATACCGCAGCCAACAGTGCTTGCTCGTGTTGAATTCGGTCTAAGCCTTCGTGACTCACCAGATGAAAAGGGATGTTAAACTTCTCTGCCAATTCACGTAGTGCATCATGGTTACCCACCACAGCGGCAATCTCGACACTTAAACCACCGTAATAGGCTTTCATTAACAAATCGCCTAAACAGTGTGCTTCCTTTGTGACTAACACCACAATGCGTTTTTTACCCGCGCTAACTAACGTCATATGATTTTGCGTAGGCAGTACGTCACGCAGATCCTGCAATAACTGTTCGCTGTTAAAAATGCCCTCTAACTCAGTTCGCATAAAGAAACGCCCTTGGGCATTATCCACAAACTCACTGTTTTTAATGATATTCAATTTATGGGTAAAACAAACACTGGTGATTTTGGCGATAAGGCCTTGGGCATCGGCGCAATCCGTCAGTAAGATTTTACGTTCCATGGATGGCGAAGTATTACTGCGAGTTTCAGTCATTTGTTGCAAAGTTGGCTCTCCTATATTGTCCCTACATCGAGTTTGCCATAGCAAATCATGCTGAACAGTATGAAAACCCTATAATGCGAAAATAAAAATGATATTTCAGAGGCTTGAATCAATAAAATGTAAAAATTAAGCAGTTAATTTTGTAAAAACACAATCCTAGCGGCGAGTATCTAAGTAACGCTGCAATACTTTACGCAAGGTTTCGGCCTTAGTGCCATAAACCACCTGCACACCTTTGCCCATAACAATCACGCCCTTAGCACCCAACTGACTCAAACGCACCTTATTGACTAACTCAGGCTTGTGCACGCTCAAGCGTAACCGTGTCAAACAAGCATTAAGTTCAACGATATTTTCACGCCCGCCGAGCGCCGCAATAATCGCCCGTAAACTTTCTTTAGGTCCTTTACTGTCGTTATGCTCAAGCCTACCGGGAGTTTTCAAATTAAAGGCTAAAATACTCAGTCTAAACAACAGGTAATATATTATGGCGGTTAAAGGCCCAAGGAAAATAAACCAGCTGGCATTACGGGACAATGGAAATAGCAGCGTAAAGTCCACCAGCCCTTGAGAGAATACTATGCTGTGGTGAATATCCAGCATAATACAGACAAAATAAGCGAGCCCAGTGAGTAAGGCGTGAATAATAAATAGAATCGGCGCCACAAACATAAAAGCAAATTCGATAGGTTCAGTCACCCCAGTTAACCAACTGGCCGCCCCCGCCGAGAGCATAATACCCGCCACGCGATTCCGCTCTGAGGGATCAGCACAGCGCCACATTGCCAGTGCAGCCGCCGGTAATCCCCACATTTTAATCAGATAACCACCGGCAAGGTTTCCCGCCTGCGGATCGCCTGCTAAATAGCGCGCCACCTCACCACGAACGACTTCATGCCCCAATAACTGATATTGGCCCACCTCTAAGTAAAAAGGCGCATTCCAAATATGATGTAAGCCAAGGGGAATAAGTAACCGCTCTAATGCGCCATACACGCCAAAAGCAATGGCTGGTTTTTGATAAACCGCCCAGTCGGATACGCGCTCAATCAATAAAGCTAAGGGTGGCCACACATGGGCGAGTACATAACCTAGGCTCATCGCTAGGGGAATAATAAGTAAAGATGCACTGCGACGTCCCTCGAAGAAAGAGAAAATCGCAGGCAAGCGAATATATTGACTCCAACGGACTGCGAGGCAAGTGATACCACCGAGCATCATGCCACCTGCAATTCCAGTATCTAAGGTATCCATTCCTAATAAAGGTTGGGTTGGAAGTCGATACAAATCGGCCAGTGCGGCTAACGTCGCCGTCATCACCCCATAACCAAACACTGCCGAAAAGGCGGCAATGCCTTGATCGCGACAAAAACCAATAGCGACAGCCACGGCAAATAACATCGGCATAATGGCGAAAATGAGTTTACCTACCGCCAGCATCAGCACTGTCAGCTCTTCGGGCATAAAAGGAATCGGACTAACAGTTAAGCCGAGCATAACCCCAGCTGCGGGTAAAATGGCAATAGGAATAAGCAGCGCTTGGCTTAAGCGCTGGGCAAATTTAAACCACTGTAGATTGACGAAACTACCTAAGCGACGAGCTCGGTTTTGACGACTTGATTCCAGCGTTCTAGCCATTTTATCGCTTCAACCTCAGGTTCCATGGTTTCACAGGCATCAATTTCGAGTAATTCCACCAGCGGCTTAGCGCCAAGTTCACTCAAGAGTGCATCTACAGACTTACCTGCACCGCAGAAAGTCTCATAACTTGAATCACCTAGAGCTATCACACTGTATCTAAGCTCAGGTAAGTAGGGTGCTAGATGTTTAAGATTATGGTACCAAGACTGAATATCATCGGGTAAGTCCCCTTGTCCGGTCGTCGAAGTCACCACCACTAACAATTCATCCTGAGGAGGAATAAAGCTTGCTACCTCATTAGGTTGCCACAATGTGACATCATAACCTAAAACTTGCATTTCTTTCTCTAGGGTTTCAGCGGCAAATTGTGCACTACCATATACAGTGCCAAACACCAGATTCACCTTTTTCATGATACACTCCACATCGCGTTGCAAACCTTATTAGGCTGACCTTACTTTATTGTTCAGCGTATGAGCAAGCTAAGGCGCAAATTTTTTATAAATCAAGCCATTGAGCGTGAGAAAATATCTAATGCGACAGTCCACCCGCCAAAAACACCTCAAACAGCACCATAAAACAACCCATATTCGACGTAAAAACTACTTCCACTCCGCCCAGCAAAATCTCATATCGCCACTTGCACTCACGTCTGGATTCTCAACCTTAGCCGTTATGATGCAAGAGCTGCGGCCACAAACAGCACAAACGCCACAAATCCTCGATTAAGCAATCCACCTCGTTTTAAATTCGATGACTTTAGTTTCAATAACAAAGCAAAGTGAATGCACTTAATTTTATTCACGCTGCTAAGTTGATATCACCATATCAAGCATTGGCCGCTTGCTGTTCACGCCTCTTGGGCGATGAATAACTCAGCTTGCTGACTCAAGGTCGCCTCGTCCCAACCTAGCTCGGCAAACACGGTTTCCCACTCGGACTCGAGCTCGGTTTCTATGCTGAGCCGAGTTTGAGTTATTGGATGTGTAAAGGTGAGTTTTTTTGCGATAAGCCACAGGCGATTAATACCGAAATGCTCACGAAAAAATGCATTTTGCTTACCGTCGCCATGGGTGGTATCACCGACGATGGGGTGGCGTAAATGTGCCATATGCCTTCTAAGCTGATGCTTACGCCCCGTTTTAGGACTCAAGCGTACCAGTGCGAACCGGCTAGTGGGATATCGGCCTGACTGATACGGGATTTCAGTATTGAGTAGTGGCTCATACGCCGTCACAGCCTCCTGCGCTGCTTTATTGGGATCGGCATTCTTATCGCCTAATTCATCCAACTCAACCTTAAGCGCATAATCTAAAATACCGCTCTCATGCATATTACCGCGCACTAAAGCCAAATATTGTTTTTCAATCGTATGGGAGGCAAATTGCTCACACAGAGCATTGGCCACTTCACTACTCTTGGCAAACAAGAGCACGCCGGATGTCGGCCTGTCGAGACGATGTACAGGAAACACATGACAGCCCACTAAATCACGGGTCAGCTGCATGGCAAAAAATCGCTCCCGACGCGCTAAATAACTGCGGTGGACCAATAAGCCTGCGGGTTTATGAATTGCCACTAAATGCTCATCTTCATAAAGAATTTCAATCTCAGGCGCCTGCTCTTCTGAATCATCCTCTTGGGATACATTCACTGCATTTTCAGGCGTTTCAAGCCAGATATCATCTTGATTCATTTAACAACATATCCAATTCATTTAATAGGCTAATTAAAGTTTGGCGCGGGGGCATATCCAGCCAAACATGTTCAGCCATAGGGGCAATCGCAATTTGAGTCGGCAATGGCGCCCCCGTTTCGATTAAAGTCTGCATTCTAGGCAGCAAAATAAACTGCAGCCACTGCTCAAGGGGCATAAGATCACAGGCAAAAGGTGCTGTGCTTGCCATTGCAGCGGCAGAAGGCGCTTGCTCAGACCACAACTCGGCCGCTTGCAGCGCGTGGGTAATCTGAGCCAATTTAGCTTGGGTTTGACTGTATAACATAGCTTTCAGATCCATTCTCATATTAGCCATTGTGATTGAGGAACTTGCCACAATCCACAAGCTGAATAGGTCGATTAAAGTGCCGCAATCATACCATCCAGACGCACTTCCCCCTATAATGGCGCCAATTTATTGAGCCTCTTTGATTGATATGGCAGCCAAATGACTGAAATTACTACTTTAAGCCAGTTTTTAACCACAGCCAAAACCCAGTTCCAAGTGTATGATCTTGGCCGTAGGGTGCAACATATTGATATGCTCGCATTTCACCAAATCGAATCTCTGTCAGCCCCTTATCCTTATCCCATTCAAGGGCATGCACAATTTGCTATTGTCTTTTGGGATGCGAGCCAGCAACACTTTATTTGGTTTCTAAAACTGGCGTTAGATGAGCAAGGATTACTGTCGCCTGCACCGCGCTCACAATTTATCGAAATGATATTAGCGGCATTAGGGCAAGATCCCACTCAGTCACTCAGTGATGAGCTGCAAGAACGACTCGCGAATAATCCGTTTAATTTCAAGCCAAGCCAGGAAAAACTTGCCGTATTTAACGCACTCGTTCGTAAACAACTTGGCCAGCGCGCTTCATCACAATACGAGTTTGCCGTGCAATATCTGTCAGGCCAAATTGCCCCATCACAATGGCAACATATTGGAATGCAAGGCATAGCCGATGTGTGTGTACGCACAAAAGAATTTGATCATGAGCAGCACTTGGTATTGAGTTTTGATACAGCCGCCATCGAAGTGCAAATCGCCCTATGCCAATGCCTTGAACACTTGCTGATTAGCGACACACTCGCCGATAAGATTCTCGCGAAACTTCAAGATGCAGCCCCAGAGCACCAAGCCTATTTCCTACGAGCTTTGGCTTCTAGCGCCAAACACAGCCAACAAGCGTTTGAGCATCTACACGGCCAAGCCTCTTTAGATACCAATGCCCTAATCAGTATTGCCGGACGTAACTGGTCGGTATTAAAACAAGATTCAAGTCGCAGTCTTTACTTAGAAGCCCTAGCACTGCAGCCCCAAGCCTTTTTTAATCAGGTCTTTGCTGATATTGTGGCTATTCCTAGTTTGCGCAATCAACTACTAGGCGAATTAAGAAATCCCAATCGAAGTGTTCAACTATCACAAGCCATAGGTGGTTTGTTTAAGGCAGCTAGCAAATGATGTCAGATTTACTGTTAATTATTGGCCTCGTCGTGATTGCCGCATTTTTTTGGCAGTTACGCCAAATGGCAGAGTTGAGCCGTATTTTTGCCGAAAAAGAATGTTGGC
Source organism: Shewanella sp. SW24 (assembly GCF_025653395.1). NCBI lineage: Bacteria > Pseudomonadati > Pseudomonadota > Gammaproteobacteria > Alteromonadales > Shewanellaceae > Shewanella > Shewanella sp. SW24. Next base: position 115,162 of record NZ_JAKKSH010000002.1, read on the forward strand.
GACAAAAAGTGCAACTATTAGCCATAGCAATGGAAACCGCCCGCCCTAGCATTGGCGGCACCACGGGGATTTGTTGGAAAGCGAAATATTTATTTGAATTCAGCACCGACGGCATTAACCAGTACAGTGGCCATATTTGGATGCAAGGCAAGAAAATTCAAAAAATCGAATGGCCTATCTTCCCGGAGCCCGAATGGCAAGAGGCGCCGACAGCGCAGGGGAAATTTGGCGGTTGTGGTACGCAAAGCGGCTGTAGCTCAGGCAAGTGTCATTAAGTATTATCGACTATGATGCCCAAATAAGCTGTTCGCCAGAATTGAGAATAATCAGTTATTCTCTGGTGCTGCAAAATAACTCACTGTAAAAGTTATAAAAGAAAGGGCGCGGCCCTAAAGCCACGCCCTCCTATTCTCTGTTAAGCTATCCCGCTATTTTTGTGCTCCCTGCACCATCCATGCGTCAATCTGCGTCCTGCTTCATCCCTGCTCAATCCTTGAGGTCCTTGTACTCATGTACTTCCCTATCTCTTGGTCATCCAGTCCCAAGCTTGCTCTTTCCTGAGCGGTTCCATCATCATCCATGAAACGGGTATTGCATCCATTCAATTGCACTCCCTGTGCCATTGCCATCCTATGCAATGAGTCTATCAATCCTTGATAGTCTCCCTTCCTTGGTATTGGCTCTCTTTCATCCTGAAAGGCCTATATCCCTATCTTTCCTTAAGTCACATTCCTTAGTCACTGTTCGATCATCCTGATCGCCAACATCCTGTTGCCCGCAATTCCTTCTACAAGATGAATTCTACGCCAACCAACGAAAGTACTCATTGTGGATTATTTAAAATGTTAACAAAAATGGTGAGCCCAATTGATAACAAACAGGTTAACCTACTGATATAAATTAAAATAATAACTAACCCAGAGACATAACCACCCTTTGGACTTACAAATTACTTACATACTTGTGAGAGATCTCTTACACGGAGGATGGCAATTCGAATCAAAAGCAAGCAAAGCGCTAGATGTTCTCCCCTGAAGGACTTATGCATAAACCGCTATCGCTCAAAATTCGACAAGCATTCGGCGCATGACCAAAACACAGTCAACACAGAGTAAATCATTGGGCAATAAGAGAAGTAAGACTGGTAAACATGTTTTACGGCAAGATGTCTTTAAGCAGCGTGAAGATAAAGTCTGTGTGAATAGCGTTATAGCGTGAATAGCGTTATAGCTTGGCAAAGCCAGATTAATGCGGAAAATGAACCAAAGAAAAGGGCGCAACTAAAGTGCGCCCCATTTATCCTTTGTAAGCCGTCCTGCTCGATTTGTGCTCCCTGCACCATCCATGCGTCTACTTGCGTCCTGCGTCGTCCCTGTAATTCCTTTTCGTCCCTGTGTATCAAACTTACGTGAGATAACACTCAGTCCCTTGACCTGTAAATCCTTTTTACAGAGCCTGTCACTTCCTATGACGTATTCCTATTGCATCCTGCAAAATTTATTTTCCATAGATTAGTACAAGCTGTTCACCCTTATACTTTATCCTTATCTCGACACATCCTGTTTCGAGTTCATGCTTAATCCTTAAGCGTGTCCTGTATTCTTCCTGAAATTCATCATCCTGACGATACAACTCACTGTCCCTAATCATCCTTGAAAAGCAATCCTGCTTTTCCTTAGCCTATCCTAGGCGAATGACAGTTTTCCTACCGTCAGCGATTTCAACCTTGAAATCTTAATTCGTTGCTTCTTGCGTCCCTTAGGCCTGTTTCGCTTTCCTTGCTATCCATTTACTTTGGCCATGAGTGAATTCTACGTTAACCCTAACGTTTTTGTTCGGCTCAAAGAACGGACTACAAAATTAATTACGGACCAACCAAAGAAAAATAAATACAACCCAATGATTCTATTTGAAATTAAATATTGTAGGACAAAAAACAATCAAAAAGAAAACATTATGTCCTACAACGTTTGTAAGCGATCTCTCACACGGGCATGGGCATCTCACTCGAGCAGTTTTTTTAACGTTTAAAAAAGCGGCGAATCATCTGAGCAAACATCACCCAATCTGCCATCAAACTGTAAAAAGGATACTGAAATGTCGCGGGTCGATTCTTCTCAAATACGAAGTGTCCCACCCATGCAAAACCATAACCAACAATAGGAATAAACCAACATAGCCACCAGGCTTGTGAAACCAAGGCAATGCCAATCAGCAGCAGAACTAAACAACTGCCAACAAAGTGTAATTTCCGACAAGTCGGGTGCTGGTGTTGGGATAAATAGAAAGGATAAAAATTGGCGAAACGTTTATAAGAGTTAGTCATCTTGTTGAACCGAATAGAATAAAAGCTGGCCATGGACACTGCCAATACTCAGCTCGCCTATGGATACAAAGTCATGCTGAGTAAACAGTTGCAAGTGGTTTTCCTGAGCGATAAACACACCAATGCCATCCAAATCAGGCTGCTCATCACACCAACTCACCACAGCTTGCACTAACTTATGTCCAAGTCTTTTATGCTGTTCATTTGGTGCAAGAGCAATAAACTGCAAAATACCGCAGTGCTTACTGGGTAAAAGTTCAATAATACTGGACTCTTTGTTCATTAGCGCTTGAGTCGATTGCCAACCTGTACCTAACAACATCTTTAAGCGCCAGTGCCAATAACGTCCTTCACCTAAAGGCACTTCTTGAGTAACTACACAGGCTAACCCAAAGAGTCTTTCATGGTCGAATAAACCAATGAGGGCTTGTTTTTGTTGCCATAACGTATTGAGTTCTTCCCTGATTGCGGCGCGCAATTTTTGCTCATAAGCGGCTTTGTCTGAGGTAAAGAGTGAATCGACAAAAAAAGGATCATCATGGTAAGCGTTATAGAGAATAGAAGCGGCAATGCGTAAGTCTTCCGCGGTCAAATAGACTGCGCGGCAGTCCTCCAGAATTTCATTGTCCATCGTTAGCATTCCTTGACTTAGCTCACACTTTTTATGCGTAACTGTTAATCTACCAAGGAAACTAAAAAGTGCAAATTTTAATCATAGATTGCATTTTTCAATCAGGCGCTTACTCTAAACGAAGGCACTATACTGAAAAGGAAATAATGATGGATACAACTCCAGTAGACTTAAGCCACTTGTTTGAGCAACTCGGTTTAGACAGTAGCGACGAGGCCATAGCGCAGTTTATTGCAACCCATGATATCGACCATCACATCCATTTAAGCCAAGCGCCCTTTTGGACCCCTGCCCAAAAGAGCTTTATCATTGAAGGTTTAGAAGCCGATGCCCTCTGGACTGAGCCCATTGAGCAATTAGACACTCAGCTACGTAAACGATAAGACTCGTTGGTTCAGATTTTACCGTAAGCCGTTTCACCCCAACCCACTAAGGCATTGTTGCTCAGCACGATAGGCGTGCATTCATCCTTAGTGGTTTTTCCATCGCCATTATTACGCTGGGTACGATAAAACAACACTAAGACTTCTTTATTGGCTTCACCTTGTTGAGCACTTTGTTGAATATAGGCTTCACTAAAATCAGCGGTGCCCATTAAGATCATCACTTGGTCTTTAGGCATACCTAAACTCAGTTTGGTTAAGTTAGTGCGATTTTTATCCTGCACTTTCTCCCAAGATTCGCTGCTATCCCAACCCGATTCTCCATCACCGACATTGACCACGCAGCCGCTAAGACCTAAGCTTGCGAGCCCTAAAAAAGTGATGGCGATAAGTTTGTTATTCAATTTATGGTTCATCATGTGACATCCTGTGTAATTATTATTGAAGCTTAAAAAATGGTATTTCGGCTGGACAATAAGCAAAATAAATGCCACAAGACAACACACTGTTTTTAAATGAAAAAATTAATTATTATTTTAAAATTGGTTTAAACAATTCAACAAATTAAGGAATTTTGCTAATTATGAGTCCCCTTGACCAAGTATTAGCGGCCGCACGTTCGCTCGAAGCCTGCGGTAAAGTACCGAGCCTTGCCTTAATTAAAACCCGTTTAGGTAGTAGCCTACCTTTACCTATATTGATCCAAGGCTTACAGCAATTTAAATCTATGCCTAAGGCGGATCGCGAGCGTTTAGCTGAGTTGCAAACTATCAGCCCTACAACTGACACTCCCGCAACTAACGATACCTTAACCCTTGCAGTGCTCGCCGAGCGCCTGCAGATGCAACAGGCGTATTTTGAACGTCATGCTGAGCAGCAAAAAACAGAAATAATGCAATTAAAAAACGAACTGCTTGAACTTAAACAACGCATCAACTTATTAGAAATCCAAGGAAAAACAGCTTAATGTTTGTCACTGAACTGCGCTTCGAATGCTTCGCCGACACCACGATATCTGCCGCCGAGAAGGCAATTAATCAGCTCCTTGAAGCCTATCGAGCTAATGGTCAAATCTTAGGACGAGAATTTGCGGTCGCCTTTAATGACGGTGAGTTTAGAGTGCGTTTATTGATGCCAGAGAAAAGCAGTTTAGCGCACAAATATTACAGCCCTTGGGTCAAAAAAGCCTTAGTAGAATTAACCGACGCTAAACTACTCGCGCCGCGGGAAAAGTTTATTGGTCAGGATATCAATTCTGAAGTAAGTAATACCGAAACACCCAGCTGGCAACTGCTATACACCAGTTTTGTGCATATGTGCTCGCCCCTACGCAGCGGCGACAATTTATTGCCCATTCCACTGTACCGTATACCCGCAACCTTTAATGGCGATCATAAACGTATTATCCGTTGGCAGAGCGAATGGCAAGCCTGTGATGAGTTACAAATGGCGGCGGCCACCAAAGCAGAATTTGCCGCACTTGAGGAATTATCGAGTCCGGACAGTGATTTATTTCGTAGAGGTTGGGATTTGCGCGGTCGTATCGAATATCTCACTCAGATCCCGACCTATTACTACTTATATCGCGTTGGCGGCCAAGATTTGGCTTCAGAAAAAACGCGACCTTGCCCACGTTGTGGCAGTCATGATTGGAAACTCGATGAACCTTTATTGGATATGTTTCATTTTCGCTGCGAGCCTTGCCGCATAGTGTCGAATCTGTCTTGGGATCATCAATAACATCTGTTTATCCCCTTGCAAAACTCAACCTAAAATAAGCCACGCTTAGGTTGAGTTAATACTTAGGTTGATAATAAAAATGTCGCTCACAGAAGTTAACGTTTACCGAAAAGGTTTTGCCACATACGTTTAAAACTGGCGAAAATACCAGGATGTTCTAATGCGGGCATAGGTAATTCTTCATGTTTAACGGGTGGTGCTATCCGTGGCGATAATGCTTCAATAAACGCAGTCAAACTCGAGGACAATTGCTCAGATTGCACTTCACCAGGGATTTCAATCCATACGCTACCATCACTGTTATTGATGGTGAGCATTTTATCTCCCTCATCTAACAGACCGATAAACCAAGTCGGTGACTGCTTCAGTTTTTTCTTCATCATCAGATGACCAATCAAGTTTTGTTGCAGGCAGTTAAAATCGTCATCATTCCAGACTTGCAGTAACTCCCCCGTGCCCCACTTAGAGTCAAATAATACTGGGGCGGAGAAATAATGACCGTAAAAATCATTGATCTCTGGCCATAAAGTTAACTCCAGTGCATGCTCTACATTGGCGAAACTGCCTTCAACTTTGCGTTTCACTGGCTGCCAAGAAACAGCCTGTTCAAGATCGGGTTGAAATTCGCCTTGAATACACACAGAAGGCTCACCCTGTGGGTAATAACGCGGTAGTTCACCTAAACTCGTTAAGTAAGCTTGATGATAGTTTTGCAAAAATTTATCGAGTGCGGGCAGACAAGACACTTAAGCACAATCCAATTTCAGGTATAATGTGCGCCTATTTTGACATGGAAACAGTATTGATGACACAGAATCACGATCCCTATAGTGATGCGCAAGCGCTTGTTGGCCTGACTTTAGGTAAAGCCACAGACTACCAAGCCGAGTATGATGCGTCGCTGCTGCAAGGGGTTCCACGCTCACTAAACCGTAATGCTATTGCACTCACTGGGACGTTACCGTTTCATGGTGCCGATATCTGGACGGGTTATGAGCTGTCTTGGTTAAATGCCAAAGGTAAGCCTATGGTGGCCATAGCTGAATTTCATTTAAGCTATGAAAGCCTGAATCTGATTGAGTCGAAATCGTTCAAACTGTATCTCAATAGCTTTAATCAAACCAAGTTCGATAGCATAGATTCACTGCAAAAGACCTTAGTCGCAGACTTAAGCCAATGTGCTCAAGGTGATATTAGCGTTAAAATCATCGAACCAAAAAGCTTTGGTATTCAGCGTATTATTGAGTTACCAGGCACTTGTATTGACGATCTCGATATTGAAGTCAGCGATTATAGTTTTAATCCTGATTACTTAGTTAACAGTACAGACGATAAGCAAACGGTCGCGGAAACACTTAATTCAAACCTGCTGAAATCCAACTGTTTGATCACTTCGCAACCCGATTGGGGCAGCGTGATGATCCGTTATCAAGGCCCTAAAATCGATCGCGAGAAACTGCTGCGCTATTTGATTTCTTTCCGCCAACATAACGAATTCCACGAGCAATGTGTCGAGCGAATTTTCGTCGATTTAAAACGTTTCTGTCATTGCACTAAATTGACAGTTTACGCCCGCTACACGCGTCGCGGTGGTTTAGATATCAACCCTTATCGCAGTGACTTCGAGCAACCTGGTGAAAGCCACAGACTCGCAAGACAGTAATGACCTTCTTAGGCGATTAGATTAACAATCTGAGATAGAAAATAAAATTTAAAAACTGCAACAAAGCTCTGAATCGCTAGCCCTAGCTGCTCGCTAGATTCAGAGCTTTTTTATTCACAGTGTTTGCACTCGCATTAAGCAATAAACGCCGTAGCCATTGGTGGCTCAGGTTTTGGGTATATTTACTGCTCCACACCATATACAAATCAATTGGCCTTGTTTTCAGGGGCATAGGTAAAATCTGTAAACCGAACATCTCAGCGTACTGACTGGCGTACCGCAAAGGCGCTATGCCTATCGCCTCACTTTTGCCGACAGTTGCAAACATACTCAATAAAGATGATTGCTCACTGTACATTTTGCGCCTTGGTAACACACCTTCGGTAAACAAATCCCCTGCAGTAAGATTAAAGCGCCGCATATTTAAAAAGACGTGTTTCTCCTCAAAATACTGCCCATGGGTGATAGCACCTTGAATACGAGGATGCTGCAAACTGACGATACAAACGAGGGTTTCGGTGAAGAGTAATTTGCTCGAGAGCAAACTTTGCTGCGCGGGCTTAATGTCTATCGCAACGGCGACCCGCTCAAGCAAAATATCGCGATATAGCTCATCCTCCTGCGGCGGCGACTCGCGGAAAATGACTTCAATATCCGCATTCTGTAACAAAGCCTGCACGCCTGATTGCAGCGCTTCGATAACCGACTCATTAGCATATACATAAAAGCGCCGCTGGCTCGAGTTGGGATCAAAATGCTCAAACCCCAGTAATACGGTTTCAATATCCGCCATGGGCTGCTCAAATTTACGGTACATCTCCCGTGCCACCGATGTAGGCTCAATTCCCCGTCCAACTCGATTAAACAGCGACTCCCCGACCCAAGCCCTGAACCGGCTTATCGCATTGCTCACGGAAGACTGAGTTAAATCTAACTCCTGTGCCGCTTGAGTGAATGAACGAGTACGGTAAACCACCATAAACACGCGTAATAAATTTAAATCTAATGGCTTTCGTGTCGGCATAAAAGAGTGCACTCATTCACTATATGAATATTACAACCCAAGCTAACTCGAGTTATCTAAATACACAAGCTGGCTATACTCAAACCATCAACGACACTATCCCACTTTTTGGTAGGTAAAATAATGCAAAAATCTTTGATGACAATGAGTATTATCGCCAGCTTCTCTTTAAGCGCCGTGGCTGCTGAACACGAGCATGAACATATCAGCCTGCACTATCAGGGAAAGCCTGCCACCGAGCAAACCATTGCGGTAAACAAAGCCTCAGCAGCAAGCCTTAATTTTGCCGATAAAAAAGCCTTTGAAGAGTTTTCTAAAAATCTTATTGCTGAACTAGATGAGCCAACAGCAGCCATTTTACGTGCCGATTTCAGCTTTATTGGCGACAAAACCCCAGACACAGTAAACCCTTCACTTTATCGCCAAGCCCAGTTGAATATGGTGTCTAACGGCTTATACAAGGTCACAGATGGCATTTATCAAGTGCGTGGCACAGACTTATCGAACTTAACCCTTATCCGCGGTAAAACGGGCTGGATCCTTTATGACGTACTGCTGACCAAAGAGTCTGCAAAGCAATCCCTTGAGTTTGCGCTTAAACACTTGCCCGAGGGCAATGACTTACCCGTAGTCGCAATGATTTATTCCCACAGTCATGGAGATCATTTTGGCGGTTCCCGCGCCATCAAAGACATGTTCCCAAACGTCAAAGTCTATGGTTCCAATAACATCACCAAAGAAATTGTCGACGAAAACGTCCTCGCTGGTAATGCCATGAGCCGCCGCGCCGCCTATCAATACGGCGCCACATTAGAGCGAAACGATCAAGGCATTGTCGATGCCGCACTTGCTAAGGGATTATCCAAAGGCGAAGTGACCTACGTTAAACCCGATGTCACCTTAAATGCCAAAGACAAGTGGGAAACACTCACCATTGATGGTATCGACATGGTGTTTATGGATGCCTCAGGCACAGAAGCCGCCTCGGAAATGGCCACCTATATTCCCTCAATGAAAGCATTGTGGACCGCAGAGCTCACCTACCACGGCATGCACAACATTTATACATTACGCGGGGCAAAAGTCCGAGATGCGATAAAATGGTCTAAGGATATCAACGAATTACTGACTCATTTTGGTAATGATGCACAGGTTATATTCACTGCCCACTCAGCCCCCGTATTTGGCAATACTGATATAAACCAATACTTAAGAATGCAAAGGGATAACTATGGCCTAGTGCATAATCAAACCCTGCGTTTAGCCAATAATGGCGTGGGTATTCAAGATATTGGCGATGCTATTCAAACCACTATCCCTAAGGCTGTGCGCGATACTTGGTACACCAATGGTTACCATGGCACCTACAGCCATAATGCCAAAGCCGTGTACAACATGTACCTTGGCTATTTCGATATGAATCCCGCCAACTTAAACCCACTACCGACAAAAGATGAAGCGACGAAATTTGTGGAGTATATGGGCGGTGCCAAAGCCGTCGTGAAACACGCCAAAGCCGACTATGCCCAAGGTGAATACCGTTTTGTGGCCACCGCACTCAATAAAGTCGTGATGGCAGAACCTAATAACAAAGAGGCAAGACAATTACTTGCCGATACCTATGAGCAACTGGGTTATCAAGCCGAAGGGGCTGGCTGGCGCAACATTTACCTCACTGGCGCCCAAGAGTTACGCGTAGGCATTCAACCCGGCGCGCCTAAATCGGCCTCAGCAGATATTTTAGGAGAAATGGACATATCGACCCTGTTTGACTTCCTCGCCGTAAAAGTCGATAGCCTCAAAGCTGCTGAACTTGGGCTAATCAGGCTTAATGTGATTAACCCCGACACCCAAGAAACGCTCTATGTGGAACTAAGCAACGGTAATTTAAGCAATATTAAGGTTGATAAACCAATGGAGGCCGATGCCAATCTTTATATTGATAAACGCTATATTACGGGGATTTTACTCGGAAAAGTCACACTTAAAGAGTTACTGGCCAAGGGTACTGCCAAGTTAGAAGGTGATAAAGATGCCTTCGGTAAGATAGCGTCGACCTTAGTAAAGTTCGATGAAAGCTTTGAAATCGTCCCATTACCAAGCACAAAATAACCAAATCAACGCCCTGAATCTTCAGGGCGTTTTATGGAAAAATTACACTAGCACTAACCATTCTGACACTTGGCGAGTCGTGTTCTGTAAGCAAAAGAGTGAAGTACGGATAGTCATTTGCACGGCATGTTCTCTCGTGCAATCTTTAAAGGCTAGATTAAAGTAAGAGAATTAATTCGCAGACTCTGGCGTTGGGACTGAAGTTTTGCACTCAAGCAATAACTGCTGAAAATGCCCGCCTAAGTCTTGCTGGGCAAATTGCTCGCTCGCGGTCACCATTTGCTTAAGGCTTTGTAAGGCTTGATCTAAACCTTGTTGCTCGATAAGACTTTTAGCATAAGCCGCCGCATCGGCGCCCTTTTGTAGCAAGCTCGCGACCTGATCAAAACTGATGTCTTGCTCCATTACTTTCTGTAAGTCACCCAGCAACTCTGCCACCTTAGCGGACTCCACCAGCGAGCCTTCAACATTGACTAACTTACCCAGCGGATCTTGGCTGAGTTTTTCAGCCACACAGGCCGAAACTGTGCCTGCTGCCGCGCTTTGAGCCACAACATCTAAGCCATTGGCACGAATTTGCTCAACCACTTGCTGCAACTGTGGATCTTGGGCTAACCAAGCCTGCTCTAATTGCTGCTTTTCATCGCCACCAAAATAACCACAACCAGATAGCAACACCATCATAGTGGCAGGTATTAGGCACTTAATCCGTTTCATTGTTAAACCTCATTTATTTCATTCAAATTCAAAATATTATGGGCGTGACTATACCCAGCAATGTTTAACCGAAGATGAATAAGACAAGTTAACCATAATCGGTAAGTAAGGCTTCTATGTTGCTCAGTTGCGCCGTTAGCATTATGGAAATCTCGGTGTTACCAGCATGCCCTAAGCTCACGGCAAAACGGTATTCCTCGGTCAAACGCCCAAAATAGGTTTGCCAATACAATGAACTTGCATCAATGGTTTGCAGCGGAATATTAGGATAGACACTCAGCAAAGGCGCTACACTACAGAACGGCATCAACGCTGCATCTTGGCATCTAAGCTCAACCGATCCGGCCACCAATTGCTCGAATGGCTTAAGATCAAAGCCGAAGGATTTAAGCGACTGCGCTAAACCTAGGCCAGTCGCCTTAATATAGGATTCCTTTAACGCCCATAAATCGAAAAAGCGCTGCCGCTGACTCGCTTCATCGACAAGGGTCAACAAAGCCGCAGTTTCTTGGGCGGAAAAATAATGATTTAGGATTGGATAGATATCCGTCTTCGGCCGCGATCTTTCAATATCGACCCCAAATAAACCAGACTCAACACCATGAAACTGAGCCACACCAATCAATAACCAATCGCCGCTATGGCTTAAGTTAAACTCAAGCCCCGTTTGCTGTTGCAATTTTGCCGTTAAACTCGGCTTACCCTTAGCGCCATATTCAAAACACCACTCGTGTGGCGATAAATCCGCATAGCGAGATAACACGGCCCGCAACGCTGCCCTGACCTGTAATCCCTTCATTTGCGCCTTGGGATCGCGATAACGCGCGACCTTGGCGAGTTCATCATCACTTAACCAAGACTGAGCGAGTGATGTTTGCGGCAATGAAATATCACTCAGTGGAATAAAAAATAGATCCACATTCACGCCGTTTTTGCTAGATGTTCTGGAGTCGGTCATTTGAGAGCCTTGCAGGACAAAGCCTTGCGGCTGATGGTTATCATTGTCTGGCTTTTTGGAGAGCACTTAGCAACATTCATATCTGGGTATTGTCTTGGTTCATCATTCTCTGAGTTCATTATGCATCTTAAATAGTTTCAACTAAGCCTGAGTTCAATTCTTAGCAGCACTCTAATTAGAGCAATTCTTAGAACGACCCTGAACGCCATCCTATGCGCAAATTTTTTGCTGCAATTGCGCCAAGGTTTTGCGCCCAAATTAACAGGTTTAGCCGCACAGTCTGATTCCTTGCAGAGGAGGCTTAAGCCAATATTGGGCTATTTTACCCCGCTAACTCAAAAAAGCGGTCTTTATCGCCCCTAAAAATTTAATTCTTCCACTATCAAAGTATTAAAAAGCCCAAGCGGTCAACGAAAACCCAACATAACGCACAGAAAATACCATTACTCAACGAAAGCCAATAAATTCCAGTCCCAGATGATTGTATCGACCCGAAACCTCAGGTAATCTGCATCCCCATTAAGTGACACAGATGATAAGCACAGGTTTTACGATGAGTGTCACTATGTTCTTCAAGAGTGCCACAGCTGACTCAGCCAAAATGGCTTCTCAGTCCCAATAGATTATGTCGGATGATAATTATTATTAATGGCAGCTCGCGACTCTCAATCTAAAGCGCCGTCTTACGCCCCTAAGAGCACAACTCAAGCGGCGAAAAAAGACAGCGCACCTCGGCATCGAAACGCCACCACCACGCCTGAAATGCGACTCTTTATCCAGCAATCGGATCTGAGCGTCAGCCAGCTGGCAAAAATTTTAAATATTACTGAGGCAACGGTGCGTAAATGGCGGAAGCGTGAGTCCATTAGTAACAGTTCGAACACGCCCCATCACCTCAATACCACGCTCACGCCGATGGAAGAATATGTGGTGGTGGGATTACGCTATCAACTCAAACTCACCTTAGATAGATTACTTCAGGTTACCCAAACCTTTATTAATCCCAATGTGTCGCGCTCCGGCCTTGCCCGTTGCTTAAAGCGCTACGGCATATCGCGGCTCGATGAATTTGAAGCACCGCAAGTCCCCGAACGCTATTTTAATCAATTGCCTGTGACTCAAGGCAGCGATATCCAAACCTATACGGTCAATCCAGAAACCTTGGCTAAGGCGCTCGCATTGCCGAGTACCGACGGCAATACTGTGGTGCAAGTGGTGTCACTCACCATACCGCCGCAGCTCACTGAGCAAGCGCCAAGCTCAGTACTATTAGGCGTAGACACAGCAAGTGATTGGATTTACCTCGATATTTATCAAGACAGCAATACCCAAGCGACCAATAGATATATCGCCTATGTCCTTAAACATGGGCCGTTTCATTTACGAAAGTTGCTCGTTCGCAACTATCACACCTTCTTAGCCCGTTTTCCCGGTGCCCATGGCACGCCAAAGACAAGCGCGGCTGGATCCCAAAACAAGGTCACCGTATCCAGGTCGACCCGTGGAGACTCTTTATGAGCCATACCCCTTCTGTACCTAATTCTGCGACTGAGTCAAAAAAAGATAAACGACTCAACAAACGTTTAAAAGATATGCCCGTTGCCATCGTCGGCATGGCCAGCATCTTCGCTAACTCGCGTTATTTAAATAAATTTTGGGATTTGATCAGCGAAAAAATCGATGCCATTACTGACATCCCAGACACCCATTGGCGCGCCGAAGATTACTACGATGCCGACAAAAGCAAAGCCGATAAAAGCTACTGTAAACGCGGTGGTTTTTTACCAGAAGTCGACTTCAATCCAATGGAATTTGGTCTGCCACCCAATATTCTTGAGCTAACAGATACCTCGCAACTGCTGTCGCTGATTGTCGCCAAAGAAGTGCTTGCCGATGCTAATCTGCCCGCCGATTACGACCGTGACCGTATCGGCATCACCCTAGGCGTGGGTGGTGGTCAAAAAATCAGTCAGAGCTTAAACTCGCGTCTGCAATATCCAGTGCTTAAAAAAGTATTCAAAAGCAGCGGCCTGAGCGATGAAGACAGCGAAATGCTGATCAAAAAGTTCCAAGACCAATATATCCACTGGGAAGAAAACTCTTTCCCAGGGTCCTTAGGCAACGTGATTGCAGGCCGTATCGCCAACCGTTTTGATTTTGGCGGCATGAACTGTGTTGTCGATGCTGCCTGCGCGGGTTCGCTTGCCGCTATGCGTATGGCGTTGACGGAACTGACCGAAGGTCGCAGCGACATGATGATCACTGGTGGTGTCTGTACCGATAACTCGCCGTCCATGTACATGAGCTTCTCAAAAACGCCAGCCTTCACCACCAATGAAACCATTCAACCCTTTGATATCGATTCAAAAGGCATGATGATCGGCGAAGGGATCGGCATGGTCGCGCTTAAACGCCTTGAAGATGCCGAGCGCGATGGCGACCGAATTTATGCGGTCATCAAAGGCGTTGGCGCCTCATCTGACGGTAAGTTTAAGAGTATTTATGCGCCGCGCCCTGAGGGCCAAGCTAAAGCTCTCGAACGCGCTTACGACGATGCAGGTTTTGCCCCGCACAGCATTGGCTTAGTTGAAGCCCATGGCACGGGTACTGCCGCAGGTGATGTGGCTGAATTTAATGGCTTAAAATCAGTATTTGCCCAAGGCAACGACACAAATCAACATATCGCGTTAGGTTCAGTAAAATCCCAAGTGGGCCACACTAAATCCACAGCAGGCACTGCTGGGGTGATCAAAGCCGCGCTAGCGCTGCACCACAAGGTATTGCCTGCGACCATTAACGTTAGCAAGCCTAATCCAAAACTGAATATCGAAAGCTCACCATTCTATTTAAATACCGAAACTCGCCCATGGTTCCAGCGCGCCGATGCAACGCCGCGCCGTGCAGGTGTAAGCTCCTTTGGTTTTGGCGGCACGAACTTCCATCTTGTATTAGAAGAATACAAACCTGAGCACAGCCGCGATGAGCAATATCGTCAGCGCAGTGTGCCGCAGACACTATTGTTTGCCGCAGCCAATAAAGCCGCGCTGCTTAGCGAGTTAAAAGCTGCGCTGAGCCAAAGCGTGAACACGAGTGCAAACGCGAATAAGAGCAGCGCTGCGAGCCTAAACGCTATCGCTCAGCAATATCCGCTGCGCACACTGGCAAGCACAGATGCCCGTTTAGGTTTTGTGGCTAAGGATATCGCTCAGCTACAAGCTCAGCTAAATCAATCGATTGCGCATATAGAAAGCGGGCACCTAGAAACCAGTGCAAGCGAGGCGTGGCAATTACCGTCTGGGATCAGCTACCGCTCCCATGCCTTGGTCGCTAAAAATGAATCAAAGAAAGTAGCTGCCCTGTTTGCTGGTCAAGGTTCACAGTACCTGAACATGGGTCGCGAACTCGCCTGCCATTTCCCGGAAATGCGCCAACAAGTGACGGCCAGCGATAAAGTATTTGCTCACCACGGTCAAACACCGTTATCGAACATCCTCTACCCTATTCCAGCATTCGATGCCGATGCGGTGAAAGCCCAAGAAGCGGCGCTGACCAATACCCTGTTCGCCCAAAGCGCCATAGGCGCGGTTTCAATGGCGCAATATTCGCTATTAACGCAAGCGGGTTTTGCCCCCGATATGGTGGCGGGTCATAGCTTTGGTGAATTGTCAGCCCTTTGCGCGGCAGGCGTGATTTCCAATGAGGATTACGTCGAACTGGCCTTCGCCCGCGGACATGCCATGGCGCAAGTGCCGAGCGATACTGGGACTCAAGTTGATTTAGGAACCATGTTCGCGATTATTCTTAAGCAAAAGAATGATATCGATGCGATCAATAGCTGTTTAGCCCAGTTTGATGGCGTTAAAATTGCCAACTACAACGCGCCGACGCAATTAGTCATCGCAGGTGGCACAGAGCAAACTCAGCTGGCCGCGAAAGCCATTAGTGAACTGGGCTTTAAAGCGATTGCCCTGCCTGTCTCAGGCGCGTTCCATACCCCATTGGTTGGACACGCACAAAAGCCATTTGCCAAAGCCATTGATAAAGCTAAATTCAGCGCGCCTTCAGTCGCACTTTATGCCAACGGTACGGGTCAATTGCACCCAAGCGATGGCAAAGCCATTAAAGCAGAATTCAAACAACACATGCTGCAATCGGTTCGCTTTAGCGAACAACTGCAGGCCATGTATGACGCTGGCGCCCGTGTGTTTGTTGAGTTTGGCCCTAAGAACATACTGCAAAAGTTAGTTGAAAATACCTTAGGTGAACACTTAAATGAGCTTTGCCTTGTCAGCATGAACCCGAATCCTAAGGGCGACAGTGACAGTCAATTACGCTTAGCTGCAGTGCAATTAGCCGTAGCCGGCGTGGCGTTAACTGAGGTTGACCCCTATCAAGCCGTCACGTCACAAGAAATTGCCGAACGTGAAGCGCCATCAGCGATGAACATCAAACTCACCGCCACTAACCATATTAGTGCTGCAACCAAAGCTAAGATGGCTAAATCCCTCGCCACAGGCAGCGTGACTAGCCAAGTGCAATATGTGGATCGCATCGTTGAAACGGTTGTCGAAAGAGAAGTCGAAAAAATCGTTGAGAAAGAAGTCATCGTCGAAAAAGTGGTTGAAAAAATAATAGAAGTGGAAGCGAATCAAGTGGCAACTGTTGAAATGAAACAAAAATCCTCAAGCGTGACGCAAGGCTTAAACAATCACCAGCAACAAGCGACGGCGCAATTGAACCCAAGCGTCAGCGGCGATGCATTAACGGCATTTTTCAGCGCACAATCTCAAGCGGCGCAGTTGCATCAACAGTTTTTAGCTATCCCGCAGCAATACGGCGATACCTTCACGACACTGATGACTGAACAAGCCAAGATGGCAAGCCTTGGCATTGCAATCCCTGAAAGCCTGCAACGCTCGATGGAAATGTTCCACCAGCATCAAGCGCAAACCCTGCAAAGCCACACCGAATTTATGCAGCTACAAAGCAGTAGCAGCCAAGCGGCCTTGGCGATGTTAAACAATGCGCCGATTAACTTTACTCCAGCAGTTGCAAGTCAGCCACGAGCAACTGCGCCGGCTCCAGCACCTTTTGCTGCATCGACAGTTGCGCACAATGCCGCACCAGTAGCGGCTCAGGCTGTTGCGATGAGACCAGCAATTAACACACCTGTTGCACCTGTTGTGCAAACCGCTCCCGTTGCTCATGCGCCTGCTGCGACAGTACAAGTTGCGCCAGCAGCTCCTGCCGCTCCTGCATTAGTCATGCCTGCTGTAGTGATGCCAGAAGTGACACCTGTGGCAACAGCAACGAGCGGTTTAAGCGCTGCATTAGTGCAACAAACCATGATGGCTGTGGTGGCTGACAAGACTGGCTATCCGACTGAAATGCTGGAGCTCAGCATGGATATGGAAGCCGATTTAGGTATCGATTCGATTAAACGCGTTGAAATTTTAGGCACAGTGCAAGACGAACTGCCGGGCTTACCTGAACTCAGCCCAGAAGATCTGGCCGAGTGTCGTACCTTAAGTGAAATCGTTGACTACATGAACAGCAAACTGCCTGCGGCTGGCCAAGTTGTAGTTTCTACAACAGCGCCAACAGCTCCTGCCGCCAACGGTTTAAGCGCTGCGTTAGTGCAACAAACCATGATGGCTGTGGTGGCTGACAAGACAGGCTATCCCACTGAAATGCTGGAACTCAGCATGGATATGGAAGCCGATTTAGGTATTGATTCAATTAAGCGCGTTGAAATCTTAGGCACAGTACAAGACGAACTGCCGGGTTTACCTGAACTCAGCCCAGAAGATCTGGCCGAGTGTCGCACCTTGGGTGAAATCGTTGACTACATAAACAGCAAACTGCCAGCGGCTGGCCAAATTGTAGTTTCTACAACAACGCCAACAACTCCTGCAGCCAGCGGTTTAAGTGCTGCGTTAGTGCTGCAAACTATGATGACTGTGGTAGCCGACAAGACAGGCTACCCCACTGAAATGCTGGAACTCAGCATGGATATGGAAGCTGATCTCGGTATCGATTCCATCAAGCGCGTTGAAATCTTAGGTACAGTACAAGATGAGCTACCAGGTTTACCTGAGCTGAATCCTGAAGATCTGGCCGAGTGTCGCACCTTGGGTGAAATCGTTAACTACATGCAAAGTAAGCTTACACAAAATGACAAGCTGCCTGCAGCGGGCGCAGTTATCGTAGCAACTCATAGCGGTTTAAGTGCTGCGTTAGTGCAACAAACCATGATGGCTGTGGTGGCCGACAAGACAGGCTACCCCACTGAAATGCTGGAACTGAGCATGGATATGGAGGCTGATCTAGGTATCGACTCCATCAAGCGCGTTGAAATTTTAGGCACAGTGCAAGACGAACTTCCGGGCTTACCTGAACTCAATCCTGAAGATCTGGCCGAGTGTCGCACCTTAGGTGAAATCGTTGACTACATGAACAGCAAATTGCCAGTAGTTAGCGCGGTAGCAGTTGCACCAGCGGCAAACGTTGAAGCAACGCCAGCACAAGTTCCTGCGAATAACGGCTTAAGTGCTGCACTTGTCCAACAAACCATGATGGCTGTGGTGGCCGACAAGACTGGCTACCCCACTGAAATGCTAGAACTCAGCATGGATATGGAGGCCGATTTAGGTATCGATTCCATCAAGCGCGTTGAAATTTTAGGCACAGTGCAAGACGAGCTACCGGGTTTGCCTGAACTCAATCCTGAAGATCTGGCCGAGTGTCGTACCTTAGGTGAAATCGTTAGCTATATGCAAGGCAAGCTAGGCCAAAACGCGGTAAGCCAGAATGCCGCGCCAGTTAGCGCTGTCGTTCAGCCTGAACCTACTATCGATTTACCACCACACAGTGAGGTGGTGCTAAAAAAGTTGCCAGCGGCGGCTGAGCTAGCGCAATTATCGCCACAGCAATCATCAAAGCAATCAGCGCAACAAGCTGTGACACGAACTTTCGCTAAAGATGCCTGCATTATCATTAGCGATGATGGCCACAATGCTGGCGTACTTGCCGAAAAATTGCATGCTCAAGGTCTAACGGTTGTGGTTGTGCGCTCGCCTGAAAGCCTTGTGGCCAGTGCATCACCGCTCAATAGCCACATTGCCAGCTTCACATTGGCGGCGATTGACGATGCCAGCATTGGTGCCGTAATTAATGAGATCAAAAGCTTAGGTACGGTTGCAGGCTTTATTCATCTGCAACCACAACATAAAAACTCAGCAGATACTAAAGGTTTAGTGCTGTCCAGTGCCGCCAAGGCATCCGTCGAGCAAGCGTTCTTGTTCGCCAAGCACTTACAACCGTTTTTAACAACAGCAGCGACCGCCAATACTGGTAGTAGTTTTATCAGCGTCAGTCGTATCGACGGTGGTTTTGGTTATCTTAACCACAGCCAAATTGCCCGCAGCGAGTTAAACCAAGCAGCATTGGCAGGTCTAACGAAAACCTTGAGCCACGAGTGGCCAAGCGTGCATTGCCGCGCCTTAGATATCGCGCCAGCACTTGATGCCAAGCAACTGGCCAATGCTGTGATCGCTGAGCTCTTTGCAACCGATAACGTATTGGAAGTCGGTGTTAGCCAAGGCGCAGCCCAAGCACTTGAGCGTGTAACCTTAGTTGCTGGCAAGGCTGATACCCGCCACAGCGCGGCAAACTTGACGAGTGCAGATAAAATACTGGTGACCGGTGGCGCAAAAGGCGTGACCTTTGAATGTGCGCTAAGTTTAGCCAAACGCAGCAAGGCGCACTTTATCCTTGCTGGCAGAAGCAGCCAACAAGCCATTCCCGCTTGGGCACAGGGTAAGAATAACAGTGAACTTAAAGCCGCAGCTATTTCCCACATTCAAAGCTTGGGCGAGAAACCCACGCCAAAACAAGTGGATGCCTTAGTATGGCCAGTTCAAAGCAGCCTAGAAATTGCAGCCGCACTAGAAGCCTTTACCGCTGTGGGCGCGAGCGCCGAGTACTTAAGTCTCGATGTTAACAATCCAGATGCGATCGCCAGCACGATAGTGCCGATCACCGAGTTGTCGCCTATTACTGGCATCATCCATGGTGCGGGCGTACTCGCCGATAAACACATCCAAGACAAAACCTTAGATGAGTTAGCACGGGTGTATGGCACTAAGGTCACAGGTATAAGCAATCTACTTGCCGCACTGGATTTAGATAAATTAAAACTGATTGCCCTATTCTCTTCGGCGGCGGGTTTTTACGGCAATACTGGCCAAAGCGATTACGCCATGTCCAACGACATACTCAACAAAGCCGCACTGCAACTGGCGCAGCAACTGCCAAATGCCAAAGTGATGAGCTTCGATTGGGGTCCGTGGGACGGCGGCATGGTGAATCCTGCGCTGAAAAAGATGTTTATCGATCGCGGTGTCTATGTGATCCCGTTAAAGGCGGGTGCTGAGTTATTTGCGAGCCAATTACTGAGCAACACAGGCGCACAATTGCTGGTCGGTACTGACATGCAAGGCAGCGCACCTCATGACGACACTTCTAATAAAGTGCAAGAGACTGAAGGTGGCAATCTAAAAAAGCCTGAAGCGGATCTGACCACTGACTCGTCGGATCCGCATGCTTTGCTTAACGCTTTAAATCCAAGCGCAGTAAATATAAGCGCTGTAAAACTGCAGCGCACACTGGACCCTAAGGCAATGATCTTTATTGAAGATCACTGCATTAACGGTAATCCCGTATTACCGACTGTGTGCGCGATTCAGTGGATGCGTGAAGCCGCCTTTGATGTGCTCAAGCAGCCTGTCAAAGTGCAAAGCTACAAGCTGTTGAAGGGCATTATTTTCGACGCTATGACGTTAGAAAACGGTGCGTTAGAAAACGGCGCGCCCATCACGCTAGAACTTGAACTTGCACCGATGGCGTTAACGGATAAAGCCGCGAAAGACACAGACGAGTACTTGAGTGGACAATTCAGTGCCTTAATCAGCTTTGAAGGTCGTCCGCAATATCAAGCCATCTTAGTGATTGATGATGCGCCTAGTGATAACTTAGCCACTAATAGCAAAGCAACTGCCTTTAACGCGCATAGCTTGGCAGGACTTTCTGCCATCACAACCGCAAGCAGCCTTTACAGCGACGGCACGCTTTTCCACGGCCCAAGACTGCAAGGTATTGAGTCTGTGGTGAAGTTTGACGATGCGAGCTTAGTCGCCAAGGTGAGTATTCCCCATGTTGCGTTAGCGGACTGCGGGAGTTTTGTGCCCAATCTGGCCCCTAAAGGCTCACAAGCTTTTGCAGAAGATTTGTTGCTGCAGGCGATGCTGGTATGGGCAAGACTCAAATATGGCGCGGCGAGTTTGCCATCAAGCATTGGTGAGTTTATCTCCCATGCGCCGTTTGCCTTTGGCGATACAGGGTATCTAGTGCTTGAGGTGGTAAAACACTCTGGCCGTGCCCTTGAAGCCAATATTGCACTTTATCATCAAGATGGCCGCTTGAGCTGCGAGATGAACAACGCCAAAGTCACCATCAGCAAAAACCTTAACGGTGCATTCTTAGCTAATAAAGTTGCTAATAAAAGCATTGAAAGCGTGGAGGCAAAAGTCGAGTGAACTTAGCCCCCCCTTTAGCAACGACCCATAACGGCCAAGCTGAAACGTCGATAGCTGACAAAAGCGCCAAGCCACTGCGTATTGCAGTGTTGCTTGGCGATGCCGTCAACCTTGACTCTCACTCAGCCCAAGTATTAGGGACGTTTACTGAACGTGAAAGAGTTCAGATTTGCGCTGCAAATGCCGACCAATCGTCAGTGCATGAGCAAAGCTCGCTCACTGCCTTGTTAGGCCAAGCAACAACAGCCATTGAGCAAGGCAAGCTCGTTGAACTTAAATTCAATGATGGCAATCTGCCCCAGTCTCTTTATTTGCTCGATGGTTTACGCGCCGCCAAACTGCGTCTTCACGCCCACGCGTTTATTGCTGGCTTTGCCGCTGGCAATGAGACAACAGATGTTGAAAATGCGGCGACTGTTGCTAATGCGGCCTTAGCGGCGGCAAAGCGCAGCCCTGCACAAACCGTTCAGCATCAGCTCGTCGCCAACACTCTCAACGAGGCATTTGTTGCGCTGCGCCAAGGCGTAACCGCCCTCGCGGCGCGAACACAAGCGCCGCTTAAAGGCACTACTGATATAAGACAGACAAACGACACTAATCATCAAACTGGCTATTGGTTTAGCGACCAACATCAAGCGCGGGTTTTATGTCTAAATCTTGTAGCAAAGAATCTAGCGGCAACAAGATCAAACCCAGCAGATACCTTGCTGGATTCAGGCCAAGATATTTGCCAAAGCCTAGTGCTGACCCAAGGCACACAAGTTATCGCGCCCAAAGCTCTTGTTGATGAAAACCGGCTGTTTGTGCCGATAAGTGGTGACAGTATTAATGAGCTAAAAACAAAACTGTTTCAGTTGCTTAGTTCACTAGAGATTGGCGCACTAAACACGTCATTTGCATCACATCAACTCGCATTCTTGTTTGAACGCTATGATACCAACGCACCACTGGCATTAGTCTTGATGGCAGCATCGATTGATCACCTCAAACTTGAAGCCAAAGCTATGCTTTCGGCCCTTGAAAATGATGCAGTGCGTCATCATGGTCAACACTTTAAGACGCCAGCGGGTAGCTGTTTCACCGCGAAGCCGCTAGGGGATGCGGGCCTGACCTTTGTATATCCCGGCGTTGGCACTGTTTACGCCAATATGTTCAATAACTTGCATGAGTATTTCCCCGCGCTGTATCACCAGCTAGAACGTGAAGGCGATTTAAGCGCCATGCTGCAATCACCGCAGATTTATGCCGATAATATTAAAACCGCAGCAAGCATGAGCTTAAGCCAGCAAGCGATTAGTGGCGTGGGCGCCAGCTACCTATTCACTAAGCTGTTGACCCAAGTCTTTAATATTAAGCCAAAAATGGCGCTCGGTTACTCAATGGGCGAAGCAGCCATGTGGGCCAGCCTAGATGTGTGGCAAACACCCCATGCTATGATCAACGCCACCGAAAATAGCGATATTTTCAACCATGCCATTTCTGGCGAGCTAACCGCAGTGCGCCGAGCATGGCAGCTTGCGGATAATGAATCCATAGTGTGGAACAGCTTTGTGGTGCGCGCCGACAGCAATGAAATCAAGGCATTATTGCCAGAGTTTCATCGTGCTTATTTAGCCATCACCCAAGGTGATACTTGCGTCATTGCAGGCTGCGAAACAAGCTGCAAAGCCCTACTTGCCAAGTTAGGCAAACGCGGCATTGCTGCCAATCGCGTCACGGCAATGCATACTGCGCCTGCCATGTTAGTCCACGGGCAAGTACAAGATTTCTATACTCAAGCGCTAAAACCCGAGGCGCTAAATCCCGAGGCATTAAAACCTGAGGCGCTAAAAGCGGCGGCGCAAGACTCGCCGATCCGCTTTATCAGTGCAGCGCAAACTGCGCCAGTCACCCTTGATAGCACAAGCATTGGCCGCGCGATTGCCGATACCTTTTGTTCGCCACTCGACTTTAGTGCGCTCATTCAAAATGCCACTGAGCAAGGCGCAAGACTGTTTGTCGAAGTGGGCGCCGATAGGCAAACCAGCACACTCATAGATAAAATCAGCCACGCCCATGCAGGCCAAAGCACGGCGAACGAGGCAACAGTCGCCATTGCCTGCAATGCCAAAGGTGCCGATGCGATTACCAGCTTACTCAAGTGTTTAGCTCAGCTAATAAGCCACAGAGTGCCGCTGTCGTTCGCGCCGCTCATGCAGCCATTAAGTGCTAACGCAGCCCCTTTATCATCAGCAGTATCACCAAAAGGAGAACCCCTGTGAGTTCTCAGCATTCCCCTACGATTGATAAAACTAACGTGCCTATGATTTTGTCAAAAAGTGCGTCAAACCGCGCATCAAAAAGTGCGTCAAAAATTGCGATTGTCGGTCTTGCGACTCAGTATCCTGACGCCGACAATCCTCAAACTTTCTGGCAAAATCTGCTGGATAAAAAAGACTCTCGCACCCAAATTAATCGCGAAAAGCTCAATGCCAATCCAGCCGATTATCAAGGTGTTCAGGGGCAATCTGACCGTTTTTACTGTGATAAGGGCGGCTACATCCAACACTTCCAGTTTGATGCCAAGGGCTATCAACTGCCTGAGTCTGCCTTTGACGGTTTAGATGAAAGCTTTTTATGGGCACTCGATTGCAGTCGTAAAGCCCTGCAAGACGCAGGGATTGCCCCAAGCGATGCAGTACTGACGCGCACTGGTATCGTAATGGGAACCTTGTCGTTCCCCACGGCCCGATCCAATGAATTATTTTTGCCTCTGTATCATCAAACCGTTGAAAAGGCGCTGCAAAACAAACTTAATCAAAGCGCATTTCAGCTGGCTGATTTTGGCAACTCAGTTAACGATCTCAATGCCAATAGCCAAACCTTAAACATCGCCAATGGTGCCGTTGCTCACACAGCCTCAAAACTGGTCAGCGATGCACTCGGTTTGGGTGGCACCCAGTTGAGTCTGGACGCCGCCTGCGCCAGTTCGGTTTATGCGCTCAAACTCGCCTGCGATTACCTAACAACAGGCAAGGCAGATATGATGCTTGCGGGCGCAGTATCGGGCGCCGATCCCTTCTTTATCAACATGGGATTCTCGATTTTCCACGCCTATCCAGATCACGGTATTTCGGCGCCCTTTGATAGCAACAGCAAAGGCTTATTCGCCGGAGAAGGCGCTGGGGTGTTAGTCTTAAAACGCTTAGAAGATGCCGAGCGCGATGGCGATAACATCTATGCCGTCGTTAGCGGCATTGGTTTGTCGAACGACGGTAAAGGCCAGTTTGTATTAAGCCCCAACAGCAAGGGCCAAGTGCAAGCCTTCGAGCGCGCCTATAGTGCCGCAAACACACTGCCCGCCAATATCGAAGTGATTGAATGCCATGCCACAGGCACGCCGCTTGGGGATAAGGTCGAACTCGCTTCGATGGAACGCTTTTTTGAGGACAAACTCGCGGGCTCTGCGGTGCCGCTGATCGGTTCGGCAAAATCCAACTTAGGCCATTTACTCACAGCCGCGGGCATGCCGGGGATCATGAAGATGATTTTTGCCATGCGCTCGGGTCGACTGCCGCCAAGTATTAACTTATCAGCGCCGATATCCTCGCCTAAGGGCTTATTTAGCGCTAAAAATCTACCTACAGAACTGCATGCTTGGCCCGATAAAGCCGGCAATGACCGCCGCCACGCGGGTGTTTCTGTGTTTGGTTTTGGCGGCTGTAACGCGCATTTATTGCTGGAATCCTATGTTGCCAATACAAACAAGAAGAATGAACAAGCCGCAGCCGCAGTAAGTTACCAGCACACGCCATTAAATATCATTGGCTTAGCATCGCACTTTGGGCCTTTAACCTCCATTAATGCACTGGATAACACGATTCATGCTCGGCAACATGCCTTTATCCCGCTGCCCGCTAAACGCTGGAAAGGCTTAGATAAACACCCTGAGATCTTAGCTAACTTTGGTTTGCCTGCTGTACCGCAAGGCGCGTATATCGACCAGTTCGATTTTGACTTCCTGCGCTTTAAAGTGCCGCCCAATGAGGATGATCGCCTGATCTCCCAGCAACTGCTGCTGATCAAAGTGGCCGATGAAGCGATCCGTGATGCCAACTTAAAACCCGGTGGCAAGGTTGCTGTATTAGTAGCGATGGAAACCGAACTGGAATTACACCAGTTCCGTGGCCGCGTAAATCTGCACACTCAACTGGCAGACAGTCTTAAAAAACAAGGGATAACACTCACACAAGCCGAGTATCTCGCCCTTGAAAAGATCGCCATGGACAGTGTGCTCGATGCCGCCAAACTGAACCAATACACCAGTTTTATTGGCAACATAATGGCGTCACGTATCGCATCCCTTTGGGACTTTAACGGCCCTGCCTTTACCATTTCGGCGGCGGAGCAATCGGTCGCCCGCTGTATCGATGTGGCCGAAAATCTGTTGTCCCAAGAATCCTTAGATGCCGTAGTGATCGCCGCCGTCGATTTAAGTGGCAGTTTAGAGCAAGTGATCCTTAAAAACGCCGTATCGCCAGTGGCATTTACTGCCACTGACACAGGCTGGAAAGTCGGTGAAGGTGCTGGCGCGTTAGTGCTCACAACAGCGCAATCAAGTGCAGCCCAGCCAAGTAATGCCGCTGACAATGCTAATGCCAATAGCAGCTATGGCGACAGTTATGGTCACATCAGCGGCCAAGTATTTGGCGCGATTTGTGACATACAAGGTAATAGCAACGCTGCGCGTATTTGCGATGACTTGCTAACCCAAGCCAAGGTGAATAGCAGCCAGATTAGCTTGATTGAAACCAGTATTGCGGTTGAGCAACTCAGCCGTCCAGAGCTGGTACTCAATACGCTGCTGCCGAGTGTGAG
The DNA here is from genome assembly GCF_025653395.1 of Shewanella sp. SW24. Classification (NCBI taxonomy): domain Bacteria; kingdom Pseudomonadati; phylum Pseudomonadota; class Gammaproteobacteria; order Alteromonadales; family Shewanellaceae; genus Shewanella; species Shewanella sp. SW24. Next base: position 141,169 of record NZ_JAKKSH010000002.1, read on the forward strand.
TGAGCGCAGCCAAGCCGCTGATACCCTAGGCCACAACTTTGCCGCTGCGGGTATGGCGAGTATTTTGAGCGCGCTGCTTCAGCTTAAAAATCAGGTGCAGCTTAAAAATCAGGTGCAGCTTAAAAGTCAAGCGCAACTTAACAAGCATTCTTCTCAAGCTCAGCAGCACGCGCTCGTAGCGACGTTTAGCCAAGGTAAATGCTCGCAGTTACTGCTCAGCCAAAGTGCCACGCAAGCATACAATTTGCAGCAAAGGCTAGATCAAGATTTAACGCTTTCTGAGCAAAAACACTTAATAAAACAAGTAACGCTCGGTGGCCGCGATATCTATCAGCATATCCTTGATACGCCGCTCGCAGGCCTTGATGCTATACAACAAAAAGCCCAAGCCATGACAGCATTACCAGCGCGCAGCCAGCGCAAACATTTGGCCCAAATAGCGAGCAAAGACACTAATAGCTTTGCAACAAGCAGCCCAACCACGGCTCAACAAAAAGAGACATTAAGCAGCATGCCAATGAATGCCCTAAGCACCAATAAAAACGCCACTCAAGCAGAGCTAAAAGACGCGGCATTTTTAAGCAATCAGCAACTCGCCCGTGAGGCGCATTTAGCCTTTTTGCAAAGTCGCGCTGAAGGACTGAAACTGGCCGATGCCTTGATGAAAGCCCAGCTTAAGGGCGAACTGACATCAATTGGCCAAGCTGCGCCAGTACAACAGCAAGCCATAGTTCTGGCATCTGCGACAGCGGTTCTTCCACATCCTGTGCTTTATCCCAATCATGCAAAAGTGCCTCTGTACACGCCGCCAACACCGATAAGCAAGCCTTGCATTTGGGATTATGCGGATTTAGTCGAGTACGCCGAAGGCGATATCGCTAACGTCTTTGGCCAAGATTACGCCATTATCGACAGCTATTCGCGCCGTGTACGTCTGCCAACCACAGACTATTTACTGGTATCTCGGGTAACGAAATTAAACGCCCAGATGAACCAATATCAGCCTTGCACTATGACCACAGAATACGACATTCCTGTGGACGCGCCGTATTTGGTCGATGGCCAAATCCCTTGGGCCGTGGCGGTCGAATCGGGTCAATGCGACTTGATGCTGATCAGCTACTTAGGTATCGACTTTGAAAATAAAGGCGAGCGCGTTTATCGCCTGCTCGATTGCACCCTGACCTTCCTTGGCGACTTACCGCGCGGTGGCGACACCCTGCGCTACGACATTTCCATCAATCACTTTGCCCGCAATGGTGATACCTTGTTGTTCTTCTTCTCCTACGAATGTTTCGTGGGCGACAAGCTGATCCTGAAAATGGATGGCGGCTGTGCCGGTTTCTTCACCGACAAAGAACTGGCCGACGGCAAAGGCGTTATTCACACCGAAGCCGAAATCAAAGCGCGCAACCTTGCGCTCAATAATCCCAATAAGCCGCGCTTTAATCCGTTACTTAACTGCGCGCAAAGCCAATTTAATTACAGCCAAATCCATAAACTGCTCGGCGCCGATATCGGTGGCTGTTTTGGCGGCGCCCATGCGGCGCATCAAGCCCAATATGGTTTGCAGCCCTCTTTATGTTTTGCATCCGAAAAATTCCTGATGATTGAACAAGTCAGCAATCTTGAGGTGCATGGCGGCGCGTGGGGCTTAGGCTCAGTTCAAGGCCATAAGCAGCTCGAAGCTGATCATTGGTATTTCCCGTGTCATTTCAAGGGCGACCAAGTGATGGCGGGGTCGTTAATGGCCGAAGGCTGTGGTCAATTACTGCAATTCTTTATGCTGCATATTGGTATGCACCTCGGTGTAAAAGACGGTCGTTTCCAACCGCTAGAAAACGCGTCACAAAAAGTGCGCTGTCGTGGTCAAGTCTTGCCGCAATCTGGCCTGCTCACCTATCGCATGGAAATTACCGAAATCGGTATGAGCCCGCGCCCGTATGCTAAGGCGAATATCGATATTTTGCTTAATGGCAAAGTGGTCGTGGATTTCCAAAACCTTGGTGTGATGATCAAAGAAGAAGCCGAATGCACCCGCTACCTCGCGGATAATGCCAACAGCACAGCTAACAATACGACTAGAAATGTAGCTAAAAATACTGCTTCGGCTGCGCCGCTGGTTTCAACAACATCAGTATCGTTAGCGGCGCCACTGATGGCACAGTTGCCTGATTTAACTGCGCCAACCAATAAAGGCGTAGTGCCGCTTAAGCATGTGAGCGCACCAGTCGCGCCAGCGGATTCAAAGTATGCTAACCGCGTGCCCGACACCCTGCCGTTCACGCCATACCACATGTTCGAATTTGCCACTGGCGACATCGAAAACTGCTTCGGCCCTGATTTCAGTATCTATCGCGGCCTAATTCCACCGCGCACGCCCTGCGGTGACTTACAGCTCACGACTCGCGTCATTGCCATTGACGGCAAACGCGGTGAGCTGAAAAAGCCATCATCGTGTATCGCTGAATACGAAGTGCCAGCAAACGCTTGGTATTATGATAAAAACAGCCATCACGCCGTAATGCCCTATTCAGTGCTAATGGAAATATCACTGCAGCCAAACGGCTTTATCTCGGGCTATATGGGCACCACCTTGGGCTTCCCCGGCCAAGAGCTGTTCTTCCGTAACTTAGACGGCAACGGTAAGCTACTGCGCCATGTGGATTTACGTGGCAAAACCATAGTGAACGACTCACGTTTATTATCGACTGTAATTGCCGGCAGCAACATCATCCAGAATTTCAGTTTTGAATTAAGCTGCGATGGCGAGCCTTTCTACCAAGGTAAAGCGGTATTTGGTTACTTCAAGGGCGATGCGCTGAAAAACCAGTTAGGCATAGACAACGGCAAGACAACTCAGCCTTGGCATGTGCAAAATGGCATAGTAGCCGATAGCCAAATCAATCTGTTAGATAAACAACATCGCAGCTTTAACGCACCAAAAGGTCAACCACATTACCGTTTAGCGGGCGGTCAACTTAACTTTATCGACAAGGCTGAAATCGTGAAAGCCGGCGGTAAAGCGGGCCTTGGCTATTTATACGCCGAGCGCACCATTGACCCAAGTGATTGGTTCTTCCAATTCCATTTCCATCAAGATCCTGTGATGCCAGGCTCATTAGGGGTTGAAGCCATTATCGAGCTGATGCAAACCTATGCGATTGACCAAGACCTTGGCGCGGGCTTTAACAATCCAAAATTCGGGCAGATTTTATCGGATATCAAATGGAAGTATCGCGGTCAAATTAACCCATTAAACAAGCAGATGTCACTGGATGTGCACATTACCAGCGTGACAGACGACAATGGCAAACGCATCATTATGGGCGATGCCAACTTGAGTAAAGATGGTCTGCGGATTTATGAAGTTAAAGATATCGCCATCTGTATTGAAGAAGCCTAGCGAGTTTACGCTGTTAGAAAGACGCTAATCTCGAATAACAAATAACGAATAACGAATAATAAATAGTTGCGCCGCCTTGGCTATCCACATCACCAAGGCGGCACAAATAACATGAGAACACCTATGACTAGCCATACTCTAGATCAATTCAATAGCAATAACGAAAAACTCAGCCCTTGGCCGTGGCAAGTCAACGATGCCGCGCTGAGCTTTGATATCGACTCATTAGGCAAAAAACTCAAAGATTTAAGCCAAGCCTGTTACTTAGTCAATCACAGCGAAAAAGGCTTAGGCATAGCACAAACTGCCGAAGTGACCACCAGTGACAGCCAAGCGCCATTGGGCTCACACCCTGTCAGCGCCTTTGCCCCAGCCCTTGGCACCCAAAGCTTAGGCGACAGTAATTTTCGCCGCGTCCACGGTGTCAAATACGCTTACTACGCCGGCGCTATGGCCAACGGTATTGCCTCGGAAGAACTGGTTATCGCGCTAGGTCAAGCGGGCATTTTGTGTTCGTTTGGCGCGGCGGGGTTAATCCCATCCCGCGTTGAAGCGGCCATTACTCGCATTCAGGCGGCGCTGCCTAATGGTCCTTATGCTTTTAACTTAATTCACAGCCCAAGCGAGCCCGCATTAGAGCGCGGCAGTGTTGAGCTGTTCTTAAAACATAAAGTGCGCACGGTCGAAGCCTCGGCATTTTTAGGTTTAACACCGCAAATCGTCTATTACCGCGCGGCGGGTTTGAGCCGCGACGAACATGGCGAGATAGTCATTGGCAACAAAGTCATCGCCAAAATCAGCCGTACCGAAGTCGCGACTAAGTTTATGGAGCCAGCGCCAGCCAAAATCCTCCAGCAATTAGTGAGTGACGGCCTTATCAGCCAAGACCAAATGGCGATGGCATTGCAGGTGCCTATGGCGGACGACATCACAGCCGAAGCCGACTCAGGCGGCCATACCGACAATCGTCCATTGGTCACGCTATTGCCGACGATTTTGGCGCTCAAAGATGAAATCCAAGCTAAGTATCAATATAAAACGCCCATCCGTGTTGGCGCAGGCGGCGGCGTCGGCACACCCGATGCAGCATTAGCCACCTTCAACATGGGTGCGGCCTTTATCGTCACAGGTTCAATCAACCAAGCGTGTGTGGAGGCGGGCGCGAGCGAACACACACGTAAGTTACTCGCCACCACAGAAATGGCCGATGTGACTATGGCGCCTGCCGCCGATATGTTCGAAATGGGCGTGAAATTACAAGTGGTTAAGCGCGGCACTTTGTTCCCGATGCGCGCCAATAAGCTTTATGAGATCTACACCCGTTACGATTCGATTGATGCCATCCCTGCGGACGAGCGTAAAAAGCTCGAAGAGCAAGTGTTCCGCTCATCACTCGATGATATTTGGGCGGGCACTGTCGCCCACTTTAACGAGCGCGATCCTAAACAAATCGAGCGTGCACTGGATAACCCCAAACGTAAGATGGCGCTGATTTTCCGCTGGTATTTGGGTCTGTCTAGCCGCTGGTCGAACACAGGTGAAGTCGGCCGCGAAATGGATTACCAAATTTGGGCAGGCCCAGCGCTCGGCGCATTTAATGCTTGGGCGAAAGGCAGTTATTTAGATGACTATAAGGCCCGTAATGCGGTGGATTTAGCCAAACATTTAATGGTGGGCGCAGCATATCAATCCCGCATTAACCTGCTGTTATCCCAAGGCGCGACCATTCCAGTTAGCCTGCAACGCTGGAAACCGCTAAATCGTTTTTAAGCACTACGGGACAATAGATACATCAAGTAGGGACTCAACTCCCTGCTTGATGCAGTCTTCTTCACTACCTCGTTAAATCGAAGCGCCTACGTTATTGCCAACCTAATCTCTTGAGTTATAGGCTTTGTTTGTGCCAATGCTGCTAAGCACTGTCGCTCTAGTGGCACGCCGTGAACCCATCCCTGGGGGCTCAACGGAAAAGTCCCTTTTTCCGATGGCCACTGCCGCGACAATGCCCGCCTGCAATCAATCGAATACATGCTGCCTAATTTAAGAATGGGTTGCGAGGCAAACTTTGATAGGACATATCCCCTCCCCAAAACTCTACATCCACCACATGATTTGTGAATAAGGCTTTTGTCATTCAAAAGTATTGTTTTTACGCGCTATTTCAGAAGTACTATTTATCTAACATTAATATTCAATGACTTATAAAAATGTGCAAAACAAAACGAGCAAAAATCATACCTGTGAGTACTTCCCAATCAGAATGATACCTGCTAACGTGAAAATTGTTTTTAATCAGTTAGTTGTGGTGTTCACCAAGAGCTCAAGGTGAAATTATGCGCATGCACACTATACAGCTCTTAGTTTTTGTTTGCCGTATCAAAATCAAGTGCAATTGATGGAATATGATTATCCTCTATTTATCTGTGGTTAAATTAACTCAAAATAGCACTTAGGGTTAGTAATCGCTTTCCAATGTAAACTTAATGTGGGGGCTGTATGACTGTTACTTATGCAAAAGATTTTCACGAAATTACAGAGTCATTAAGAAACAATACTTCACTTAAACGTAAAGTATTAGATTTAGTCCAGTCTGAGCCTATCGCTGGTCAAGTGACGACAGGCGGTTCCAGACTTAATGACTTTCGTGAAATACTGATCGATTTTTTCGATCTACAAATAGATTTAGACGCTACTATTGCTGAAACTGAACGTAGACTACCTCGTCCACAAAGTATGTTTTCTGATGATAACCGTGTTTTTGCAAGCGGTTGGGCAGAACGCCTAGTTAGAACACAAGTTAGCCGTTTTTATAATCAGGCGGTATTAGAATCTATCATTGAAAGTGGCAGTGATGGCTGCTTTGTTGAACATTCTGCAAATGAGCAGGCTTCATCAAAGTGTTCTCAACAATTAGCAGGTACAACTCATAGTGCTCAAGTTATGCTTGCTCGACTGAAATCATCCTATGGGGACGGAGCGTGGGATAAAGAATTAAAACTTCCTGAACATCCGCACTGTACACATACGTTTAGTCCACTGGAATAAAACCATACAAAAAAAGATGGACAGCCAACGCATAGCATTTTTACTATGCGTTGCGTTTTTGTGTTTAAGGAGGTTTGGAGAGGCTTTGATATTGCGTTGCTCATATCTTAACAGGGCCTAAGCAACTTGACGGGCCACTGTCGTAACTTTGACGTAAGGTTGTCATAACTAAAATCAAGAGTTTCGGATGATGATTACCCTCCAGCAATCATTATTAGGAACTAGAAAATGGAACAAATGATAAACAAAGACTTAGTTAAGAAGCTTCGAAACGAACGTTCTTGGTCACAAGATCAACTTGCCACAATCTCAGGACTGAGCATTCGTACTATTCAGAGAATAGAAAGCGAAGGTACCAGTTCTTTAGAATCAAAAAGAGCGTTAGCGGCAGCTTTTGATATTAACGTTAGCAATCTAGATATTAATACTACCGCATCTGGCACTTTGGCACCCATTCTTCGTGGTCGTAAGTTTGGGTTAGCGGGTGCCACCCTGGGTCTTTTAAGCGCCTATATTGGAATATCAATATCTTTTGCCTCAGGGCATATTACGTCGGGTGAAGCAGGAATATATTATGGAGGTCTTGGTGCGTTCTATGGTATTTGCTGTGCCATCATTGTCGTACTATCTAACAGATATCATGTAAACGTTGCTTAATAGAACGCTGTGAAGCTGCGCCTCTGCTGCTGGCGATGTTAGTTAATGCGCAAGTGCTGACAGTTTACCGCAAAGTACTGTCTCTTTTTCAGCCTCGCTATCGACGTCCATCTAAGCCGATACTCAAATAGCATCGGCTTTTTTATGCAGTGTTCCCACGATTTTCTGGCTGAAACTCTTACCGAAGCTTAGGTAAAAATTGCCTACCCCTCTTTTAATTCACTCACACCATTTTAAATAAAATGATTTAAATTATATTTAAAATCAATTAACTACTTAAAATTTTTAAAGTTGGCATTAAGATCGCAATCAAGTAAGAGCCATTAGCCGTTACCTTACAAGTGACACAAACGGTCATGAGAAGGATTAATACAAGGGCAGGAGGTTATTATGCTAGGTTGGACATTAGTATTTCTAGTTGTTGCCGTGATTGCCGGGTTGTTAGGATTTGCTGGGATTGCTGGCGCAGCGGCGGGAATAGCGAAAATCATTTTCTTCATATTTATTGTGTTATTAGTGATTTCTCTGCTGATCAATGCCCTTAAGGGTAAATCACCGCGACTATAATTTTTTTAGAAAAGGAGATAGATATGAAACCATTTACCCTGATGACAAGTGCAGCATTCGCATTATTACTCGCCCTAGGTTTAACGGCCTGTAGTGATAACAAAGCCGAAGACGCGGGCGAAAAAATCGATGAAGTAATGACTGATACAGGTAACGCCATCGAAGATGCCTGTGAAGAAGTCAAAGAAGGTGTTAAAGCTAAAGATACTAAGTGCTAAACAAACCTGACTTTAGGGTGGCAATAGACTCGTCTATTGCCACCCTTTTGGTTTAGACTCGCTCATTTCTGCATCTCTCATCTCGACATCTATCCATTCAAGTGCAACGATTTTAACCAAGAATAATGGCATTGGAGGACTTGCATGCTAACGAAGATCCACATCAAATATTTGTACACTGCAGGTGCAGTATTGTTAGCCTATTTTGCAGTAACAGACACTTCTCCCCTGCTCACTTTCATTTGTGCATGGACAAGTCTGTCACTGTTTTTAGTCGGTTCAGCCTATTGGTTTAATCTCGCCAGTATTTTTAGAAAACGCCAAGATGGCACTATTCCTTGGTATATTCGTTGGGGTTTTATTCCCTTTTTATTAGGCAGTCGACTCTATAACCACTGGGCCAGAAAATACGATTCAGTACCGCCCATGCAGAGGATTGATGAACATCTGTATCTCGGCTGTAGACTCTTTTCCGCAGATCTGGAAACGATTAAAGCCAATAAGATCACTGCCATTCTGGATGTCACCGCTGAATTTGATGGCTTAGATTGGTCGCAATTTGAAGATCATATCGAGTATTTAAATATTCCCATCCTCGACCATAGCGTACCGACCAGCGCCCAACTCAATCAAGCCGTTAACTGGCTGCACCGCCAAGTGCGCGCCAATAAACAGGTACTCATCCACTGTGCTATGGGTCGTGGCCGCTCAGTGCTGGTACTCGCCGCTTATTTGGTTTGTAAAGATAAACAACAGCACTTCGCCGAAGTACTGCAACAGATAAAGCAAATTCGCAAAACCGCTGGCTTAAACAAATGGCAATTACGCGCGCTAGATCGCATGCTCAGTCAAGGGAAAATTAACATCCACAAAGTGGCGTGGATTATCGCCAACCCAGTCTCTGGTGGCGGGAAATGGCAAGAATACAGCGAGCAAATCCAAGATGAACTCAAAGCCTATTTTGACCTGACTTTAAAACTCACAACAGCAGACGAAACTGCAAATGTCTTCGCCGAGCAAGCCCGTAATGCAGGCGCTGATATCATTATCGCCTGTGGTGGCGATGGTACTGTGACTGAAGTGGCCTCTCAAATCGTTGATACGGATATCGTCTTAGGCATCATTCCTCTTGGCACAACTAATGCACTCAGCCATGCCCTCTTTGGTTTAGGCAGTAAGCTTATTCCTATCTCTCAGGCGCTGGATAATATTATTCAAGGGCATTGCCAAGCCATTGATACCGCGCGTTGTAATGAGGCGTTAGTGTTGTTGCTTGTGGGCATAGGGTTTGAGCAACAAATGATTGAATCCGCAAACCGTGAGCGTAAAAATGCTCTCGGCCAGTTTGCCTACCTCGATGGCTTATGGCGCGCAGTGAATGCCGATATCACTTTAACCATCCAGCTCAGCTTAGATGATGCAAAACCCACAACATTGACGACCCATAGCCTAATCGTTGCCAATGCCGCACCGTTTACCAGCGTGTTGGCGCAGGGCGATGGCGAGCCAAACATGACCGACGGTTTGCTCGACATTACTTGGCTGGATGCTGGCGATGAACCCAAAGAGCAGTTGCTTAGCCTCGCTGAATTAGCGATTGCGGGATGGGTAAAAGAGGGCAATAAGAGTGTGCGAGATCAACAAGCGAGTGCAAGTAAAGTCCATCATGCACATGCTAAAAAGGTCACCATCAGCAGCCAGCCTAAGTGTAAATATGTGATTGATGGTGAAGTATTTGAGCCAGCGGATCTCACTATAGAAGTCCAGCCAGCATCTCTTAAAGTGTTTGTTCCTTATCAGGAAACCACTGAGCAAGATGAGTGATCGTTGTGGAGGACATCCAGCCTAACTTTTTAGGCTGGATGACTGAGCATTTATAGAACGAACAAAAAATATAAAATATTCAACAAAATAAATATAACCAGCAGAACCAGTACCCGCATGAAATTAAATTCACTACCTTTGGGAAGTGATTTTTGAGTGGTGTTACTAAAATCCTGAAATTTACAATCTATCGCCTGCGCACATTGCTGTAGAACTTGTTGTAATTCCTTTCTATCAGTGCTGTTAGCCAATTTTAGTTGCGCGCCCTTAGGCTGCTGCAATTGTAGATAGGCGAGATAATGCTCAACGATATCTTCTGCTTGGCGATTACGCTCGAACTGGTGCCAATGGGTTGTTTGCAGCAGATAGAGTTGCACGGAGTGAATATCCGAAAAGGCATAGGAACGCCACCGCCACAATCCCATATACCTCCCATTGAATAAACCTTTACCGAGCCACAATTGCTGTTGCTCAGCGTCTAACCAACACTGTTGCTGAACAAACGCAGTCGGTAACACGGGTAACAATAGAAACAGTGTTACCCAGCCGAGAACGAGCTGTAGTATCGGATCGGGTTGTAAATAGGTTGCTCTGGCGCAGAGTAAACCAAGCAGTAATAACCCAGCAGCAAACAGCCATAATAGAGGTCGGTACTGAGTACTCAGAGTTTGAATATAAAATGCATTTTTAGAAGGTTGATTGAGTTTCACTGAACTTGTTCCTTGTTCCAAAAATTATCTCACCATTCAATATTGACCTGTGCCAGTAACAATAAGAGGCATTGATAGTTTGCACAATCAACACCTAACTCATTTCTAGACGCTTTCGAGTTAAACCAAAGACTCACATCAACGTAAATAAACAGTTGCGATATAACTCATACTGCAAATATAAGCTGCAACTTTGCAGTTGCAGCTAAGGTGTTATTGACCCGCAGCAGTATCCTCACCGGTCCAGAGTCGCATGATGCGGTAAGGCGGTTTGGCGGTTTCGGCTTTTCCATTAAAGGCTTTTGCTTTATGTAATTGATTCACTGAAATATATAACCAGCCTGTTTCACCAAATTGCACACTATCTGGAAAATCCAGTAGTGGAGAACTGACCGCTGTTGTTAGCGTGCCTTTGTTATCTAGCATAGAAATGGCATTGTGGTTCAAATTGGTAAAGTAATGATTACCTTGTTTGGACGTTGCTGCGCCATCTGATACTGGCTTGGCTCCGACTAATTTTACCGTGGCGATAATTTTATCATTATTGCCTGTTTGTAAAGCCGCAGTCGATAACTGATACCAGTGAGTGCCATTCATTGCACCATAATAGAGTGTACTTCCGTCGGCAGATAAACTGATTGGATTGACCGCTACACTGGCGACTTTGCCATTAAACAATGTTGTTTTGTTATCTATGTTCATTACTGCATCCGTTTCGGCCTGCAGCGAGCTATGACCTGAAAAACGTATTGTATGACCATCGTCGATACGCACCGCTAAGAGGCCAGGGTTGGCGATATCGGCTAAATAAATCCAGCCTTTTTGAGAGTCGACAACCAGATCCTGCATAAAGCTGCCTTTAGGCGCGAGAGCTTGTGGTAAGACGATTTGTTTATATAGACTGCCGTCCTTAATATTGAATCCCCAAATCCTTGTCTGGCCTAATTCTAACCCCATATCTGCGGTCCAGAGGTGTCCAGCTTTGTCCTGAGCAATACCTAATAAGGTATCAAATTGAGCAGTATTGGCTGTCGATGTTTTTTGCAAATCCATTGAAGGCCAAGCTTTATAAGCGTTGGTCTCACGATTAACTTCAATCAATTGCAAACCTGATGGTGTATCAAATGGATGTACTGTGGCAAAAATCCGACCTTGTGCAGTGACGCTGACATTGCCAGGTCGTATTGGCAATTCAGCGACTGTTTCAAGACTTCCTACTACTGGGGTGGCGTTTACAAAACTACTGGCTGTCAAAGAAAGCCATAATGCTGTTGTTAATAAGTGTTTCATATTCTATCTCCGCTTTTTCTGTTTAAGGGCTGTAGAATAGGAGTTATTATTTACAAAAAAAAGAGTATAAAGTTTAGCTCTGTTTCAATATTAATTTGATAATTAATGTTTATTCAGCAGTCGTTTCACCAGTCTCGACTTGCTGCTCGTACTTGCTGAGCTTGTTGTAGAGGGTTTTAACGCTGATCCCCAGTTGTTCGGCGGTATCCGTTTTATTACCTTGAGTGGTTTCTAGTGCTTGATAAATAGCGATTCTCTCTAAATCATCTAAGCGCATGCCTTGGGGGATAACAACTTGTTCACCACCACATAAACCCACTTCATTCGTCTGAGGTAGCTGTAAATGGCTGGGTAAAATATCCTGATCGGCCAGAATATAGGCTCGCTCAATTGCATGTTTTAATTCGCGCACATTACCAGACCAAGGGTACTTAGCAATCATCTGAATACAGTCTTCAGCTAAGCTCTTATTCTGCTTTTCGGCCACGTTACGATAGGCAAGAAAATGCTGCGCAAGCCCAATTATATCCTCGCCACGTTCCCGTAAGGGCGGAACGCGAATGGGAAACTGAGCCAAACGAAAGTACAAATCTTCTCGAAATAACCCAGCCTCTATCGCCACTATGGGATCACGGTTAGTCGCTGCCACAATACGTACGTTTGCACGTTGCACTTTGTCGCCACCCACAGGACGATACTCGCTATTCTCCAACACTCTGAGTAACTTCACTTGATGATCAATCGGCATTTCGGTGACTTCATCGAGAAATAAGGTTCCGCCTTCAGCCTGTTCAAATACGCCTTTGTGATCGCGATTCGCCCCCGTAAATGCACCTTTGACATGACCAAACAGCTCACTGTCGACCAATTCAGGGCTTAATGCACCACAGTTAATTGCAATAAAAGGCTCGTTTACCCTAGGGCTGGCAAGATGTATGGTATTAGCAACCAGTTCTTTCCCGACCCCACTTTCCCCAATAATCAGCACATTACTGCCTGTCGCAGAGACGCGACGAATTGTGCGATATAGCTTGTGCATAGGAGCTGATGAACCAACAAGCAAACCGTATTGGTCTAGCTCGCTAGCAAAAGGATGCAGTCGATTAGGCGATGATGCTAAATACTGTGCAAAATCAGCAAAAATTTCGCTGATTAGCGGCATATCGTAAGGTTTGCGAAAGTGGTAACCAGCAAAATGAGACATTAACTGATCAAGATTAGGGTTTGGCTGACCATCGGAGAGAAAAATAAACTCAATATTTGACATGGCCGCATTATCCAGCAGCACAAGGTAATCTTCTCGACTAAGACTGGATAACTCAATAATGGCAACATCGACGTGATTTGCCCCTAGCTGCTCTATCCAAGGCAAATCATCGACACTGCGTAGCTTATTAAAGTCAGCAGCGCCAGCAAGTTCGATGATTGCTTGCTCGGCGCCAACATCCTGCAAGTGATAAAAAAGTGTCAGTCGAGCCATGCGTATCTACTCCCTGTATGAAAAACTACTGTATGTCAGCCATGAAATTTTAACAACAGCAACGGTAATAGTTGCCGATGTTCTAAGATGATATCTCGATGAACTGAGAATATCAGTCTAAAAATCAGCCTGTTAAAATATCATTAAAAACGAGAACAGAATATGCATGGTAGCTGAACGAAACAAAATCAGTTTACCCAAGCAGTTAAACAATCTATGTCGAACACTGGCATTAGGAGGCCCATAATGAAGTCTAATGTTGTGCAACATCAGACTGATATCCGCGCCGATATCATGTTGATCGATGAAATCATCAAGCTGAATCAGGAAGGACTCACATTTTACAACCAAGCGAGGAGGTATGTCGAAGACTATAATCTTAAGCGTGTTTTTTCCGCCAAAGCTAACATCCACCAACGAATGTTAACTCGGTTTGAACAGCTGAGACGTTTGGCTGACGAGCCAATTAATGGCCTAAGTCACACCGTGCCCGTCACTTATACTCAAGCAACAGAATTGCTGCAACAGTGCCAAATTTCGCAGGCAATGACCGCTCTTGTCGACATAGAGCAGCAAGTGCTAATCCAAATAAAACAAGCAGTAAGGCAAGCGCATCAGCCACAACTTGCAAACCAACTTGCAGAGGGTGCCGCTTGGCTGCAAATGAGTTACGACGGTACGGGATCGCTCAATCACCATTAATTCCCTGTCGCTAAGTGAGCCATATTTAACCGACTCCCCTCCACTTTTACTACAGACATAATACCGCACTGATGAGTGCGGTTTTTTATGCTCGAATGATGGCTCAGCATGCCAGAAAAAATTACATTTTGTCGGTAAAAAAGACCGACCTAAAGGAAAATGCCAAGGTATAAAAACGCCAGACAAAACAATTTAAACATTAAAAATCATTACCTTAAAAACATTGGCACGATTGGCGCATTATCTAGCTTCGAGAAAACAACGGAGGATATGATTATGAAAACTACAACAGCATCAGTACTAGTGGCTTTACTTGTCGGTTCAATCAGTTTAAATGTGGCCGCCGCCCAAGATTGGAAAGGCGGAACCAAGGATGCGTGGATCGATGGTAAAGCAGAAACCACTTTACTGCTCAACACGAATCTCAATTCCTTCGACATCATTACAGATGTCAAAGATGGTAAAGTGACATTAACAGGTAAAGTGGAAAGCAGTGTGGATAAAGCCCTCGCCACAGAGCTCATCAAGAGCTTAGATGGGGTGAAAGATGTCGATAACCAACTCACTGTGATGAATGAAAAAGAAGGCACCAGTGAAGTTGTTGCCACCTTAACTGACTCTAAAGTTGCCACAGTCATCAAAACGCGTTTACTGTTTTCAACTGACGTATCCGGCACCCAAATTAATGTGGATGTTGCCAATGGCATAGTCACATTGAAAGGTGAAGTTGCCAGCGATGCCGAACGTCAACTAGCACTGAAAATTGCCGAAAATACCGACGATGTGAAAAAGGTCGTTGATAAAATTAAAGTTGTTAAAAAAGTGTCTTAACTCTCGCGACAACGGCATTTTTTAAATTAAACGTATTTTAAGTAACAGCACACCGATCTAGACTCAAGGTTCGATAGTGCTTTATGAAAAAAGAATCAAAAAAACCAGCCTCAGCTGGTTTTTTTATGCCCATTTTCAGACTCAATCGAAAAGACTTACTCGCTTAAATTAAGAAGGGTGAATTCAGATGACTCGAATGATCATAAAGGAGAAGAGTTACAGAAAACTGAGCTAAAACACAGGCGTTACTCAAGCTTCAAAGCCAAACTGGAATGCATAAAAATGTTGGCCATTCTCAATATTGATGGTCATAGTGCCAGTTAACCCCTGCAACTCCCCCGCCCCAGAATGGGGTATCACTTCTAAGATCAGACGATTTTGTCCATCGGTCATAATGCCAAAATGTTGTAATACAAAACTGCCCTGCTTACCGCACAAATTACCAACCACTTGTTCAATGGCCACATAGCCAGCTGAGCCCTTGACTGACGTCATAGCACTGAGCATTTCCCCCTTGCTGCGCCCCTCAAGCTCACCATAAAAGGTTTTATCTAAGCCCATACGTCCTAACGTCACACCACCAATACCAGTAGCATAGGGGCTATCAGGAGTGAGCTTAACATCAAATTTCCCAGTGATTTTGCTAACTTGCATGACACTCTCCTTGTCGAAATCTTATGCTGACCTATTACCTGCTAACGCTTGCTACTGAAGCAAACATCACCCACAGACCGAAAAACAACTTAGCATAAGCCTACGTAGATCCATAATGGCATTTACACGTTACTTATGTATGCTGGTCTCACTCACTATCATCTCTATGGTTTTGACTATTTCAGGGGTTTCAGACATGGGTTGGTCAGACGCTCTATCACGATAAGTCACAGCAATTTTAAATGGGGCTTCAAAAGGATAAACAGGTTCAATACTATCCACCTCGATTCGATCGCCAAGCATGACACTGCCTAAGTGTTTCAAGCTATTGTGTTTAAAATCCAGATTAAACAATCCAAGATACCAAAATACGCCTGAACCTTGAGTCGTCACAATAAAGGGCGCCACAAAGGGCATAGTTTGCATTTTAGGATCATCTTGAATCGGTGCGTCACTTTGGGTGTCCGGCTCTAGAGCGGGATCGAAATTTAACGGTGTAATGCGCAAGTAATCGAGTAATGCTCGACCTTTTATCTCACCATCTTGGTAGTCGCCCATAGCAAACTCTGTTTGCTTGATCTTAATAAAATGTGTCAGTGCAACGGACTTGCCGCCCTCAGGCAGCGTTATTTCAACAGGATTGGCGGTATTTAAGCTAAAGAGTTTAAGCATCACTTCCGATGCATTCGCCACAGGCTTTACCTCAAAAGGTGTCACAGTTTCGATCTCATTCGCCTGAGCCTGAGTTTTTTCATGCGCCATGGCTTCATCGTATTGCATGACCTTACCATCTTCCATCACCATATAAATATCATCATTGGTCATGTTGAAACGGTAAATACCCGCAGCAAGTAAAGCTAATACCACTAAGGTTGCCGCTATGGTTAATTTTACAAACGTACTCATCTTCTCTCCCCAATCGCGCTCGTTATGCGCTACTTTTCTAACACCGATAAACTTCAAATCAATGTCGGAGCAGTATTACAGATACTGAGTTAAAGCGAAGTGGGTAAAGTGTAAAAAATGCCGCTATTTTGAATTTTGTCAGGCTAAGTTCAGCAACATGCCTTTTACTCGACCAATATGATGGGCTGAGTAAATACTCAGCCCAATACATCACTACTTTTCGTTTTTCCACAAGGCTGGGGTTTGGCTTGGTTGCCAATTGCTTTGGGAGAAATGCGCTTGCACTAAGGAATAGATTTTATCTTGATAGGACACAAACTCAGGTAGTTGATAATTATGCTGATCCTGCCAAGCAGGGGCATAGTTATCTAGCGTATCAAAACGATATCCTTGACGTTGAGCTTCTTCAACAAAACGCTTAATTTTAGGCAAGTTGATGGTTGCACCTTGTCCGCGGTGAGCATTCTCAAACAGGAAATCGTGGGTCAAGATAACCACTTTCCCGTTATGTAAACCATCACTACAATCTAAGTTCTGCGTACGACTGTTAAGCGGATTCATCGTCGTTCCAGCGCAGGTGTTGATCACTTGATTGACTTTTGCCACCAGCTCAACCCCATCAGCCATGGATTCAGCAGGAAAGGCAACCCCCCAATCCTCTGGTCCCCAGTCTAGATCCCAGCCAAATATTTTATAGTCACTCTCGGCGAGCATGTTTTGAATTTGCACCGCAACTTGCGAACTGTTGGTCGAGGTTTCTGCGGTACAAGCAAAAGCGGGGTCCCAAGGCGGCACAGTATCGGATGTCGCACACAAGCCATCGCCTTTGAGTTTACTGGTCACTCGCCAACCATTGGTGTAAGGCAAACGTGCCAACTTAGTCATCTTGTTATTGGGATAACTGGCGGCATTAGGAATAAGCTCAACCACTTTGGCCGTGTTCGTCACAAAATAGGTGAAATCGGTGGCCGCATCTTGATAGGATTTTACGGGCCAGAGTCCAACTTGATTACAATATGCCGCGCCAGATTGCACGCCATCAGTGCAGTTATGCAGCATATGATCGTAACTGTGGTTTGCCAGAATATGACCATCATCTAGCAAGCGTTGTAGAGCGACAGCCGCTAACGCCTCGTTTTCATCCCCTTCGCCATACATATGAAACGCATTAATAAAGAACGTCGCCTTGATATTGGCATCCTTTAACGCATCTAACAGCCCTAAGGTCGCGTCAATTGGACCATCATCAAAGGTAAATGGTTTTATCGCTGGCGTAGGCCGCACTTAAGCCAGTACTCAAGCTCGCAACACAAAGCCCAACTGCAACGGCTATCGATTTCAGTTTCATGATTTCATCCTATAAATAATGTTTAAAGATGAATAAGTTAGTTCTCTTTACGCACTGGTTAATTCATAACCTGTAGACAGCGAGTTCACTCATCCGTTTAGCTTATCTATAGTGAGTAATCCCGCCGGCATTAGTTATACCATCCTAGCAACAAGCCATACTTTTCTACGCTAAGTCGATAAATCCTGCCTTTGCACCCAGTTAACCATCCCCTTCAAAGACAATAGAAAAATACCAATCCTAGTGTGAAAAGTACCGCATCAACAATTCGATAACAGGTAAGTTAACTGGAGAAAAAAACAACATAAAAGCACTACAGGGATGCAATAACATGTCAGAAGGTCAACTATTTAAGAGCTCTTTGCTCGCATTATGTATCGCTAACGCCTTGTTCGGGATGAGCTCAACCGCAGTCGCGGCGGAGCAACAAGAGGCAACAGCAGAAAATATTGAGGTAATCCAAGTACGCGGCATACGTCGCTCGATTGAAGCCTCAATGAATACCAAACGCTTCGCCGACTCCACGGTCGATGCTATCACCTCGGAAGATATCGGTAAGTTTCCCGATAAAAATATCGGTGATGCGCTGCAGCGCATTTCTGGGGTGACGGTCGATAGGCAATACGGTGAAGTGAGTGGGGTCACCATTCGTGGTACAGCGCCAGAACAGAGTCGTATTTTGCTGAACGGTCAAACCGTTGCGAGCACCTCTTGGTATGATCTTGGTCCTGCCACTCGAACCTTCAACATGGAATTATTGTCAGCCGAGCAAGTCAGTGCGGTTGAAGTCCACAAAACGCCAACCGCTAGCCTTGAAGAAGGTGCGCTGGGCGGCACTGTCGATCTCAAAACCCGTAAGCCCTTAGATCTCGATGCTCACACATATCAAGTGGCGGGTGAGTTGAGCCAAAGCAGCCTGTACGATGAAACAGATCCGAGTGGATCTTTCGTCGGAAGCTGGAAAAATGACGATGAAAAATTTGGTATTTTAGGCGCTTACTCAGTAGAAAAACTCACCAGTGGTCGGCATGTATTAGAATCACTCAGCGGTTACTATGAATACTTTGCCGCCGATCCCGCGCAAAACCAAGAATCAACTGTAGGGACGTGGGGGATTGGCTCACAAGCATTTAGGGCCGAACGTGAACGGACCAGTGCCCAAGTTACACTGCAATTTGCACCGACTGAAAAAACAGAGTTCACCTTAGATTACTTTAATTTTGAACTCGATATCCCCCACGTAAACCATAACTTCTTAACCGTTGGCGCCCGCGGTTCGGGCTCCACCAACGTAGTAAATAACGCCCAAGGCGGCACAGCATCGGCAACGATTCTGCCAGCGTATGCGTCGATTATTTATAACCCTGTGGTACGCCACGCGGTCAATATGGAGTCTGACGTACTCAACTTAACCGGAAAATACGTCGGGGACAGTTTCACCCTTAGCGGCGTCATTGGCCAATCGACCTCAGATGGCGGCACCCAAGGCGGCTCATCTTCTTGGTGGATCCCTGCGACGGACCAAGGCGGCAAAATTGGCGATCCCGCCTTCCCTAATGGTCAAGGCAGTGTAGATGGTGGCTTTAGTTACGATGCCACAGGTCCCTATCAAGTGGTGCTCACGAGCCTAGATGCCAACGATGCTAGCCAGTTCAAGCATGCGCAGGAAGCCAACTACGAAACCACAGTGCAAGATCATAAAGTCACCTACGCACAGTCTGACTTCGAATATCAACTCGATCATGATTTTATTAATAAAATTGCGGTCGGGATTAAGTACAACACCAGTGATTTCGAGCGTAATGCCTTCAACCGTAACCCCGCAGAAATCCTAGGTTTCGTGCCCAATGGCAACCTAGCCAACTGGAGCGATGGCGTACTTTCTGGCCTGCATTCCCAGAGTGGCGGCAATGTACTCGACTCCTATGCCAAGTTAGATGAAGACAAATGGTGGGCGTTTATCAGCGAGAAATACGCCAATGGCGAGTTAGTGGAAGTCGCCGATCTCGGTAACACCTTCTCTGTCGAAGAGGATATGTTGGCCCTGTACGCCCAAGCGGATTTTAGCGGCGAATTCTATCGTGGCAACTTTGGTTTGCGTTACGTTAACACAGACCAAACCTCAACTGGTTTTGCCGATGGCAAGCCCTACAATGAATCCGTCAATTACGATAATTGGCTACCGAGCATCAACGTCGCCTTTGATCTGCAAGAAGATCTAATCCTACGTGCCTCGGCTTCTGCCGTGATGGCGCGTAACAACTACAGCGATCTTAAACCTGGTTTAGCCATAGCGAAAAACTTTGGTACTGCGACCGGCGGTAATCCAAATTTAAAACCCTATAAGGCAAACCAAGCTGACCTTGGCATCGAATGGTACTTCACTGAATCTTCTATGCTGTCGGCGGCCTTGTTCTACAAAGATATTGATAACGTAGTGTTTGTCACTGAGTCGACTCAGTACATTGAAGGTTGCGGCGCGTCAGAATCCGAGTGGGATAAATGCCGTGTCACAGCCCCAGCCAACGGCGGTAGCGGCTCAGTGACTGGGCTTGAAATCCAGTTACAACATAACTTTGAAAGCGGTTTTGGCTTCTTGACCAACTACACCTATGTTGACAGTAAAAGCACTCGCCCAGATGGCACCGAGCAGATGATTGAAGGCGTATCAGAAAACTCCTTCAACGGTTCACTCTTCTACGAAGATGATCTGTTCAGCGCCCGTATCGCCTATAACTGGCGTTCAGAATACTTAGGCGTAGGTAATATTCAAAACGTGTTAAACGACAGCTATCAACAAGTGGATGCCTCGATTATTTGGCATGCAATGGAGAACTTAGATATCTCACTCGAAGGGGTTAACTTAACCAATGAAGTGGTGCAATCCTATGATGTTAAATACGGATTAACCCAAAATACCATCGAATTTGGTTCACGTTATTTCGTCGGTGCCAGCTACAAATTTTGAACTTGAGTCACAGCATAGCCGACCTTAGTGTCGGCTTTTTGCGTTGGTAATGCAGAGGGTATAAATCATGAAAGTGAAGCAAGCAATCAGAAAAATCATTATCTTAGGCGGCGGCACCGCAGGCTGGATGGCAGCGGCCGCCCTCGCGAATAACCCCGTATTTGCCGCCATTGAGCTCTGTTTACTGGAATCGGACAACATAGGCACCATAGGCGTTGGTGAAGGTTCAACGCCACACTTAAAACGCTTTATGGACAACTTAGGCATTAGCGAAAAAGATTGGATGGAACAATGCCACGCCAGCTATAAAACTGGCATCGATTTCATCAACTGGAATGGGGACGGGCAGCAATACTTTCACCCCTTCTATTGTCAAATGGATGTGAAACCCGCTGAAGTTTTCTTTATCAACGCCAATGCAAGACGCCGAGGGCATGGGAATGCCGTTAAACCCGATGCATTTTTCTCCAGCGGCGTATTGGCCAAGCACAATCTCAGCCCAAGGCCGAATAAAACAATGCCCTGCGCTAACGGATACGGCTATCACTTCGATGCCACTGAGCTGGCCAATTACTTAAAAGATTATGCCTGCCAACGCGGCGTAAAACACCTCATCGGCGATGTCATTGAAGTTTCAACAACCCAAAACCAACATATAGACGCCTTAATGCTGGCGAATGGCGAACGACTTAACGCCGACTTTTTTATCGATGCCAGCGGCTTTAGCGCTAAGTTAATTCATAAAACCCTAGGCGTACCCTTTCAATCCTTCGCCAATGAACTGCTCAACGACAGCGCCGTCACTGTACCTGTTCCTGTTCCTGCATTAATGGACACCACTCAAACACAGCAAACCCATGATCTACAAAACCATGCATTGCAAACCCAAGCACAGCAAGCCAAGTACCATACCCGCGCAACGGCGCTCAGTGCGGGCTGGCTATGGCAAATTCCCCTCACCCACAGGCTTGGCAATGGCTATGTTTATAGCAGTCGCCACCTCAGTGCCAATGCCGCGGCCAAAGAATTATTGCACAGTGTTAATCTGCCTGAATCAACCCAAGTACGGTTTCTCAAAATGCGGGTCGGTGTCAGTGACAAGGCTTGGCACAACAATGTGTTGGCGATAGGACTCGCGCAAAGTTTTATCGAACCACTCGAAGCCACGTCCATCATGATGACCCAATTTACCCTTGAAAAATTTATGTCGTTATTCGAGCGCTATCAATTGAATAAGCAGGCAGAGACCTTAAGTCGACAAACACTCAATCAGGCGGTCATGCAGTTAGTGCTCGGCATAAAGGATTATATTCAGGCCCATTATGTCACCAGCCAGCGCAGCGAACCCTATTGGTTGGCGGCGAGAAAAGTCACCATTTCCCAAAGGCTGACGCAACTATTGCAAGCTTGGTATCAAGGGGAAGACTTTGATCTGCTGCTTTACCAATACGATCAGCAACTCGCCTACTTTCGCCCTTCTTGGTATGCGCTGTTAGCGGGAATGGATTACCGCGACCCAAAACTGAAGCGCCCATTTGAGCCGATTTCAGCGGAGATCACGGCGCAAGCGATACGCTACAGCCAAACCTTAGTGGAGCAGTATTTTCAGCCTAAGCATCCGTGATAAGAATGGTTAAATTGCCCTTTGTTTACTGCTAAAGCACTGACGAAAACGACTCGGCGTGACACCTTTAAATTGAATAAAACGCCGATTAAAATTGGATAAGTTGTTGAAACCACACTGATCGCTGATGGTTGATATCGGACTTTGATTTGACAGCAGTAACTTGCACGCCTTAGCTATCCTGAGTTGATTGATAAACTCAGTTAAGGTTTTCTCGGTGCGTTTTTTAAAGAAGCGATGGAAGTGATTGGTGCTCATATGCGCCAACTTTGCCAAATCCTGTGCCGACAAGGCCTGAGTGTAATTGTCATAGATATGCTCAATCACTTTATCGAGCTTTTTCACGGTAAAGTCGAGTTTACTACCGTGGGTAAACAAGGTGCTCGACAAGAGTTCTTGCTGACTATCCTGTTGTAATAATGCTAATAATTCCAATAACAAAATATAGCGTCTAAAAGGATTGGCCGTCTCCATCGCGATAAACACACTATGGGCCTTACGCGCCGTTTCCTCACTAAACAACACACCTCGTTTGGCATGGGTCAAAAGTGAATGCAAAGACGCTAACTCACGTTGCTCATTCACAATTTGGTGTAGCCAGACCGCTGGAATTTGTGCCACATAAACAACTTCCTGCACTCTCGCATTCGAAGTGTCGTCTTTTAGCGCGTTGCCATTTGATATCTCGTCAGTTGAAACACCAAGGTTAACCTCGGATTGCCAGCCGTGGGGCATATCTGGGCCTATGATCACTAAATCATAATCGCCATAACGGGCAATATGGTCGCCCACATAACGCATACCATAACTGTTGAGGGTTAAGCAGATTTCGTACTCGGGGTGATAATGCCAATTGAGATCCATGTGGTCCCATTCATAACGAAAGTAACGCCAAGAGCTATTTTCATCGGGGATCACTTTTTCACACAGAGGTTTCATCCATTAAACTCCAGTTGCTCATTCCTTTACCTTAGCTTCAATCAGCTCTTATAGTTCAACGCCATTCACTCAAGCTAGCCGTTATGCAAACCTGTTAAATTATTCAATTACTTAGACCTTATTTTTAATGCCAGCCTTGACCTATCAGCGCGGCGAAATAGCTGTGCCTTCGCGCACTATTGTCTATAGCAAGTCAGCCTTGCAGTGATACTAAAATCCGCCACTCCAATACTATTCTATTCTATTCTATTCTATTCTATTCTATTCTATTCTATTCTATCCAATGTTAATTAAAGGTAACTATTTTACAAGTAAATAGGTTATCAGCAGAGGCTAAAACATGGTTTTCTCTATGCTCATCCGCAGCAACTATCTGCTGCCCACTATCTACAGCAAGTATTTACAGCACCTGATGTAAATCAGCCCAATCAGCGCAAACACGATTTGACTATGTGAGAAAAGTATCGACAGAGGCACCATTCGTATCACCACCAAGGCGAGCGTCAAGCCACAATGAATTTCACTTAATTCAATTGGCTAAGCACATGAAACACAAACTCATCATTCTGTTTGTCCTCTGTACTTTCTTTGTGATTTCCTTGATGACCAACAGTATGGGGCCGATTTTCCCTGCGTTAATTGACAGTTATGCTATCGGCCTGACGTTGGCGGGGTTATTTCCCTTTGCGTTTTTTATCGCCTACGGCGTGACATCGATTCCTGCGGGAATTTTGGTGGACAAGTACGGTGAAAAACGGGTGATCATCTTAGCCTTTAGCCTCGCGTTTATCGGCGCCGTGACTTTTGTGTGTCTGCCCACCTTTAGCATCGCCATGTTTAGCCTGTTTTGTATCGGCACTGGCATGAGTTTATTGCAGGTAGCAGTGAATCCCTTACTGCGCCAAGCCGCGGGGCCTGAGCACTTTGCCTTTTTCTCCGTACTGGCCCAACTCGCCTTTGGCGGCGCCGCAACCTTAGCGCCGCTGGTGTACCAGCATTTTGTCGCCTTAGATCAAGCCAGTGCAGCATCAGCCAACTATGTGCAACAGCTATTGCCCGAGAACATGAGTTGGCTTGCCATGTACTGGTTATTTGCCGTGGTCGCACTCGCCATGGTGCTCTTTGCCAGCCTAGTGAAGATGCCCAAAGTGGATAAATTGGCAGATGAGTCTGCGGGGGCACTGGAGACCCATTTACGCCTTTTCAAAGATAAAACCGTTTTGAAATTCTTCTTCGCTATCGCCGCCTACGTTGCGCTTGAGCAAGGGCTTGCTAACAGTATCTCAGTCTTTTTACTGCAATATCATGGTCTTGATACCTTAAGTGTCGGCGCCAATGTGGTTAGCGATTTTTGGTTTTACATGACGCTCGGCTGCCTACTCGGTTTACTGCTACTTAAACTTATCGACAGTCAGATCTTGCTGCTCAGTTTTTCCCTTAGTTCACTGGTTTGTTTTCTGGTGGCGATTTGGGGACCGAGCCAACTAGCATTAATTTGTTTCCCATTGGTTGGCTTTTTCATTTCTATCATGTGGTCGGTGATCTTCTCGTTGGCGCTCAATTCGCGCACTCAAGATCATGGATCATTCGCCGGCATTCTCTGTACTGGCATTATCGGCGGTGCGTTTATCTCGCCGATCATTGGTGTTATCAGTGAGCTATCCGGCGAGTTACGGCTCGGGATGTTAGTGCTGTTAATCCCTATGGCTTACATAGGTTATGTGGCCCTAACGGCTCGTCCCTTGATTAAAAACACCACATTATTTTCAACAAAAGCGGCCTCAAAGAATAACGAGTCGATGGCAACAAACAACACGAGAGGCAACAAGCTATTATGAGCGTCCTATGTTTAGATCTTGGGGGAACTAAACTGATGTTGGCACAGGTGGAAGGTAAAACCTTACTCGACACTTGGCGGTATCCTGTTCCCGCCGATGGCAATTTTGAACAATTATTAGATTTCCTCGTGACCTGTATCCACAGTCACCTCACGCCTGAAACCTGTGGTATTTCCATCGGGATACCCGGTATGGTGGATATGCAGAGCGGCACTTTACTCGAAGTGCTCAACATCCCTGCGCTGACAGCAACGCAGTTAGCCCAGCAACTGCAAAATACCTTTGAAATGGATGTTGTTGTGAATAACGACGCTAACCTCTTTGCCCTTGGCGAAGCTGTGCTCAACAGCAATCAAGACATGCTCGGGATTACCTTAGGCACAGGCGTAGGCGCTGGGGTGATTTTTAATGGTCAGTTGTATTCGGGTAAACATTGCGCCGCAGGAGAAATCGGCAGTTTGAGTTATCGCGATGGCATTATTGAGCACTACTGCTCGGGGCAATACTTCACCACTCATCACCAGATGAGTGGTGAGCATTTGTACCAAAAAGCCTGTGAAGGTGACAGCCAAGCGCTACAAGCCTTCGCCCATTTTGGCGAACACTTGGCGCACATGATCGCCCAAACCTTACTAGTATACGATCCCAAAGATATCATCCTTGGCGGCTCAGTCAGCCAAAGCTTTCCCTTTTTTATTGAAGCGCTTAAACAGAAATTGCAAAGTTTAGTCTATGGCCCGCAACTGACAGACTTGACGATTTCAGCCAGCCAACATCACAATGCAGCCCTCATAGGTGCCGCGCAGTGGTTTTTACAACAACAGAAAATCAAGCGATTTCAACTAACATCACAATGCTCCAGCAATTGATCGGCGCGGCACAATGGTTTTTACAACAACAGAAAATCAAGCGGTTTCAACTAACATCACAATGCCCTAGCAATTGATCGACGCGGCGCCGTGGTTTTTACAACAACAGAAAATTACACAAGTTCAACCAACATCACAATGCTCCAGCAATTGATCGACGCGGCGCAGTGGTTTTTACAACAAAAGGACTCAGCTAAGTGAAAGGACAAATAACACAGAAAGGGATGATAAAGTGGCAGAGGATTAAGACGGCCTTAGTCAGCGGCGTCATGGCAGTGCTTCCCGTGGCGTCGGTGCTTTCAATACTTGCGATGCCATCAGTACAGGCCGCCAATGCTGTGCAGGAGGCAAATCATGTCGCGCTGAATCAATTGGCCGATAAGCTCCAATTAAATTATCAGCTAACCGCTAGTTATCTTGAAACCTGTCCCGCTAAAGAAGCCCAATGCTATAGCTCCGCCATTGAGCTAACCCTGCCCACTCAGCTATCCAACGACAAGTTATCCAGCGAAGAGTTAAATCATGGCGACTGGCAAATTTATTTCAGCCAATTATCGCCCGTTTATTTCGTCGATGCGGGTGACTTTAGCATTGAGCATATCAATGGCGATTTACATAAAATCACTCCTAAAGCCAGCTTTAAGGGCTTCGTCGCCAATCAAGTTTATCGTATTGAGTTTTATAGCAAAGGCAGCCAAATCACCCGTTCCGAGTTTATGCCAAACTTCTTTGTCGCTATGGGCGATAAGGCGCAGGTCATAAAGAGCACTCAAACAAGGCGCGATCCAGAAACGGGTTTAGCCGAGCAAGACTATCTGGCGCCTTTTAATGCCGAGAAACAATTCTTACTGGCAAAAAACGATGCAACCCCCTTTGCCGATGGCCAGTATTTAGCAGAGCAATATCAAGCCTTAGCCGCAGACAAAGCACCTGACATTAGCGGCAAACTTATCCCCACGCCACTTCATAGCCAAAGCCTAAACTCAGCGCCTTTATCCCTTGCTAAAGGTTATCGACTCACGGCTGCAACTGTCGATTTTAAGGGGCGGCAGGCGGCATTTGATTACCTCGATTCTTTAGGCTTTTCGGCCAAGGACAAAGGCACGCCGCTATTATTGCAACTCGATACTCAAACTCCTAAAGTCACAAGCACTGAAGCCCATGATAGTGAAATTAAAAGCAGCGAAGCCTATCGGTTAACCATAACGACTAAACAAATCAGTATTCGAGCGAGCAGTGAAGCAGGACTCTTCTATGGCCTACAAAGCCTAGCTGGGCTGATCAGTTTAAGTGACGATCAACTCGTCGCCATCGATATTCAAGACCAGCCTCGCTACGCCTTTCGCGGCCTGCATATCGATTTAGCTCGTAACTTTCACTCGCTCGATTTTATTAAACGCATTATCCCACAGCTCGCCGCCTATAAAATCAATAAGCTGCACTTGCACTTAGCCGACGATGAAGGCTGGCGTTTAGCCATCCCCGGCTTACCTGAACTGACCGATGTGGGTGCAAAACGCTGCTTCGATTTAACCGAGCAAACCTGTTTATTGCCACAACTGGGCAGCGGCATAGCGGACGTAAACCCCGTCGATGGCTACTTAACCGTGGCGCAATACCAAGCAATATTACAACTGGCTGATGCTCACCATATCGAAGTGCTCCCTTCACTGGACATGCCGGGGCATTCCCGCGCCGCGATAAAATCCATGGAGGCGCGTTATCACCATTACCTCGCCAAGGGAGACAAAGCTAAGGCGGAGGAGTTTTTACTAACTGAATTTGCAGATAAAACCCAATATTCGTCGATTCAGTATTACCACGACAACACACTCAATGTGTGTCTGCCGAGCACCTATCACTTTATCAATACTGTGATTGATGAAGTTAAAAAGATGCACCAAGCCGCGGGTGTTCCCTTAGTACATTACCACATAGGCGCCGATGAAACCGCGGGCGCTTGGGTAGAATCCCCCGCGTGTATCGCGATGAAGCAACAAAAAGCCGATGAGTTAGCCGGACTGCATTCGCTCAATGGTTACTTTATCGAGCGCGTTGCTAACATGTTGGCAGAGAAAGGAATTATTGCCGCTGGTTGGAATGATGGCATGGGTGAAGTGCGCCCCGAAAACATGCCCGCCCAAGTGCAATCTAACGCTTGGTCGCAGATTTCAAACAACGGCCATCAAATCGCCCATAAGCAAGCAAATCTTGGCTGGAAGGTCGTTATCTCAACGCCAGAAGTCACCTATTTCGATTTCCCCTACGCTAGCCATCCAGATGAGCGCGGCAATCATTGGGCCTCGAGGGCAATAGACAGTTTTAAGGTGTTTAGCTTTATGCCCGACAACCTGCCCGCCCATGCCGAGCGCTGGCACAATAGCTTAAATCAGCCATTTGTGTCGGACGATAGCCACAGCCAGCTCAAACCGGGACACCGTTTTTACGGCTTGCAGGGGCATCTTTGGAGCGAAATGGTGCAATCGGACGAGCAAGCAGAATACATGTTATTCCCGCGCATGGTCGCCCTCGCCGAACGGGCATGGCATAGGGCGCCATGGGAATTAGCCTATGATTATCAAGGTAAAATCTATAGCCAACAGACTCAACATTTTGCCAGCCAACTCAATGGCCAAGCCGAGCAAGTGCTCAAACAGGATTGGCAAGTTTTCGCTGCGGTTTACGCCAATAAAGTGCAGCCTAAGTTAGCAAAAGCGGGAGTTTTCTACCGCATAGCACCGCCTGGAATACGTGTTGAACATCAGCAGTTAGTGCTCAATAGCTTATATCCCAATGCCGAGTTGGAATACCAACTCGACTCAGGACCTTGGCTAAGCTACCGCCAAGCTTTCAAGCTTAATGATGTCAAACACATCCGCGCCAGAGTCAAAGATGGCGCACGTTACTCTCGCCCATCGACTTGGCAAAACACCCTCTAGTCGTTTCTCGCACAATATCGGCCATCGTATGTGATGGTCGATACGTTAATTGACTATTAATACCACTGGTCGATGGGTTAGGCACAAGCTTACATTGAGGCTTTTCAATAACCGCGCAACTCAGGCTATAATCTCGCTATTCGCGATGACACTCTCGTGATAATACTTTATCAAGCCTAAGGATCTGCCAACCGATGACAACTG
The DNA here is from genome assembly GCF_025653395.1 of Shewanella sp. SW24. Lineage (NCBI taxonomy): Bacteria > Pseudomonadati > Pseudomonadota > Gammaproteobacteria > Alteromonadales > Shewanellaceae > Shewanella > Shewanella sp. SW24. The sequence continues at coordinate 170,188 of NZ_JAKKSH010000002.1, forward strand.
CTTCTACTAGCCCCTTTGCCGTGTTAAACCAAAGCACAGCGACCTCGTTCAATGAGCAGAAAAATCTGATTAAACGGGTATTTAAAGGTAAGCCAGTGCAATGTCCTAGCTGTAAACAGACACTTAAAGTGATATTGCCAGAGCAGGCAAAAGCAGAACAAGCGGCAGGAATTTACTGTGCTAAAGGCTGCACAGATATCGAACTCGATATGGAAGCCGTCGCGGGACTCTAATCATTCCAGAGCCAACCCACACTGGCATTAGCTTCACATCGGCGGCCAAGCGACGATTACAATAGTCACTGTAACTCACCGTTATAAAGTAAATATCTCTCTAATTATCAATGAGATTATTTAAACTGATCACGGCAGTTGCTTAAGCTGCCCACGAAAATAGTGTCGATAATAGCCCACCAAATTACTGCCAATAAAGAGTACCTCCATTAACACTGCCACAGGCGATCCCACTAAGGCATTGTGAACGAGCCAAAAACTGGTTCCGACTATCATAAGCAGTCTGAGATCTTTATCCCTTTGACAGAATGCGGCGCGGGTTTGAAACAAGGTGCCTATACAACTGATCACAGTCGTTACCCCATTAAAGGTCACAATGCTCATCACAAGTGCAGCAATAGAGAAACACCATAGGGCTACTTTTGAGGTGGTAAAAATACTGGTGAGATAACGCACTGTGGCTATGCCCATTAAGCCTGCGGCAGTCCATTGCTCCAGCAAACAAAAATGAATTGAAATCAAGATGCCAGACACAAAAAGGCAGGCGACTATCCGCTCCCGCGCTTTAAATTGAAACGAAATCAGATCGAAGATAATGGCTATCGCCACCAAAATTTGAGACAAAGTAAACGCAGTCAACTTATTAAGCTCCTTCGCTTTAAGCAATAATGCGCACTCAGATTGAAAGCCTTACAGACTTGAGAGCGCAACTTAAAGCGCAGCATCATGGGAATCGCGCTTTAGCGCATTAACTTAAGTTAACTGGGAGCAAAAACCATTAAAGAGAGTCTTGAAGTCGTCTACGCATACGCGACAAACTGATTGCCGTAATGCCAATATAATTAGCTAGCTGACCTTGGCTTAACCGCTCAAGCCAAAGTGGTGAATGTTCGCGTAAATACAGATAACGTTGCTCAGGTGTGTGCAGCAGTAAAAAGGCTTCCTTTTGTTCTTTATACAATAATTGCTGTTTAAGTAACCCAAGTTGCACTGACTGCAGCGAAGTATCATCCAACACAGATAACGGCATTTGGATAAGTTTACAGGTGCTTAAAGCTTCTAATTGGTAACGAGCGGGAATTTGCTTAAGCCAACTGACATACAAAAAACACAGTTCACCCTCGAAATAAAACTCCTTACAGCGCTCTGTGCCCTCCTGTGTATAATGGCAAGCGCGCACGATACCATCCACAACAAAATATGCCTGTGACTGCTCATTTCCTTGGCCAAGAAGCACCTCTCCCGCCGGCACGTTCAACGCTTTAAACTGTGGTAAGTAACGTTCAACAGCAGCTTGACTCGCCCCTAACGCAATCAAATATTGTTGCAGTGGCTGGCAAGTTGGCACCTGCAATACAGCAGTCTTTTTTACGTCATCAGGTTCAATCATGCGAACAACTCAGCGATTTATCACTAAACACTTAACCACTGCCATTCGAGTAAGGGTTCAGCACTCGCTTGCAGGCCACGGCTCAGCGTGACGTTAAATACACTTTTAGCGGGAATGCTTCCCACGCCCTTGGGCGTACCTGTCATTACAATATCGCCCTCATCTAAACTGATAAATGCCTGTAGCTCGGACAATATAGTCTGAGGTTTGTAGATCATTAAATCGATATGCCCCTCTTGCACCAAGTTATCGTTGATACTCAAGGTGAAATGCAGCTGTGCCTCTGCATCATCAATCGCCACAAACGGACTGAATAACGCTGCACCATCGAAGGCTTTTGCTCGTTCCCAAGGTAATCCCTTAGCTTTTAACTTAGTTTGCAAATCACGTTTTGTGAGATCTAAACCGACGGCGACGCTACTGAAACGGCCATTTTGAAACATAAAACACAGCTCGGTTTCATAATGCAAGGTTTCCCCTTGATGCTCAGAATGAAGCACAGTCGAAATAGCCGAATTGGGCTTTAAAAATACCACCATATCCTCGGGAATTTCGTTACCTAATTCATGGATATGCTCAACATAGTTACGCCCAATGCAGAGAATTTTTGTCGGTACGATAAGGTTTTCACCTAACACGACTGATTTCATCTTTAATCCTTTTCAAGATAGGGTTGAGATTATTTTAAATAATAAAACCAATTAGTTAACCTAAATTAAATTTAAACGTTCAATTGAACTAATCACTGTACTTATGACGAACTCTGCTACACTTAAATCAATATTTCAACGAAAACAGCGATCTAACCATTAATAAACCCATTTTACAGGGACAGTCATAGAAGAGGTTTTCGCACTATGTTAACGCTTACCATAAAACAAAAAATCATCTTTAGTTTTAGTGCAATTGGCGCGCTGCTCATCGCTGGTAGTAGCTTTTTCTACTATTCACTCTCCCAAGTGCAAACCGCCTATCAAAATATTGAAACCTTAGCCGTACCCGTGCAAAAGCAGAGTAATAGCTTACAACTAGTGCTATTAAAAATGTCACGCCTTGCCACCCTAGCCCATAGTCAGCAAGACACTGCCGCCTTAACCAAAAGTCAGCAAGCATTTACCGCGCTGCAGAAGAAATATCAAAGTATCGAAAATGAGTTAATTGAGCGAGTTGCAGATCAACCTAAGATGCAAACATCCCTAAACGAAGCGCAGGCAAGATACCAAGCCTATTTGCAGCAAAGCCAAGCCATGTTTAGCGCTAAACTCGCCAATGAACAAGCAAAACGGCAGTACCTGCAACTCTTTGAGCGCTTTAACCATGCCAAGACCAACGCCAGTAATGCGATGATTGATCTCGAAACTCTTTCCATCCCCGATAATCCCACTTTACTCGAAGAAATTGTCGGCACAGGTACTCGCATTGACGACATGCTCTATACGCTAGCCAACACTATGGGGGAACTGATCCACACTCAAAGTTTGGATGTTATTCAATCGCACCAACAGGATGTCGGTATTTTACTGGGGAACCTCACCACTAACTTTACCTTTTTAAAACAACAAACAGATGGGCTTGATACCTTAGGCCTACTGCAAACATTCGAGCAAGAATATGCGATTATCAATACCTTACTCGCATCGCCTGCCGAACTTTATAAAGTGCAGGAAGCCGTAGTTGAGGCACAACGACAAGCAGAGCAACATTACCTCGATGCCGATAAAGAGTTTAATGCGAATAATCTCGCCTTAGATAAGTTAATCAACTTAGCCGACCGCCGATTTACCAGCCTGCAAACCATCGCCAGTAATGATATTCAACAGGGTCAAACCTTAGCGATTGTACTAGCACTGGTATTTATCGCCATGGTGAGCTTTATCTCTTTCTTCACCTCCAAGGCCATGCTCAATCCCTTGGCCTTAGTGAATGGCGCACTCGCCAGTATCGCCCGAGGGGATTTATCTAAACGCATTCATAAACGTCATAACGATGAATTTGGTGCCCTAATCGATAACATGAATACCTTGAGTGACGATCTTGCCAAGCTGTTAACCAATATCAGCCAAAATGCCCATTCATTGGACAGCTCTGCCACCCAAACCAATGAGCAAGGCCAGCGCATCGCCAATGCCGCAACGGCGCAAATCAGTCGAGTCGATGAAACGAAAGCCTTAGCAGAACAGATGTTTACTAGCTCAAATCTAGTGACAGAACAGGCCAGTGAGTCGGCGAGACAAATCAGTCAAGCCTCGAAATACGGTAATCAAGTGAAGCAAATTGCCGATGATAATCGCAATAAAATTGCCGAACTGAGCACCCGTTTAAGTAGCTCAGTTGAAGTCATGTCTCGCTTGAGCATTCAAAGCGATAATATTGGCAGCATTTTAACCACCATCAGCAGCATTGCCGAACAAACCAATTTGCTGGCACTGAACGCCGCCATTGAAGCCGCCAGAGCGGGGGAACATGGTCGTGGTTTTGCCGTCGTGGCCGATGAAGTGCGATCACTTGCTTCACGCACCCAAGCCGCCACCGCCGAAATTCAAACCATGATCACGGCCCTGTAAAAAGAAACGTCCACGGCAGCCGATGCAATTACTACGGGGCAAAATCAAGCAAATGAGTGTGTCGGACAAAGCCAAACCCTGCAGGATGCTATCGCTCACATAGAAAGCACCTTACATACCCTCAATAAAATGAGTCTAGAGATCACCCACGCCGCCCACGAGCAGTTAGATTACAGCCAGCGGATTGAGTCGAGCATGAGTGAGGCGGCACAATCTGCAGACCAAAATGCCAATGAAGCTATGGACATGGCCAAACGCAGCAACGAAGTCACTCTGCTTGCCCATTCACTCACCAGCTCAGTGGAGCGGTTTAAACTGTAGAGGTGATGGGACCTAGAATCTAGGCATATTCCATCAGGAATTCATCGAGCTGTTCGTTGGCAATTTCAATCTCGTCACCTTCGAACTGGGCGATATGAAACATACCCTCACCTTCGTTAGTCACAGGGATATTACTTATTCCTATGATAATACCGTCAGTTGGCGCGCGAATGGCCACACTGTCACCGCCGTGGGGGCTGACGATATGGGCAATGATATAACCCTTAGTCACCCGCTGGCCGAGTTTAAGCTTTATATTCACTAAACCATCGGATTCACTGCGCACCCAATAACTGCGAATAGCACTGACACTCGCGCCTTTGTTACTCACTCGCCCTTTAAGCATATCTAAACTGCGCATCACATTGAGCACACCTTTGAGGCCAGATTTTATCGACAACTCGCTAAAACGTAACGCCTCTCCAGCCTCATATAAAATGCAAGGAATGCCCTGTTGATTAGCATAACCTCGCATAGAAACACTGCGCGCTTTAGAATGCATGATCAGCGGTGCACCAAAGGCATTCGCCATGGCCAGCATAGTCTCATCATTAGTATCACAGCGAATTTGCGGCAAATTATCCCTATGGACGGCCCCAGTATGTAAATCAATCACATGGGTTGCATGAACTAATAACTGAGTGGCAAACAGATTAGCTAAACGGCTTGCGAGCGCCCCTTTGCTAGAACCAGGAAAGCAACGATTTAAATCACGACGATCGGGTAAATAACGGGATTGCTGAATAAAACCAAACACATTCACTATTGGCACCACAATTAACGTGCCCGTCAGATTCTTTGGATTTACTCTGGCTAATAAACGCCGACAAATTTCGATACCATTAAGTTCATCCCCATGAATGGCGGCACAAACCAGTAAAGTCGGGCCAGGTTTGGCTCCGTGAAACACTTCCACATGAATATCGAGTTGCGTATCGGTATACAACTTAGCGGCAGGTAGTTTGATCCCTAATTGCGTCCCGGCTGTGACTCGTTTTCCCGCTAATTCAAATGCTTCACGTCTTTTTACCATGGCAACTCCCTTGTTCTATCAAATGTTATCCCGCGCGGTTGGCTCATGTTTACCGCATTTTGCCAAAGTGATCCGCTATTGCATATCAGCCTACTTTAAAGACTAAAGTGGGATTTTAAACGAATTATTGCGGCTCAAATTGGTTCAGCCAAGATTTTAAAATCTGCAGCAACACAGGCCTATCTTCAACGCTCACGCCCGCAAACAACGCACTTTGACATTGAATATGCTGAGGTAATGCCTTATCAATGAGCGCCTTACCCTCAGCAGTTAACGAGACATGGACGGCGCGGCGATCTTCCTTACTGTGCTCCCGCTCAATCAGCCCCTTATTTTCGAGTCTGTCTAAACGACTGGTCATAGCGCCAGAACTTAGCATCATGCTCTGATAAAGTTGCGAAGGCGAGAGTGTGAATGGTTCTCCCGAGCGCCTTAACGTCGCGAGCACATCGAACTCCCCCTGACCTAAGCCAAATTCGGCGTGGCATTGCAGCAGTACCACTTCGATATATTTCGTTAAACGAGCGATTCGCCCGAGCACAGCCATAGGGATCAAATCCTCAGTCACCCCTTGCTGTTGCCACTGTTCAACAATTCTATCGAGGCCATCTTCTTTGGTATTCGAATCCGCTTTCTTTTTATCCGTAGAACTCGCGTTAGTATCCGCAGGACTGGCATTAGTTAGCGTCATTTTAGCTGTCATAGGTTTATCTCAATATAAAGATTCTTTACATCATTCTTTACATCTTAGTCATTTTCTCGCAGAATTAAAATATCTTTATATCAAGATACATCTGAAAGAGATTCTTTTTGAATTGTAGTGATGTAGTTTCAACCTACTGTTGTTGAAAGGAAATCATCATGAGTATGCTAAATGCTGCTACAAATCACTTTTTCAGCAAATCAAACTCAGCTTATTTTTGGAGACAATCCATGCGATCCCCCCAGACAGAGAAAGCGAATTTATTGCTGCTCGGACTCGCGTTCATCCTTATTGGTCTAAATCTACGACCCATTCTCGCCTCCGTTGGGCCTTTACTGCCCAGCATACAAAAGGATATCAGCTTAAGTTTTACCTTAGCATCTATGCTGACATTGCTGCCCGTGCTCGCCATGGGACTGGGCTGTTTTGCAGGCTTTAGTATCGCCAAACGCTTAGGATTCAATACCGTAATGACAGGATCATTGCTACTGCTGATCGCCGCTACTGCAATGCGCTTCTGGGCGATAGATGCCAATTGGCTTATCTGCTCGGCATTACTGGCAGGGGTCGCAATCGCCCTCATTCAAACCATAATGCCCGCCATGATTAAGCTTAATTTCGGTGAACGGGTGCCCTTAATGATGGGGCTTTACGTCACCGCCATTATGGGCGGCGCCGCATTAGCGGCGAGCAGTGCGCCTTTTATCGGGATGAACTTAGGTTGGCGCGCGGGTCTAGGTCATTGGACTTGGCTAGGCATATTCGCACTCGTGCTGTGGCTCCTGATTAAACATAAAGCCGCATTACCGAGCCAAGCAAAAGAGCAAGCTTTGCAACTTAACTTTTGGCGTTTTCGTCGCAGTTGGCTATTGGCGATATTTTTTGCATTAGGCACAAGTTGTTATGTCTGCGTACTTGCATGGTTAGCCCCCTACGCGGTCGAGCTAGGTTATAGCCAAACTCAATCGGGATTAGTGTTAGGTTTCTTAACCAGCATGGAAGTGATCGCGGGCTTAGTGTTTCCTTGGCTTGCCAGCAAGTCGACGGACAGACGCGCCATCATAGCCCTACTATGCTTGCTACAACTCATTGGCTTTATGGGACTGGCACTCGCCCCTCAAGTATCGCTATTTTTATGGGCGGGACTTGCAGGATTAGGTATTGGCGGGATTTTTCCACTCGGGCTGATTGTCACTATGGATCATCAACAAAACCCTATGTTAGCAGGTAAATTAACCGCCTTCGTGCAGGGTGTGGGATATACCATAGCGGCTATCTCGCCTTGGATTGCCGGATTAATTCGCGATAATTTCAACAGCTTTAACAGTGCTTGGTTATTACTCGGTGGCTTAAGTGTGATCGCGTGGATATTATCTTGGCAATTTAATCCGCAGGGCTATGCACGCCAATATCAAATCACCCGCTGCGTATCTTAACGACCTAACTCAACATAAAAAAACCGCCATGTCGGCTAACGATCATGGCGGTTTTTATTGTGTTGAGCTAAATAAATCGCGCTCACACTAAGCGAAACTTAAGACTTTTTAACGAAGCATGTCAGAATAACAATACGAGTGCCGTTAACACGGCCTTCGATATGCTCTGGGTTGTTGGTCAAAGCAATGTTACGCACAGCGGTGCCACGCTTAGCTACAAAGCTAGTGCCTTTCACGTTTAAGTCTTTGATGATGACCACTGTATCGCCAGCGTTGAGCACTGCACCATTACTGTCTAACGTTGGCGTCGCATCGTCACCTGCTGCGGCAACTTCGGCATCACCCCACGCTTTTACATCGTCTTCAAGATAAAGCATATCCAGCAAATCTTGCGCCCAGCTTTCGCCATTTAAGCGCTTAAGCATACGATATGACATCACTTGAACTGCCGGTACAGGACTCCACATGCTGTCATTCAGACAACGCCAGTGGTTCATGTCTATGGTATCCGGTGCCGCAATTTGGCCACTGCAGGTTTCACAAATCATGATCTCATTGTCACGGCCATCGGAGGCTGGCAGATCATAAATAGAGAGTTCAAGCTCGCTGCCACACAGTTCACACTTGCCGCCACAGCGACTTAGCAATTCATTTTCAGTCATTTTTCTGTTCTATATGCCTAGTAAAACGCGGATTATGCCATAAACTGGCATTTTTCGGCAGGGGGCTGAGGCAATATAACCCTATTTTTTATGAGCTATATATACCTAGTCCACACAGCCTTGGTGATTAGTCTTTAAAATTCATAGGCTAAACTCAAACGAATATCACGCCCTGCGGCGGGTATCCCATCGGAGAGAAACGGCACCACTTGCAGATCCGTAAGATTTTTTACCATCAAACGCACACTTAATCCCTTTAAGATGGCTTGAGGTTCATAGGCGAGATACACATTCTGTAGGAAGTAATTTTCGCTTGGCGACTCGGCATTAAAGATATCACCGTGGGGAACATTGGTTTGCGCATCATACCAAGCGCCCTGCCAAGCGATAGAAATGTCATCTGTGATATACATGCCTAAACGCAAACGAATATCGAGCGGGGCTATGTTAGCTAAATATTCATCGTCATCTTGGCTGTCTCTGAGTGACCCATTGTGCTGTCCTTGTAGCCATGAAACCGCAAGATCACTGAACACATCTTGATAGCGATATTGGGCTTCAAAATCGGCACCGTAAATATGGTAACCATCAAGATTTGTGTAACCACTTTGAATTAACTGGGTTTTATCAGACTTAGCTCCGCGGCGCTGGGCAATATCATCACGACCTAAATTGGCAAACAGGGTGATTTGCGTCGACAAAGCATCCTCATTGGCAAGTACATGCTGATGCTGCGTCATTAGGCCTAATTTGAAGGCATGTAAGCGTTCGACATCAATGTCGCGACTCGTGCCGGTAATGCTGGCTTTAGCGTATTGCACGGCATAAATCTCATCCACCACAGGGGCTTGCAAGCTATAAGCGTAATCAAAGTTTAACCGAGCGTGATTTGTCAGTTGATAATCTATGCCTAATCTGGGTGAGAACCCCGAATGATGGGTTGAGCTATAATCATGGCCTGCAGCAATATCATTGTAATCTGGTGCAATATTTGGTCGACCTATGCTGTAGATAAAGTCATATCGCAGCGAGGGAGTCACAGTTAAGTCATTAGTAAGATGAATTGCATCGCGAATATAGGCAGCATAGGTATCTTGACGGCCTTCAGGTTGATAATAAGGCGTGTACCAGCCAAAGTTTTTCTCGGGATTTGTTTCATAACTTTTGTTAAACACTAACGAAGTGCGGTCAAGACTACGGTACTGTAATCCTGTGGTGATCTCATGATCGCCAATCAAGCTCAAGTTGTTGATATCAATGTAATCACGTTTGTAATCTAGCCAAGATTCATGGCCGAAGTTGCCTACGGAAACCGTCATTTTCTCCCACGCGATATCGGGTCTTACCCAGTGGCGTGCATTCGCCGAATGGGAAATCACCACTTGGGTATCGATCAGGGGATTACTCGGCGAATAGCGATAATTTGCCGACCAAGTGTTGTCTTCATAGGTGTTGTAGGCGGTTGTGGCATACAGAGCCTGCTCGTAGGAACCGTACTTTTTGATGTTGTAGTCCGAAATTGCAGGCATAGGGCCACGGCGGTTAGCCCAAGGTTTGCGGCCCTCATCAAGATAATGGGTCACGCTCAAGGCTAATTGGTGATCGCCCTGCGCATAATCCATCTTACCTAGGTAGTTATCTTGCTCATAGCCCGAATATTCAAACTCTTCACCATTGGCTAAAGTGACATCCCCCGCATCGCGACGCGTAAGATGCAGCAAGCCAGATAGATGTGAATTCACGCGGCCATAAACGGTCCCCGTATAACCCATAGCGTCATTATTGCTGGCGTAGCTGGTTTTGACTCGAGCGCCAAGGGATTGATCATATTTAAGAAAATCATCGGCCGATTTAGTGACCACATACATGGCACCACCAAAACCGCCATTGCCCGAGCGCACATCATGGGCACCTTTAATCACTTCCACTCGCTTGATGAGATCAGGATCGAGGAAAAATGATCCGTAACGATACTGCTCAAATCCCACCGGAGCATTATCCACATAAACGTTAAAATCTTCCGTCTCGCCAAAGCCCCAAATATTAATCCGCTCACCGCCACTGCGGGTACCGCCATCGATATGCGCCCCCGCCATATCATCGATCACTTCGGCGAAAGTTGTCGCCTGCATCTCCTCGATTTGATCCATGGAAATAATCGCTTCACCGGGTTTAGCGACTGTGATAGCCCTGCGATATTGCTGCCCATGAACCTGCAGGATCTCAATCGGCTCAACCTTAGGCTCGCCCAATACCTCAGCGGCGTACAACGGCATTGAGGGCAATATACATAATCCCATGAGCGACAGATTTCTATTCGCTTTCCACTTCTCACACTTAGGCAGGCAACCCATTCAACGTCATCCTATTAACAAACCAATCTAAAAATAGGGCGGCATTATAGGCACCAATGAACAAGATAAGAATAGTTCTCACTTAGATTTACGTGTAAATAACCGACTTATTGAAAACAAGGTAGAAGCGGCACAATGCAAAAAATTAAGTGAAGATCTTGCCGAAGGATGGCAGTATTGGCACCCAACTTGGCAGTCTTAACTATCGTGTTTTAACTATCGTGAGTAAGAACGGGCGGGCGATATGGAAGGATATGTCAGCAACTCACCTTGCTCCTCAATCGGCATTAATACTGCTTGTGCTCGGTTTATCTGCATTAATAAGGTTCCCTGATAATGCCCACTCTAACAACTAAAATCCCCATCGCGACTGGTGCAACATTCAGCACGGCGAGCCTGCAATTTTTAAATCAACTGGCACAAAACAACTCCCGCGACTGGTTTAAAGCCCATCAGGCGGAATACGAAGAAACAGTGCGAACGCCAGCGCTGCAGTTTATCGAGCAAATGCAGCCCAGTATTCTCGCCCTCTCGCCTAGGCTCACTGCCGTACCAAAAAAAGTCGGCGGCAGCTTGATGCGTCCCCAGCGAGACAGCCGTTTTAGCAAAGATAAAACGCCCTATAAAACCAATGTTGGCATTCAATTTCGGCATTTTCAGGGCAAAGACATGCATGCGCCGGGACTGTATCTACATATTGCCGAAGATGGCTGTTTTATTGCCGCAGGGATTTGGCACCCAGAATCGAAAGCCTTAAATGCCATTCGCACTTGCATCGATGAGAATCCCAACGGCTATAAAAAGGCGCTACAAACCTTACAAAGTCATGGATTTAATATGGATGGCGATAGCTTAACTCGACCACCAAAGGGATTTGATAAAAACCACCCTATGCTGATAGAGCTAAAACGAAAAGATTTTATCGCAGTTAAAAATATCGCCTTTGAGGAACTCTGCCGCCCAGATGCAGCCAGTTTTTGTGCCGAGCAGTTTGCACACTGCACTCAACTGATGGCCTATCTGTGTTTTGCGCTGGACTTGGACTTTTAGAAATAGACTTTTAAAAATAAACTTTTAAAAAATAGATTTCTAAAAAACATGGCCTAGGCAAAAACCTAGGCCAATCAAACTATGTCATTTGCAGTTATGCCGTCTGATTAGCACTCAAACTACGTAAATAGTCTTGCAATACAACAAACGCATTGTCTAACAACTCATATTCGCCCGCCTTGCCTAACACTCTAATCCCTTGTAATTGCAGCACTAAAAAAGCAGCAACTTGATGTGGTTGCACATGGGCTAATAGCTCTCCACGCGCTTGACAAACTTGTAACACTTGGGTGAATGAGGTCTGTAATCGACAAAATAATCGCTGACATTCCTGCAGCACACTTTCATCGTTAAGGCTCTTTTCGAGCACAGCATTTTGCATAAAACAGCCGTACTTTTGCTCCCGCTGCAAAGCAACAAAGCGCGCTAAATAAGCTTCTATTTCAGCTAAGCCCGCTTTTTCATGCAGCAAAGTATCTGAAGCACCAAAGGAGTAGTTATCGAGGTAGAAACTGAGGCACTCGCGATAAAGATTCTGCTTGTCGCCGAAACTGTTATAGAGACTAAATCGATTAATGCCTAAATGGCCGACGAGATCGGAAATCGAGGTTTCGGCAAAGCCCTTTTGCCAAAAAAGCTCCATCGCCAATATGAGTTTTTCCTGCCGATCAAAATTACAACTTCGTGCCATAAGCCTGCGACCTAATCTCTTGAATACGCGCTCACGATCAGCTTTACCATTCCTCTTTACTACAGAAAGTTGAGGAGAAAACATTCTTGACTGATCGTTTAGATATAGCGTAAATTCTAACCTAACCGAACGTTCAGAAAAAGCCTTATATGCTCAAATCGAGCATAAAGCACTGATAAAAACTACAGGACTTTAGATGAAACTCTACGAATTAGCTCCGACTCCCAGCGCACGCCGCGTCAGTATTTTTCTTGCGGAAAAAGGTATAGAAGTGCCAAGAGTGAACGTCGATATCCGTGGAGGGGAAAATTTAAGCGCCGAGTTTAAAGCCAAAAGTGTAAATGGCCGCATTCCACTGCTCGAACTCGATGATGGCAGCTACCTGTGTGAATCCGTTGCCATTTGCCGCTATTTAGAAGAGATCCACCCGAGTGACCGTTCACTGTTTGGTAATACACCGCTTGAGCGCGCCAAAGTAGAAATGTGGCAACGTATCATAGAGTTACAAGGATTAATGGTCGGGTTTCAAGCCTTTCGTAATTTAAGCGGTGTCTATAAAGACAGGGAAAATTGTGTCGAGTCTTGGGGCGTAGAATCACGCCAAAGGGTCATTGACTTCCTACCAAGCTTAGACCAACAATTGAGCAAGTCAGCCTTTGTGGCAAGCGATGAATTCAGCATTGCCGATATTTCGGCTTACGTTTTTATCAGCTTTATTAAGAATTTAGATATTGAAGTCACTGACAGCTTGCCGCACCTTAAGGCTTGGTTCATCACTATGGCGCAGCGTCCTGCCATAGTATCGTTAACCCCTAAAAAATAGCGGCGCTAATGCCTGATGATGAATATTCATAGGCACTAAAGTGAGTAGCTATAAGCGTTATAACCTAAAGGAATCATCATGATAGATTTATACACAGCCGCGACCCCTAACGGTTTTAAAATTTCCATCGCACTGGAAGAAATGGGACTTGAATATCGCGTCCATAAATTAGATTTCAGCACCAGTGAGCAAAAACAGCCCGAGTTTATCGCCATCAATCCCAATGGTCGCATTCCCGCCATTATCGACCGCGATAACGAAGATTTTGTGGTATTCGAATCGGGTGCTATTCTGCTGTATCTCGCCGAAAAAACAGGTAAATTCCTGCCAGCCGATCCGAAAAAGCGCTCACAGGTGATCCAGTGGTTAATGTTCCAAATGAGCGGCGTCGGCCCCATGATGGGACAAGCCAACGTATTCTTTAGGTACTTCCCTGAAAAAATCCCCGCAGCAATTGACAGGTATCAAAAAGAAGGTCGACGTTTATTCGAGGTTATGAATACTCAACTAGCTACAAATCAATACCTTGCTGGTGACGAATACACGATTGCCGACATCGCAACTTGGCCTTGGGTGCGGATCCACGAGTGGAGCGGCATCAATATGGAAGGTTTGACCCATTTGCAACGTTGGTTAGATGAGTTAGCACTCAGACCTGCTTGCCAAAAAGGCATAGTTACGCCGCCACCGGTGGAAATGAGCGATGAAGAACGGGCTAAGCAAATCCAAAAAATGGTGACGAAATAGTCACCTTCCAAGCGGTAATTGAGCGAATAGCCTGCAAATAACCCTTTGGTACTGAATGCACCATGAGTCTCAGTGACTCAACCACAAAAAGCCCCGCAAGTTGATGCTACTTTGGGGCTTTTTTTCTGCCTGTTATCGGGCAAAACTGCTACACTCTGCGCCACTTATTTTTCCCCTCTGTTACAGTTATGCCTCCTACATAAGGCGCAGCCACAGAGAGCATAATTCAGGCTAAATTTATGGGTAATCCAAGCAGCTTCTCTTCCGGTAAAGCATCCAACTCAAACACATCGTCAGCATTAAATGCAGAGGCGAGCACCCCAGCGCAAAAACGTGCGCTCAGTTACGCCAGTACAATTAAGCAATTATTCGATGAAATTCAAAGCAGTAAAATGCCCGCCGACCGTATTCTGGCCAACTACTTTAGAGAACATAAAAAACACGGCTCGAAGGATCGTAAAGTCATCCGTGAATCCTTATTTAGTCTATTTCGTTGGTGGGGTTGGTTTCAGCGAATAGGCGATCAACAAGAATCAGCGACTTATTTTGCCAGCCTAAGCGCCAGTGCCCTATTGGAAGCTCACGCATGGCAAGATATTGCTAGCGCTTGGCATGAGTTATCACAATCGCCCATCGATTATCAGCAAGCTCAAGCACTTACCGTTGAAAGTCTCGACGACAAATTGGCACTGATACAGTATTTATTTCCCGCGACTGAGTTTAAGGCACAGGATTTATTACCCGACTGGTTCTGGCAAGTGTGCCCTGTAGATACGGCGCAGCAAACGCAATTAATTGCTGCTATGTCCAGTCGCCCGCCGATTTGGGGACGCGCGCAAGGGATCACGAGTCAAGATGCGGCGGCGCAGCTGCAAGCGATAGGTATCGATGCTAGTTATGGTCATTACTTTAACGATGCGATTAACCTTGGCAGCAAGAGTATGAATCTTAATGAAATCGCCCTGTATAAAGACGGCAACATTGAGATCCAAGATTTGGCTTCACAGGTTATAGGGCAAATTTGCGCGCCAGAACCCGATGCCCATTGGTGGGATGCCTGCAGTGGTGCCGGCGGTAAAACCCTGCAACTGCGGTCTTTGATGCTGACCAAGGCTGCTGATACTCAAACACCCTCTACGGGCAGCATTATATCGTCAGATATTCGCTCCAATGCCCTAGAAGAACTCACTAAACGCGCCCAAAGAGCTCACTTTAACGGTATTAGCGTTGCCCGTTGGAAGAGCGATGCCCTGCCGGTACCTGCGGATCATTTCGACGGTGTGTTAGTCGATGCCCCGTGCAGTTGCACTGGGACTTGGCGACGTAATCCCGATATGCGTTGGTTGGATAGTGTTGAAGCCGTGGCCGATAAAGCCGCGTTACAGCTCGATATTTTAAGCCGCAGTAGCCGCGCAGTTAAAGCGGGCGGCGTACTCGTTTACGCCACGTGTTCCTTGTCGCCGCTCGAGAACCAAGACGTGGTGACGGCGTTTTTAAAGCAACATCCAGAGTTCACGCTCACGCCGATACGCCATCCTTTTACGGGTGAACAAACAGAAATGTTGACCGTTTGGCCCTTTGAAGCTAATAGTGATGGTATGTTTGTCGCGCGTATGCTGCGCGTCAAGTAACACTAACTCATTATTTTGTATCAAAACTTGGCGCCTTTCATTCTGGGCGCCAGTTTCAATCATATAATATAATTTCTGATGATAATTACACTTATCCTTTAATTATCATAAAGATAACCAACGCACTCCCCATTAAAATCTCAGATACGGCCATTTCAGTGGCAAGATATAGCCTTTGGACAAAACTTTTCACCATCAGTGATGAAATATTTCGCTTTAGCTTCATCTCACCTTTGGGTAAAAAGATCGGGTGCTGCGAATGGCACAGGTATTTTTGGAATTTTGACCATGTCACACTCCTATGAATTTGACGACGATGATGCGCCATGGGGCGATAACGTCAAAGGTAAGCAAAAGAATAAACGCGTGAAACAGCGCCGCAGAGATACTAAGCGACGTTACTCGGACGATAATACAGAGGTGGATTTCTACCAAAATAAATCGAAGTAACTAAATCTAAGTACCCTTGCTCTCACGGGTTTGTTTTACAAATTCGTTCTGTGCTAAACCTGCCAAATCTGAGCAAGTTGGATAATATCCAACTTGCTACTCAACCCCCGTTATCACCTCTCAAATACTTAATCATTCCAGTGTAAAATCAATGGGCTTAATTGCTTATTTGCCCTATGCTTTTTGGGCTATAACTCCCAAATCATTGGACTTACACTGAAATTTAAGGATGAACGCCATGGAAAAACAGCGCCCCGACTTTATTTATCCCCAAGGCAGTATGTTGATGCACTCGCCCTTAGTGCTAAATAAAGCCAATATGTACGGTTTTTTTCTTAAGGGGAAACAGGAAAACCTGCAATGCTCTATCGATAAAACCCTGAATCAAGTTGCCGGTAGCGCAATGTATTTTAAGGTGCTGTCTCCCTACGTACTGACAACCTTCACTCAAATTGAAAAAGCCTACTCCGCTTATCCAGAGGACAGAGCTAAGGGCTGGATCCAAGAAACGGACATCATCACTTGGGTCATGGTCGGGCGCCAAGATAGCAGCGACAGTAAACAAATCAGCCAAGTGTATTTTCAGCCGCTACACATTTGGGTGAACGATGCCATGGCCTTAATTAATGGCAGAGAACTCTTTGGTTATCCTAAGTATTTATGTGAATACACTATGCCAGCGGTTGGCGAGCCTCTGACGCGATTATCCCTTGAGACCAAAAGTTTTTTACATTTCTCACCCGAAACCGAACTTGCCCTGCATCCATTAATTGAAGTGAATTGCGATGCCAAACCCGAGGCACAGCTTTCAACCCTTGAAGCGATAGCTCAAACTTGGCAACTCTTTAAAGAACAAACCGATTTTATTCCAGAACTTGACCAGCTTGGCGAAGAACAGCTATTTCATCTGTTATTTAAACCCGCTATCGATCAAGTATTTCTAAAACAGTTCCCCGACTCGTCAGGGCAAAAAGCCATTTATCAAGCCATCGTTGCCGCGCCAGCCCAAGTGAATAAAGTGCACAGTGTTGCCCTGCTAAAAAATGATTTTGTCGCGACCATTTTTGATAATGCCAGCTTCCCGTTAAAAGATACGCTCGGGGTCGAGATTGGTGAGCAGCACGTTTTACTCCCTTACCATGTGAACTTCGATTTTGAAGTGCCGCCCGGCGAGGTATTAGTCGATAACTCCGAAATCAAAAAACAGAAAATAGCCATTCTCGGTGGCGGTGTCGCGGCAATGACAGCAGCCTGTTATCTAACCGATAAACCCGGCTGGCAGAATCAATATGAGATTGATGTCTATCAACTCGGCTGGCGTATCGGTGGTAAAGGGGCAAGTGGCCGCAATGCCGCTATGGGGCAACGCATCGAAGAACATGGTTTACACATCTGGTTTGGTTTCTATCAAAACGCGTTTGCCTTAATGCGCAAAGCGTATGAGGAATTGGATAGGCCAGCAAACGCGCCGCTTGCGACTTTTTTTGATGCCTTTAAACCCCATAACTTCATCGTCTTACAGGAAGAAGTTGATGGCCGTTCTGTAAGTTGGCCAATCACTTTCCCAATGTTACCAGGCATCCCAGGTGATGGCACCGAAACCCTCACCTTCTGGAAAGTCGTTAAAGTCGCCTTTGCGTGGATCAAAGAATGGCTCAAAGACATGGATGACCTGCTCGATGCAGATGAAAAAGCCATGGGAACACCTAAAAACTGGCTCGATAGCAGCTGGTTTGAACGCTTAAAAGATAAGTTAGAGGATTCGGTCGAAGATGCCAAAGAATCACTCGACGCGCTCGGTGATAAGCTTGAATGCCATTTTAATCAAATGATTGGCCGCGAGTGCGATGAGCATGTACACAGTGAAAGTGACGATGGTTTTGTAGAATCGGCCGTCGATGCCCTGCATCAAAGACTCGTGAAACGTTTTAGCGGACATTTAGATAATAATGACGAACTGCGCCACTTATATATAGCCGCCGATCTGGGGCTCACGATCCTCAAGGGCATGTTTGCCGACGATGTATTTGAAAAAGGCTTTGATGCCATCAATGGCTATGATTATCGCGAATGGTTAACCAAACACGGCGCCAGCCTTAAGTACACAGTCGACAGCGCCCCAGTGCGCGGTTTTTACGACTTAGTGTTTGCCTATGAGAAAGGGAACTTCGACAAACCTAATGTCGAAGCGGGCACAATTATCCGCGCTATGCTGCGTATTGCCCTGTGCTATCAAGGTGGCGTGATGTGGAAAATGCAGGCGGGTATGGGTGATGTTGTGTTTACACCTTTTTACGAAGTGCTCAAACACCGCGGAGTCAACTTCCACTACTTCAATCGCATCGATAATCTCGAATGCCGTAATCAAAGCGTTCAAGCGATTGAGATCACTGAGCAAGTAGCTCTGGCGCCGACTGTCACAAACTACGATCCCTTGGTCGATGTTAAAGGGCTCGCTTGCTGGCCGAGTACGCCCAATTATGAGCAACTTGAGCCTGAACAAGCGGCATTGCTTAAAGCCCATAATATCAATCTTGAACACTTCTGGAACGATTGGGACAGCGTGTATGAAACTCACTTTGGCAAAGCCCTGCCGAAAAAGCGTTTAGTCAAAGGCGTAGATTTCGACAAAGTGATCTTCGGTCTATCCATAGGTTCTGTGCCCCACGTGGCGAGTGAAGTCATGGCACAAAGCCCAGCCCTCAAGCTTTGCGTTGATAAGGTGCAAACTGTCGCCACTCAAGCCTATCAACTGTGGATGAACCAAGATCTGAATGGGATAGGCTGGCCTAATTACTCTGAAGATGGCGAGGAACCCGTATTATCGGGCTTCACCGAACCCTTCGATACTTGGGCATCAATGAACCAACTGCTAGACAAAGAAGATTGGCGCGGCTTAGAACCTAAAAATGCCAGTTACTTTTGCTCGGCATTGCCTGTCGAGGCCTATCCACCAAGCTCGGATGTAGATTTCCAACAACGGAAAACCTTAGAAGCAAAAGCGGGCGCTATCCATCAACTCAATACCGAAATCCATAAACTTTGGCAAAATGTCGGTGATAGCTTCCCTTGGGAATGGTTACACGATGAACAAGACCGTCAAGGAGTTGCCCGCTTCGATAGCCAATATTGTCGCGCAAATGTAGACCCATCCGAGCGTTATGTCTTATCGGTAAAAGACAGCTCGCAGTATCGCATCACGACAGATGGCACAGGGATAGATAACCTGTATATAACGGGCGATTGGATAAAGACAGGCCTTAATGCGGGCTGCGTCGAAGCGGCGACGATGGCAGGAATGCACACTTCAAAAGCGATATCGGGTCATCCTGCGGTGATTAAGGGCGAAAAAGACTTCTAAGCTCGTCCTTAAATCTAGCTAAGTCGCAAACTTGGACACTGCTCAGTCCAAGCAAGATGAAGCTAATAAATCTAAGATAAAAACATAAACGGCGCAGATAAATTCTGCGCCGTTTATGTTTTCTAATGTTCTAATAATACCAATCGTATTAAATATCTGTTCATTCAGCGGGAGTTCAACGCGCTTTAGACAAGGCGAAGGCTTGAAGGCATAGTGGTGCTCTGTCGAAAGCCTTAAACGCAGTATAAAGGGCGTTGCCATGTAGTAAACATCAGCCGCCCTTCGGGAGCCACACAGGCATCCCACTCCCGTGTTGCATTGACTTAAAAGGGAATAACCATTTCTGCGTCAATGCGCCTTGGATTGAAATACCTGTGAGGCTCTGAACTGATTAGCTATTTAATGTGATTGGTATAAAACGATTATTTTAAATTTTTCAATAACTAGCTTAAATGTAGCCTCACATCGACACCGCGAGTATCTGCATACTCTTGACGACGCTTATCCATACGCGATTGATATAAGTGAGTGTCAGCGGAACGCAACCACTCATGGGGATCTGCGACCTCAGTGTTTAACGACATCCCAAAACTACACTGGCAATCTTTAAAACCATGGCTTGCTAATTCTTCACCTAAGCCACTCAAAGCACTCTGTAATAACTGGATACCAGCAGAAGGCGTCACAATCACAAACTCGTCACCACTAATCCGATAAACCTTCATGTGCGCTAAGTCTGTTGCTTGCAATAACTGCACTATCAACAGCAATAATCTATCGCCTTCTTGATGGCCAAGTGTTTCATTGACACTTTTCAGACTATCGATATTCAATAGTGCTAACGCCATCGGTTGCACGACTTTATCGGCAAATCCTAACTGTGAGTTCATATATTCGTCAAAGGCATAACGATTACCGACTCGCGTTAATCCATCTAAACGTGCCTTTTCCCATGCAATCGCTAACTCTTCAATATGCGCCTTACGTTCCTCAGCAAGTAATTTCAGCTTATTCGCTAACGCTAAGGACAGTAATAACGCATCAGCCGTACCGCCCATCAGAGTCGCAAGCTCTGCATGTTCAATGAAATCAGGAGTGAGCCCCATATTTCCGGGTAAAATAATCACCGCAGGCAACAGCAAGCAAGTAAAGGCAAGAATAAAATAACGCGCAGGAGCAAAGCCTTTCATCAAGCACACATTACCGCAGGTAATCGCTAAAGCAATCCATAGCATGATCAGTACAGAGGCAATAATTGCCGTATAGGACAACAACCAAATACTGGTCGGCAGAGCCACAATACAGGCAAACATTAAATACTGACTAAGACGCCACAGCCGCGGTGAGTAACTAGGCAACTGCAGGAAGTGCTTGTAAAACATGATATTAAAAATGGGCAAACTGATGAAAAACAGATGATGCAACTCAAGGTAATGAAAATTAAATAAGTGTGCGGGCAAATGGAAAGTCAGTGCCCAGCCACCAAAATAAGCAAATACATAAAGGCCATAGTAGAGAAAGGCTTTATCAAGAATAGAGATATAAATCAAAATATTATATAAGGCGATAAACAATAATCCGCCTAAACACAGCAGCACTGCCATTGCGAGACGGTCAGACATCAACTGATGATCCGCCACACTTTGCAATGCTATCTCAGGGGGAGAGGAGTAATAACGGCTACTCAGCTTCACCACCAGCCAATAATCCGTGCCCATATTCAAGGTGACCTTACGGCCATAATCGAATAAAAACTGGTATGGAGCACTGTAGCCACTGTGGGCATGTTGTACGCTGCCGTCACTGCCGAGTATCCAATAATCTACGGATTCAATAATCGAATTACTTGCATCCACTACCCAGTTTGATTGACGTTGATTGACCATCACAGGTGTAATCATCCAATAATCGCCACCGGTTAAGCTGACCGAACTAGCTTCGTCGAGTTGTCCCATCCAATGGGGCACGGTTTCAAACCGCTCAGGAGGCTGTTGATCCGCTTTAACATGGAACAAATACGGGGAGTCCAACGCAATTTCAGCGCTTAATACAGAGGGACTTAATGTCCACAAGAAAAGTAAAAAACACCCAAATAGAGTTTGTTTAAGTTTGTTCATCGGCTTATTTAGTTAAAGGGCCATAGATCATTTTTACAGCTATGAAGAAAATGCTAATGCTGTCAATCTTAGTCGATAGTTGGATTTGTAGGTTAACTTTATGGCTACATTTAGTTTTTTACAATCAGTTAGGCTAAATTAGTCGGATATACCATGCCTTATGATGCTATTTTAGTCTCAAAGTCCAAACTGCGGCATGAAATTCAAGATACACCTTAATACTGACTTATTTTTGCTGGGATCCTATGCAGCCTCTATTGATGATTTTAGCCGCACAACTACTGATTGCCAGCGGTAACCTATTGGTTAAGTTGCTTGAAACCAATGCACCTGTTTTTCAACTGGTGCTCTACAGGCAATTATTTGCCACCCTGCTTGTACTGCCTTTTGTGTGGCACTTACAGGGTAATCTTAAACTCAGTCCTTTTTACAAAGTGCATCTCGCCCGCGCGCTATTGATTGGACTGGGCAACGCCATTTTTATGCTCGCTATTTTGCATCTTCCGCTCGCAACAGTAACAGCCGTGATTTATACCTCACCCTTGTTACTGCTAGTACTATCGGCCATTTTTTTAAATGAACGTATTGGTTATCGACGCACGGTCGCAGGTCTTATCGGCTTTAGCGGCATTTTGCTTATCAGCCAACCAACAGAATTTAACCTGTATATAGGTTTAGCCTTTTTCGGTGCCATGACATCAGCATTGAATAGTTTGATTTTAAAGGCCTATTCGACCCATGAACATCCTTTTTCCATGCTCTTTTGGTCTAATGCCTTTGCGATGATATTTCTGATACCTGCGACCTTATACGAAGGCGCCGAATTTAGTTTACCAGTGGCGCAAGTGGGGCTGACTTTGGGACTATTTTACATTGCCATGACCTATCTCATCATCCATGCCTATCGACGTGCCGATGCGAGCCAAATGGCACCAGTAGAATATACAGGATTGATTTTTGCAGCCTTGTTAGGCTGGTGGATACTCGATGAAGAACTCAGCCTAGTGATTTTAATCGGTATTGGATTGGTCATTTTCTCATCCATATTGCCAAGCTACTGTGAGCTAAAGGCGAAATGGAAAAGCCGGCGAAGTTAACCTCGCCGGCTCTTTAATTCGACATCACGATCGCAATATAGCTAAATCAATAAGCCTTGTGCTTAGAAACGGAATTTACCGCCAATATACACACCATCTTCGAAAGTAAAATTGCGAGCATCATCGTATTCGAAGGCAATCTTGCGGTAACCAACATAAAGTGCCATGTTTGGCGTTATACGGTATTGCACTTTTGAGTCTAATTCATAATGACCATCAACATTGCCAAATGACAATACAGACGGTGCATAGTAAGCCGCGGCGTGCAGTGAAATATTGGGCCCCATTGATAGTGCATAACGACCACCAACAGAAACAGCACTGCCATTGGGTGAATAGTCAGACCAAAGCTGGCTTAACTGAGCACCGACCTCAAAGTGATGCACACCCGCATCATGGGTCATGTGCATTGCACCTTGAGCGATATGGCCGCCTTCATCCGCATAGATATAACCCAAAACCGCGTTAGTATCTTTGTTCAATTGCAGTTCTAACTCAGTTGAAACCACATCGTTGTTCAACCCAAGATTAAATTCTGACGCATTCACTTGCAGCGCTGCTGCACTCAATAATAAGACACTTGCTACTCTGAACTTAGCCATAAAAAAACACCTCAATAATGACTGTGGGTAATAGCCGCGGATCATACCGAATAAATAAAGAAAATCAGCCTATTTGCGTATAAAGAGGGATTATTTGCGAGGAATATACAAATGTAAAACAAGATGAAAACACATTAAGATCTAAGTCTTTTCACTTACAACACAATTAGACCGCAGGGGTACGATCGCCAACTAAAGACTGCATTATCGCTTCAGCATCGACATTAACGCTTAAAGCTAAGTAATACCAACCCACAGTATTTCCCGTGCCACGGATACTCAAATAATTACGCCAAAACTGAAAACCTGCCTTCAATAAATTAGCTTGACTCGACGTATTCTCGGCGCGAATAGTCGCATACAAAATCGACATACCTAGGGCCTTTGCCACCTCAATCCGTTTATGAGTTAACCCTTGTGCTATGCCTTGACGCCGATAATGGGGCGACACCACCAGATAACCCAGTTCACCGACAGTGCCTTTATCGACAGTGCCTTTACCAGCTTTTATCGCGGCGCAACCGACTATCTCACCCTCGATAGTTTTCGCTAAGATCACCGCACGGGAATGGAAAAAGACCTGATGATCCAACGGATGAGCATTATCATCACGCCCATCAATTAATTGTGCCGCCAGCGCTAATTCTTCCGGCTTTTTACCTATAACAAACTGAATGTTATTCATATCCAGATTAAACCGTTAATGTTCCCAACATACGGTGAATGCACACCAAATTGCCGTGCATTCATCTTCCAAACTCACCCAAGAACCCACGCTACAGATATAACAACGTCGCCATACCTAAGAAAGTAAAGAACCCCACCACATCGGTCACTGTCGTTAAGATCACTGAACCCGATAACGCCGCATCTTGATTAAACTTCTGCAACACCATAGGCACTATCACCCCAGCAATAGCGGCAACGGCCATATTAATCAATATCGCACAGCCAATCACTATACCTATCGTCGCTTCACCGAACCACCAGCCAGAGACTAAACCTATCACTATCGCCCACAAAAATCCGTTAACTATGCCAATGCCGAGTTCGTTTTTCATTAGCGAAAACAAGTTACCCGCCGAAATCTGTCCCATGGCCATACCGCGGATCATTAGCGTTAGAGATTGGCTCCCCGCGATACCGCCCATAGAAGCGACAATCGGCATCAACACAGCTAATGCAACCACTTGCGATAGGACATTTTCAAATAAACCAATAGTCGCTGAGGCAAGGAAAGCCGTCAGTAAATTGATCCCAAGCCATACAGCACGGCGCTGAGCACCTTTCATAATCGGGGCGAACAAGTCGTCGGATTCATCCATACCCGCTGTTGCCATCAACTGCGCCTCATAATGCTCACGCACTAATGCCGTTGCGGTTCGTAGCGTCACTCGGCCGATTAACTCTCCGGACTCATCAATCACAGGCAATTCAATTTCGCGGCTGTGCTCTATCGCTTCGGCCGCTTCTAAAAGACTCGTATCGGCGGATAACGCACGGCAGTCCTCAGACAAAAGTGAAATCAATAATTCATCGGGATTATGTTTAAAAATATCATAACGACGAACAGTACCTTGATACTTATCCAGATCATCAACGATAAACAAATTGTCGTTACAATCGAGCTCTATACGGCGAAAGAAGCGCTGCGCTTGAGCAACTGTCGCCTTATCACTGAGCACCAACATTTGATGATCGGTATAACGGCCGATTTCATTCTCAGAATATTGATCATAAAGTTCGAATCGTTGTCGCTGACGCTCCCCCATCTGAGCCAAGGCACGATCGGTAAAACTTTCAGGAAGATAATCACTCCACTCAATTAAATCTTCAGGGCTTAATTGCGCAAATAACAGATCCACTTCATTGTCAGGCATCCGCTTCAGGATCCCCATGCGCGGATCGGCACGCATTAAGCTCAACACTGTCACTCGGTCAGCAAATTCAACTTGCTGCCAACGCTCGTAACGCTCATCCAAGGGCAAGGATTCAAGCGCTAAGGCTATGGTTCCAGGTTCTGAGTCATTCAGAATTTCACTAAACACTTCAGCCTGTTCTTCGCCTTCAACTTCAGTGAGTTGTTGAACTACTTGCCCCACATCCGCTTGCATGTTTGTTTCGTATTCTGCGTCATTTTCTATCACACAGATGCCCTTTTCTTTAGCCACAAAATTGCTGTAACTATATTGATAATTAAGTAAATTAGCAAACTCACAAAATAAATTGCGCGCAATTATATTGCTGAAAAATATTTTAAAGTTTATGCTGTTTGGCTAAGATCCTACGGAGGTGAACATGACTACGAATATATACAGCCAATCAGCAACAGACATTCAAGGCAACGCGGTAAGCTTAGAGCAGTATCGGGGCAAAGTACTCTTAATCGTCAACACCGCCAGTGAATGTGGATTTACACCGCAATACAAAGGATTAGAAGCGCTATATCAAGAATACAAAGATCAAGGCTTAGTGATTTTGGGCTTTCCTTGCAATCAATTTGGCGCCCAAGAAAAAGCCGATGAACAAGGCATTCAAGCCTTTTGTGAATTGAATTTTGGCGTGACGTTTCCGCTATTTTCTAAAATAGAAGTGAATGGCGAACATACCCATCCACTTTATCAATACCTTAAGAAAGCCGCTCCCGGCGTATTAGGCACTCAAGGTATTAAATGGAATTTCACTAAATTTTTAGTTAATCGCCAAGGCGAAGCAATCGAAAGATTTGCATCAACGACCAAACCCGAAGCATTAGAAAGTAAAATTGCTGCTTTACTAAAATAATTTAATCACTATCTATTTGAAATCTTGCAGTTTATAAAAATTTAGATTTATTTTAATTTTTTTATGGAACTTTAACCGTACAAGGCCCCTCAAATGTATTGAACAGTGAATTTCTTTTTCATGTTCATCATCTCCCTGGGGCTTCTAGCGCAGTCCCCTTGACCTAGGAATAGGTCATTAGGCAACCATTAGGTTGCCTTTTTTTATCCCATCATTTTATATGTAAAACAAATGTAACAACTAAGTATGGGCACTCAATATCTCTCAAAAACTTTTTTTGTCTTTTTTCTGATATCTGTGAACTTAATTAAAAATGGCGACTCTGAGTATAGGTAAGGATTAACGGATAAGATTAAATGCACCTTGAGAATGAAATATGTGAAGTCGCAGTTTCATGCACTCAAATGACACAGTTTCTGTTTTATCGCATTGAGTCGAATTGGTTGGTCGTTCATCATCATCTCCCTTTTGGGACACAATAGAAAACACGCTAGCGCACTGAATTCTATTTGTATCCCGCACTGATTTCCTTGTGGCAACCTTAGGTTGCCATTTTTTTTGCTCAAATTTCAACAAGCGCTAACGCTAGCTCATAGATTAATAAATCTGGCACGCATTTAATTTTTATCCCCATGATTTTAATGTAAAAAATATAACACTTAAGTGTAAGCACTCAGTATTCCCCAGAAAAATGTCCCAGAAAATCTTTTTGAAACTTTTTGGGATTTTTTTCTGATATCAGTGAACTTAATTAAAAATGGCGACTCTGAGTATAGGTAAGGATTAACGGATAAGATTAAATGCACCTTGAGAATGAAATATGTGAAGTCGCAGTTTCATGCACTCAAATGACACAGTTTCTGTTTTATCGCATTGAGTCGAATTGGTTGGTCGTTCATCATCATCTCCCTTTTGGGACACAATAGAAAACACGCTAGCGCATTGAATTCTATTTGTATCTCACACTGATTTCTTTGTGGCAACCCATAGGTTGCCATTTTTTTACCTAAATTTCTATAAGCTGAGTGATTTGTCCAATTGAACTTGAATCGAAGGATGATAGCCTGCACGAGCCTTTGTATAGATGTCTTTTAATTCAGAGTGATATCCCGCAATTTGTAACTCAGCATAGAGTGGCCGCACAAATTTACCGCGTCCAATACGCACTAAATAGGCACTTAATGCCGGCAACACAGGATCATAATGATTACGAATCGCGACTCGAAACCAATCACAGGCAATTTCTGCATTAGTCGATTGGGTTAATTGGAAGGTTTCATCCAGATCCATCAATTGAACTTGACTAACGACTTCAGGTAATTGGGTCAGAAAATATTGCCAATGGTGCACTCGCCAATCTTTAACGCTTAATCGGCCCGCTGCTGTTCCCTGTAAAAAACACGCCAGCGCATCATCGACTTTATCTAAACTCATGGATGTTGGTCCGCAATAGCCCTCAGGTAAGCCTTCACCATAAATCCACGTTAATAGTTCAGCTTCAGTGATTTTATCTGCGTGTAATTGCAGTAAAGTTTGTTTTGCGTACTCGACAAACACTTCGGTGGTAATGGCTTTAAACGCAAAATGATTCACATAAGTGAGTAAAAATTTATCAAATTCTACTCGCCCTAGCCTGCGCTCTAAATCATGGACAAACATCGAAGCCTTATCATAAGTAAAACGATTAAAGGCAAGATTAGGATCGTCCTGCTGCACATTAGCGGGTAAAGTTTGCTTACCCGTAGGCAAAGACGCGATTTCTTCTTTTAAGCGACCAAACTCTATTACCCATTCTAATTCTGCCTGTTCTTTTCCATAGACAGCCTCGACAATACGGTTAGTAAAATAGGTCGTGAAACCTTCGTTTAACCAGAGATCACGCCAAGTTGCATTACTGACCAAATTGCCCGTCCATGAATGCGCTAACTCATGGGCAACGGTTGACACTAAGCTTTTATCACCAGCAATGAGTGTGGGCGTTAAAAAGGCTAAACGCGGATTTTCCATTCCACCGAATGGGAAACTCGGCGGCAAGATAATCATGTCATAGCGGCCCCATACGTAAGGACCTAACAATGACTCGGCAACGTCGAGCATGTGTTCAGTATCTTCAAACTCTTTTGCGGCGGCCGCTAGCATGCTCGGCTCGGTATACACGCCGCATCTTGGACCTATCGCTTGAAAGGCAATATCACCCACAGCCAAGGCCATTAAATGGGTCGGAATAGGCTGTTCCATCTCAAAGTGAAACACACCATTAAGTGGCGTATCGGGATGATTCATCGCGCTCATAACGGCGCGCATGCCTTTGGGCACTTGCACCTTAGCATCAAAAGTGATCCGCGCCTTAGGCGTATCTTGTAATGGGATCCAACTGCGGGCATTGATCGGTTGCGATTGACTAAAGAGGTAAGGTAACTGTTTACCCGCGGTTTGCTCAGGCGCTAGCCACTGTAATCCTTGGGCAGACGGCGAAGTTTGATAGTGAATACAAACCTGCCTGCAAAGAAATGCAGGTAAAGTGATACACAATTTTTGCCCGAGTATGGGGTCAGCTTCATTAAGCACAAAGTCGAGCGGTTCTTCATCCATTTCTGTTAATGCATTCACCCCCTCTGTAGCATTAAAGCAAGTCACAGCAAGTATGGTTAGATCTCGACTATCAAGCCAAAGCTCTGTTACATCACACTCAAGAAAATCCAAGGACAGCGTCGCTTTAGCGAAAAGACGCTGCGCGTCAAAATCCACCATGACATCCAAAGAGACATGGGTCACTTGCACTTGTTCGGTATTCGCAAAAGAATGGTAATCTCGGGTTAAATCCCAAGGGGCTACATCAGCTAATGTACTCTTAGTTGGTTGCAACACTGTCGCCTCGATATTCAAGTTTTGAGCGGTATGTTCTAAATAGTGAGTTATGAGTTACCTTGCTGTGGTGACGGGCTTGATAACTTATCACTAATCATTGGGAGGTATTATCGACTGCAAATTTACTCAGAGGCAAATCGTAACTGAGCTTTAAAGATCCTTAGGAACAAGTTTTTTGTAACAGTTCATCTTTAGGTGTAGGTACCGAGTTTGCAATAGGCTATCTCTAGCTTGCTGGATTTATCGGTAGTCACAGTAGAAGCAGCTAAAATTGAGACGTGCAAACTTGGCAAAAATCGAGTCAGCCTCTTTTTATAAAAACAAAATGCAAAATTATTTAAAATATTTCGCACTTTCCCTGAACTAATTTGATGATGCTGAGTCAGATATTATGAACCGAATCTTTGTAATGAGTTTCTTCGTTCATCATCATTCTCCTTTAGATGGTTTCTAGCGCGACCGTCCCAAGATTCCGAATTGGAATTTACAGCAACCTACTTAGGTTGCTTTTTTTATGTCTTTAATTTGGTCTAAACCTGACATCATCACACATTTAAAACCACAAAAACAAAAAGGACCTCCTGAGAGGTCCTTGATTAACAAGCCGTTTGGCTTACAAGCGAATACCTACTTGCTCTAAATCTTTAGCAACTACGCTATTAGGCACAGGTACATAACCGTCTTTTTCTACCACTTGCTGACCTTGCTTAGACAACACATAACGCAGGAATTCTTTTTCCATTGGTGCTAAGTCTTTGTTTGGTTGCTTGTTCACGTAAACGTATAAGTAACGTGATAGTGGGTAAGTACCATTAGCCGCGTTTTCAGCTGTAGCTTCGATAAACTCATTGCCTTTCTTAGCGATGGCAACAGCTTTAACACCTGCAGTTTTGTAACCGATACCTGAGTAGCCAATCGCATTCAGAGATTGAGAAACAGATTGCACAACAGAAGCTGAACCAGGTTGCTCGTTTACGTTAGCTTTAAAGTCACCTTTACAAAGCGCGTGCTCTTTAAAGTAACCGTAAGTGCCCGATACTGAGTTGCGACCGTAAAGTTGAACGTCTTTGGCAGACCAGTTACCGTCTAAGCCTAAATCGCCCCAACGTTGGATGTCACTGCTACCACATTTGTGAGTTGAAGAAAAAATGCCATCAACTTGCTCAACGCTTAAGCCTTTGATTGGGTTATCTTTGTGCACGAATACGGCTAAAGCATCGATAGCTACACGAATCGCAGTTGGTTTATAACCAAAATGCTTTTCGAACGCTTCAACTTCATTAGGCTTCATCTTACGGCTCATAGGACCGAACTGTGAAGTGCCTTCAGTCAACGCTGGTGGCGCAGTAGAAGAACCCGCCGCTTGGATCTGAATGTTGACGTTAGGGTACATTTGTTTAAATTCTTCTGCCCAAAGTGTCATCATGTTGGCTAAAGTATCTGACCCTACAGATGATAAGTTGCCAGATACACCGCTCGCTTTTTCATAAGTAGGCAGAGATGGATCAATCGATGCCATCGCAGTGGCAGAGAATACACCAGCGGCTGTTAGAGTAATCGCGCCGACAAGCTTTTTCAGTTTCATTATGTGCTCCAGTAGTAAGCTAACTAATTTGTAACTTAAGTTTCTTCAGACGCAGCCAGTATCAATCGCTACAATGACAATTCTATGTCCGTGATATGACACTTAAATGACAATGCACTATTTATCGCTTTTTTCTGTCATTAATACCAATCACATTAAATATCTAATCAGTTCAGAGCCTCACAGGCATTTCAATCCAAGGCGCATTGACGCAGAAATGGTCATTCATGCAACACCGGAGTGGGATGCCTGTGTGGCTCCCGAAGGGCGGGTGATGTTAACGGCATGGCAACGCGCTTTATACTGCGTTAAAGGCTTTCGACAGAGCACCACTCTGCCTTCAAGCCTTCGCCTTGTCTAAAGCGCGTTGAATCCCCGCTGAATGAACAGATATTTAATACTATTGGTATAATAAAGACTCAATAAACCTAGAAATAAAAACAGGCCCTAATGGCCTGTTTTTATTATTTATTGTAAATATTTCACTCACACATACTATTTCTTACGTTCGATAAGATGCAAAGGGATAATAAAGCTAAAAGTACTGCCTTTACCGACTTCACTGCTGATTTTAAGCTTACTGTGATGGTGGTTAAGCGCATGTTTTACTATCGCTAAACCTAAACCACTACCACCGGTTTGCCTTGAGCGCGCACTGTCTACCCGATAAAAGCGTTCCGTTAATCGACCAATATGCTGAGCCGCAATACCTTCACCCGTATCCGTTACGCTAAAGATGGCACCCGTAGCCACACTGCACCACTGCACTGTAATTTTCCCGCCAGGTTCTGTGTAACGAATCGCATTAGAAATCAAGTTAGAACAGGCACTTCTCAGCTGTAATTCATTGCCGTGAGAATCAAGTCCAGGCTCACAATAGAAACTCAATTCATACTTATCTTGTGCCAGCGCCTTAGCTTCCTCCTTGAGCACCTCCATCAACTGCGTCATATTCACAGTGTTTTCGAGGTTAATATCCGCCGCATCTTCAATTCGCGATAACATCAATAGCTGTTCCACCATAGATTGCATTCGTCGCGTCTGCTGCTGCATCAATGCTAACGGCTTGACGTTCATCGAATCAGGCTCAGCCATGCTTTGCATCATTTCGAGGTAACCCTGTAACACAGTGAGCGGCGTTTTTAATTCATGCGACACATTGGCGACAAACTCTTTACGCATTCCCTCAAGCTGACGTATACGAGTGATATCCCGCGCAATTAACAGTAACTGCCTGTCACCGTAAGCCATGATACGGATTTCAAGCAAACGCCTATCCGATACTGGCGAAGGTAACTCCAGCGGCTCTTTGTATTGTGCGGATTTAATGTAAGCAGAAAAATCAGGATGACGGATTAAATTATCGATTCGTTGACCATTATCCTGTGGCCACACAAAACCGAGAATGAGTTGCGCTAACTTGTTACACCATAAAATATTATGCTCTGAATCAAGCACGACAGCGGCATCGGGTAACGCCTCAGCACCTTGACGAAATCGTGCCAGCAGTGCGGCCAGTTGACCGACACGTCGACGATTCTTCCCTTGAAGGCGATAAATACCGTTAAATACACCTTCCCAGCTCCCACTGCCCTGCGGCGGCGTGAGTTTCCTATCCCGCCATAACCAAAAGTTAAGCCGTGATAATTGTCGGTAATGCCAGCAAACTAACCCTAGCGTGCCGATAAAGAGTATCCAGAGAAGTTTCCCTACCAATAAACCTATTAGCGCGCAAAGCAGTAGATATAAACCTAAGCGCGTAAACAACCGATACCCTGAATAAGAGTCAGACATAAATAAACCCAAACATCAGGCTAAATAAGAGGAGCACAAGATAGCGTAAAAGCTAACTTGTGCCTAACAGTTATTCAGCACTAAATGCGTGTAGAGAAACGATAACCAGCGCCACGAACCGTTTGGATCAAGCGATCATGACCAGACTCTTCAACGGCTTTACGAAGGCGTCTGATATGCACGTCAACGGTTCTGTCTTCAACATACACATTGGTGCCCCACACATTATCGAGCAGCTGTTCACGGCTGTAAACACGCTCAGGATGGGTCATGAAAAAGTGTAATAAACGAAATTCGGTTGGGCCCATATCTAATACAGTTTCACCCACACTCACCCTGTGACTCACAGGATCGAGCATTAAGCCCTGTACATCAATGGTTTCTTCTAAACGAGTCGGTGCACTGCGACGCAATACGGCTTTAATACGTGCGACCAGCTCTTTAGGGGAAAAAGGTTTAGTGATGTAATCATCGGCGCCAACTTCGAGGCCTTTGACTTTATCTTCCTCTTCACCGCGGGCGGTTAACATAATGATCGGAATTTGGCGCGTAAACTCATCTTGCTTTAAGCGTTTCGCCAATTGAATACCACTTCCGCCAGGAAACATCCAATCCAATAAAATCAGATCGGGGTAAGGCTCCTTTAGCAGCGCAATGGCCGAATCAAAATCTTCCGCCGCAGAGGTTGTAAACCCATGCTGTTCCATTACAAAAGTCAGCATCTCGCGGATGGCCAACTCGTCTTCTACTATCAATATCCTTGCAGTCATAAGTGATTTTCTGTCAGTGAATGTCAACACGGCTATTATTAGTCATTTTTATTACAGATTTATGAATAAACACGCCGCTTGAGCCATATAGTAGTAATATTTGTCATAATAAGTTTATATAACTGTTTGTTTATAGCAATAAAAAAGGAGGCTATATGCCTCCTTAATTGAGTTTTAATGCTGGATTTAGAATTTGTGTTCTAAGCCAACACCAATGTATTTGTCATCATCTGTAGACGCTTCTAATGAACGGTTCGTGTAGAAAGCGAATAGTTTAGTTGGCTTACCTAAGCTGTAGTCTGCACCTACCGACCATGAATCACCAAGTTCTTCCATATCTTGGAACTGAGCTTTTAAAGTAACAGCATCGATATCATAGGCTGCGCTTAATAGATAGCCGTTAGCACTTTCTGCAGTGACTTCAACTGGCATAGACGTTACAGAATCAAATTTATAGGTTTGCTCTTGTTGCTGGTACATACCACCCAGTTTAATTCCGGCTAACTTAGCTTGTAAGCTGGCACGAACAATCTCATATCCAGACACATCTGAGTCATAGGCAAGAGATGCATAAACGGGTGTTTTCTTCAGTTTCGCATCACCATACATGGCAGCTAAGCTAAAACCATCTTGAGCAAATTGACCTTTTACATCATTTCCTTCGGCAACATAGGTAACACCGAATACAAAATCACCAAAGGAAGGCGTAAGGTAAGTCGCCGTTTGAGCAGCGCGAACTTCACCCTTGAACAGCTTACCTAAGTCACCTGAAAGGTCGTTAAACTGATCAACATCACCTTGAGAAATTTTCAATAAGGTATCATTACGACCCACAGAGAACGAACCAAATGCGCCTTTCAAACCAACAAATTGGTTACGTGCAGTAAAGTTATCGCTTGATGCTGCACCTGTATCAACTTGATATTCCACTGTGTAGAAAGCTTCCAGCGAGCTAGACAGCGCAAAATCACCCTTCACACCAAAACGAGAAGCATTACTTTGAATAGTTGTTGTAGCATCACCTTTCTCATCATTTGATTGAGCAGTGACATTCAACTTACCATAAACAGTCAGTGGCTCAGCGGCATTAGCTGAAGCCAGAGTTGCAGAAGCTAGCGCAGAAGCAAGTAGAGTTTTACAAAAAACGTTCATCATTTAATCCTTTCGACGTTATGTTCGTCTTGGTTATTGGTTTGGAACGACCGAAAGTTTGCAATGAATGTGTTTCAATTTTATTTCAATTGTGACCATTAACGTTGGCGTGCAAAAAAGCTGACGCGAAGCCAGGCATAAAACCCAGTAAAAATGCGGGCTGCAGCTAAGCTAATTATTATGTTACAGTTTAATGAATTCTGATCCTCAGTTAAAAATCAGCTATTGAACACAGGTTTACCCCGCCCAAACTATGCCGTAAACTGCCACTTTAATTTTCAATGGGCGCCTCTTATGTGGTTTAAAAATCTTACTCTTTATCGTTTCAATAAACCTTTTGCCGTCGAAACCGAAGCGCTAGAAACTGCGTTGGCCGATTTCACTTTCTCCCCCTGCTCAAGCCAAGATGTCAGTAAATTTGGTTTCTCAAATGCGTTAGGCAAAAAAGGCAGTTCTTTGGTCCATAGCGCTGACAATCGCCATCTGATCTGCGTGACTAAAGAAGAGAAAATTCTGCCAGGCCAAGTCATCAAAGAAGCCTTAGAAGAAAAAGTGGCTCTCATTGAAGATGAAGAAAATCGTAAACTGGCGAAAAAAGAAAAAGATGCGCTAAAAGATGAAATCATCACTAGCCTACTGCCACGCGCTTTTTCGCGCCGAAGCCAAACCCACGCCTTGATTTTGCCTGAACTAGAAATGATCCTCGTTGATAGTTCAAGTGCCACTAAGGCCGAAGAATTATTAGCGTTATTACGTAAAGCTCTCGGCAGTTTACCTGTGATCCCACTAAGCTTTAAAGCGCCAGTCGAATCCAATTTAACTGAATGGTTAAAACTTGGCAGCGCGCCATTACCCTTTGAAATGCAAGACGAAGCCGAGCTCAAATCTGAAGCTGATGAAGGCGGAATTGTGCGCTTTAAACAGCAGGATTTGAAAGAAGACGAAGTGTTAGCTCACTTAGCAACAGGTAAGCAAGTACACAAGTTAGCGCTGCATTTCGGCCAATCGATTGCACTATTATTGCAATCAGATGCCAGCGTGAAACGCCTTAAATTCTCTGAAGAATTTAGAGCAGGGAACGATGAAGTCGGCACTGACGATCCTATGGCCCGTTTAGATGCAGACTTTGCCCTAATGGGCAGCGAGTTAGTCGCCTTGATGCATGCACTCGTGGCCGCCCTTGGTGGACTCGAAGACGCACAAGTTTAAGCAGAAATCGTTAAGCAGACGAGATCTGCAATTCGCTTGTTAGACTGAGCCGTACAAGATAAGAAAAGGCGCCCCCATCAAAATAATGGTTGCGCCTTTTTTATGACGATTTTACTTTAGGTGGCTTTAAGACAAAGGCATTTAGATGCTAAAGATGAAGTCCTAACCACATTAAGCTTTAGTCGCTAACTCGCCTTTATTGTCAAATGGCCAATCAATGCCTAACCAAGTCTTGAAGAAAGCTTTTTGCTGTTTAGTCGCTTTTGCATCCCCCTTGAGCACTAGCTTACCGCTTTGCTGCTCGCCAAGGGTGAGCTGTACTTGCTTGATTTTATCGTTGCTAAATAATATCACCTCTACACTATCGCCAACCTTAAAGTCTTTGATGCGCTTATAGAAACCCGCAGCAGTCACCTTGAGACCATTAATCGCTAATACTTCATCCCCCGCAACTATGCCCGCTTGCCAAGCAGGACCATTACGCAACACTTGGTCTAACACTAAAGAGCCATGGGTACTGCTCAAGGTCATTCCCGCAAATGCCTCAGCTTTTGAATCTTTACCATAGGACAGATTTAACCCTGCCTGTGATAATAATTCTGGGAAATCTAAACTCATGGGACTATTCACATTGGCTTGCCACCAAGACGCATAATCTTTGCCAGATAAGTCTTTAAGAATGTACTGAACATCACTAACACCATAGCCTTTTGGTACGCGATGTTCTTGATATAAACGACGGTGCACATCGCGATATGAATACTTAAGCTCGGAGTCTTGAAGCAATGAAAAATCTAAGGCTAAAGAGGTTAAGTAACCCTCTGAGTAAATATTTACACTGTGGTTAATGGCATAATCGCCACTGATACTGCTCCACTCCCCAGTACTCGCCTCTGCCACAGATTGAGTTTCACGACCCGGATTGAGTTGGTTTTTCTCGACGCGCTTGGCTAAATCTTCGAGGAACTCTTTAGCTGTTATCACTCCAGCCCGCAACAGCAACTGATCTTGAAAATAACTGGTAGAACCTTCAGCCATCCACAGTAATTCCGTCATATTTTCATGTTGATAATCATAGGGAACTAATCCCTCGGGGCGATAAGCCTTCACGTTCCAGGTATGGATAAACTCATGGGATG
Source organism: Shewanella sp. SW24 (assembly GCF_025653395.1). Lineage (NCBI taxonomy): Bacteria > Pseudomonadati > Pseudomonadota > Gammaproteobacteria > Alteromonadales > Shewanellaceae > Shewanella > Shewanella sp. SW24. Next base: position 206,754 of record NZ_JAKKSH010000002.1, read on the forward strand.
CAGTGCTAATAAAGCGCAGGTAGTCCTTGCGTTCACGGAAACTAAAGCGCGGCAGTTGAATGACAGTAGAGTTTAAATGTTCTGTCGCGCCACTGGCACCACTCGTTGCATGCACCATATAAACGTAACGATCAAAAGGATAATCATCCCAAATCACCTTAGCTTGACCGCTTAAGGCTTTAAGATCTTTTACTATTTTGTCCGTGTCATAGTTACCTTCCCCCCAAAACACCAATTCATAGTTTTTACCATTAGCACTAAATTGTTTATGAGTACTCACACCAGTTTCAATCGGGGAGTCGATCAACACATCATAATTAGGGGCAATAAAGGAATGAGCGGCCTTACCCGATGACATCCCAGAGTAACTTTGCCAATTTTTAGGCACTTTTAATTCTACGGATATTGGTTCAGAGCGAAATTGCGGACTGTACATGAACACACCGCTAGCATCCAAATAGGCATGGCTCGCGTCAATATGGCGCACCCTTTGGCCTAATTCATTAGCGTACAATTGATAACTGACGGTAACACGGGTTGGCTGCGTGAGCGCCACTTGCCATTCACCGCTCGCGGTGCGCTTCCATCGCAGTTCATGACCTTGACTATCTTTAGCACTAAATAAGCGCACACCATCGGCCAAAGGCAATACTTGATATTTGCCCGTCCGCCACACAGGGAGATTCACCGTAAAATCGTTCGTCTTCACTTCAGGAAAAGTGACACTCACTTGGGCAATATGGTGTTCGGGTTTAATAAGGTCGATTTGGTATTTCACATCGGCCAATACTTGACCCGAAAATAATGCGCTCAATATCAAGATTGATAGTCTGTTGGGTTTCACTCTTGCTTCCTTCTGTTATTATGCTTCTTATGATTTTTCCAAGTATAACAAGTCGATGTAGCATCCTCATTAGGCGCTAACAAAAGCTAACAAAATAAGTTCCTTGACTAAAGGAATGAGGAATCACAGTTCAAATGCAAAAACTCACGGTTATTTTATTTACTCTGTTGCTGTCACTGCCTTTTACAGTCCAAAGCCGAGATCTCGAAGCGGATGAGGTTGAGTTAAGAGAATCACCGCAGCAAATGTATGATGCACTCAACAAAACGATTTCCTTTCCCCTCGCATTTCAAAACCGTGACCAATTTGAGCGCGCAGCCCAAGAGCAAGGCTACAATCCACTCGAATTTGAACAGATTTTGTATTTACTGGCCCGCCTCAATATGGAGCCAAACGTTAAAACCAAGGTCGATTTTCAAAACGCAAAAAGCTTGATTGAACTCCTATCGACTGCGGCGCAATCGCCCTACGAACTTGCCATGGTCGCCATGTTAAATGGCCGTTACCTTGGCCGTACGGAACAGAAATATCAAGAAGCGATTGGTCTTTATAATGAAGCGCTCACCCGCATCAACGACAGCTATGACATCGAAGCATTAATTCTTAAACACAATATTCATGAACATCTAGGTGGCTTACATTTATTGATCCGCCAAGAAGTGCCAGCACTGATGCACTTCCACACATACCGCGACATTGCCTATAAACTCAGAAACGATTATTTAATCGCGGCGGCTGAAGCGAGGCTTGGCTTTTATTACAACTTTAATCAGCAGCTTACAAAATCATTACAGCATTATAGTGAAGCGATTCGGATCTCCAATCGTTCTAATTACCCATCAATGAAAACCAATCTGCAATTACAACTTTCAAAGGTATACCGTGATTTAAAGCAGTGGGATGAAGCGCTTAAAAACGCTCATGAAGCCGCGGCTGGCTTTAAAAAAATGGGCAATGACACTTATCTTTCAAGTTGTATGACAGTGATCGCTATGGTCTATGGCGAACAAGGGGATTGGCATAAAGCGATTGATTACTACCTAAATGCCCAGCAATTAGATGCAAAACGCGGTAACTACATCGCACAGGGGCTTAATTTCCATAATTTAGGACAAGCCTACTCAAATATTAAAGACAATGTTAACGCCCTAAAATATTTACTGATGGCCAATCAAATATTCAAAGAAAAACAAAGCCATCACTATCAAGTTTATAACGAACTCTTAATTGGTGAAATCGCCCAAACCAACCAAGATTGGCCGCTGATGATGGCCCATGCCGATATCGCATTAGCACTCGCGGTCGATTTAAAACTGGTCGATGAACAAAAATCCGCACTCACCCTTATCGCCTCGGCGGCGCAAAAATTAGGTGAATTATCAAAAACCATCGATGCCCAAGCCCGTATCATTGAGCTAAGTAAAAAGCCTGCGGAGACAGATAAAGACTCCCCAGTGTCGGCCTCTGCCCTTGCAGAGCAACAGCTTAAACTTGAGCTCAACATGCTACAGGGAAAACTCGTTGAGACAGTGAAAGAAAGCAACAACACTCACACGCTACTGCTCATTTGCAGCCTTATTGCCGGACTCTTGCTGCTAGTGATTATTTTCATGCTACAAAATCGCCGCAAAATAACGGCTAAAAACGCGGCATTAACTCAATTAACGCTACAGGAGCCCTTCACTCACAATTTAGGGTATGCCGCATTATTAGCGCACTTAAGCCATAATCAAAGTCAGGAATCCACAACGGCACTCGCGATTATCGCCTTCCCCACCCAACTTACGGCGGATCTGGACTACGGCCAATATTTTAGTGATGCAGTAACAGCGCAAATTGCCAATCATCTAACGGATGCACTCGCAGCATCTGTTTATGTGGTACGCCAAGGGGTATTTGCGGTTCGGTTCACGCAACCTATTGAGCCGAAACAAATACTCAGCCAAGTACGCCTGAAACTCGATGAACAGCAAATCACACATCATTTCCGTCTTGGCTTTGCGCATTTGCCACTTTTAGCGAAATCAGAAATTAAAATGGCCGCGAAATTAAAATTTGAAACAGTGCAGATGGCGCTTGCCTGTGCCCGTAGTTTAGGTGGCAATAACGACTATTATGTCGCTCTCAGAGCCCTCGACTTTGTTCCTTTGAGCTTATTTGCAAATCCGTTATTTTTACACCTTGAAAAAGGCATTGAGCGTGGATTAATCAGATTAGAGACCAACGGCAATAAAGAAGATATTCGCTGGCCTTGCTGGGAAAATAACCAAGATAGGCAATTATTGGAAAATATTTGATCAATATCGGTAATTAATCACAGAGTCACAGGCAAATCGCATTTGCACTCTACGCCCAGTGTTATAACATTAGTTTCATATGAGTTAACAGCTAATCTGGACATAGGATTGTCATGTTTTTTAGCCTTGCAGAGTTAGGACAATACTCAGGATGAAGGATTCAAGCGCTACAGTTTCACAACTTGCCTTGCTGCAACAGAAACTCCATTCGGCCAAACTTGCCCTTGATGAAGTTAATGAAGATAGAAATGCAAAGTTACAGACATTACTCCAATTTATTGGTCACTTAAGCCTCGCCTGTAAAGGGCAAAATCTTGAGCTGGATAATAAACTCGCCAAACTGCGCCATAACTTAAATACGTTTGAGCGAGTCGATGAGGCATTGCCAGAATTAGTTGATGTCGAGCGCCTGCTAAAAGGCCAATATCACCATGTGATGGTACAACTCGAAGAGAGTCGTACTGGTTTATCACAGGTGATCCGTCAGATCCAACGTGTTAACTCTGCACCTGAAAAGCTCAAAAAAGAAGTCAATTACTTCAAGCAAGATCTGGCGAAACCTTTTCATACTGTGTGGGAATATATACCCAAAGTTAAGCAAATCATTGGCTTCTACGAAACCATATTACAGCTACAATTTAGCGAATCTGAAAAACTCGATGTCTTACCAAAGCACAGGCAACTAGCCCATGAGCTGGCGCAGATGATTTCAGAAATCGAGTTCCGTAAAGATCAACGTGACCAAGTATTAGTGATCAAAGAAGTACTCTCTTCTGAGATTGAAGTTGATAGCTTGCTCGAAGCCTACCAAACCATTTTAGCGTTATTGCTTGATAACATCGCCCGCGAGAAATCGGCATCCCAAGAGTTTTTGTTTGCACTCAATGATGCCTTAGCCGCGGTACGTGAGGTGGTGAGCGAGTCTTACAATCACAATCAACGTAGCTTCCAATTAAAAACCCAGCTGAATCGTGAGATTAACACCCGCGTCGACAACGCCGGTGAAATCATTATCGATGTGGAAGACGTCGTTGACCTTAAAGCTCAACTAACAGAGCAACTTAACTCTATCCGCTCGGCATTAGCCCGTAAAGAAGCCCTAGAGCAAAGAGAGCAAGCTCTGCTGCGCAAGTCGATGGAGACAATGCGCAAAGAGCTTAATGAGTTAAGTAGTGAGGCTAACACCTACAAAGAGCGTTTGTTTGAACAACAAAAACTCAACTTACTCGACAGCTTAACTCAATTGCCTAACCGTGCGGCATTAGAAGAGCGCATGGAGCTAGAATACCGTAACTATCAACGGCATAAGTCCCCGTTGTGGGTTGCCGTTGCCGATATCGATCACTTCAAAACTATCAACGACAGTTTTGGCCACAGCACAGGTGATAAAACCTTGCAAGTTATAGCAATGGCATTGAAAAACTCCCTGCGAGATACAGAATTTGTAGCCCGCTATGGCGGCGAAGAATTTGTACTGCTATTACCTGATGTGGCCCCTGCTGATATCGCTCAACTTTTAAACAGAGTGCGCGAGAAAGTAAAAAATATTCCATTTAAATTTAAAAATCAGAGAATTACAGTTACAGTATCTATAGGGGCTGCGCAAGTTATGGGAAGTGAACTCATACATGAGACCTTTGAACGCGCCGATGCAGCACTCTACAAAGCGAAACACGAAAGCAGAGACAGGGTTGTGATTGACGTATAATTAAGCCCCACTATACGCCTCCTCTAATCACTCCTGTCATGACGAAGGAGTGGTAAATGATAGTAAAAGTCAGCCCAAAAGGCAGCATGGATCAGCTTTCGCAACTTGAAGTTGATCGACTCAAAAATAGTGCCAAAAGTGCCCTATACCAACTGTACCGCAACTGCTCCTTAGCAGTGCTTGCCGCGGGTTTAAAAACCGACAACTCTAAAGCCCTATTCGAGCAATACCATGATTTCGACATCAACGTTCTACAACGGGAGCGTGGTGTAAAATTAGAACTGATCAATCCCCCCGAACAAGCCTTTGTCGATGGTCAAATTATCACGGGAATTCAAGAACATCTATTCTCAGTCTTACGCGATATCCTTTATATCAGTGATAGATATGACTCACTAAAACACATTAATCTGACCAATGCCCACCATATCACCAATGTGGTGTTTGATATTCTGCGTAATGCGAGGGCGATAGCACCGATGAAAGACCCTAATGTGGTCGTCTGTTGGGGCGGACACAGTATTAATGCCATTGAATACCAGTACACACGTGAGGTAGGTTATCAACTTGGCCTGAGAGAATTAGATATTTGCACTGGCTGTGGTCCTGGCGCGATGGAAGGTCCGATGAAAGGTGCGGCGATAGGTCATGCCAAACAACGGATTAAAAATGCACGATATATTGGTTTAACTGAACCAAGTATTATTGCCGCCGAGCCACCGAATCAAATTGTCAATGAACTGGTGATCTTACCCGATATTGAAAAGCGCCTCGAAGCTTTCGTGCGCTTAGGCCATGGTATTATTATCTTCCCTGGCGGTGCTGGCACAGCTGAAGAATTGCTCTATATATTGGGTATTTTACTTAACGAAGAAAACCAACAAACGCCTTTCCCGCTGATACTCACAGGCCCAACGGAGAGCGCAGATTACTTCATTAAGATTGATGAGTTTATTGCCTCAACCTTAGGACCCGAAGCTCAGAAAAAGTACCAAATTATCATAGATAATCCCACTGAAGTGGCACGCATCATGAAGCAAGGAATGGAGCAAGTAAAAGCCTATCGCCGCTCAACGGGTGATGCTTACCAATATCAGTGGGCACTGAAGATTGAGTCTGAGTTTCAGTTACCTTTTATCCCAAGCCACGAAGTGATGGCAAACTTAGATCTACACTTCCAAACCAATAAAGCCGAACTTGCCGCCAACCTGCGTAAAGCGTTTTCGGGTATAGTGGCGGGTAACGTCAAGTCAGAAACAATCAAGCACATAGAGCGTGATGGCCCCTTCCAATTAAAAGGCGATCCTAAGCTCATGGATATGATGGATAAACTTTTAAGTGCATTTGTACAACAACAAAGAATGAAGCTTCCAGGAAGCGCCTATATTCCTTGCTATCAAATAGTGAAATAGAGAGCGAAGCAACAACACCCCATGAACAAGTTTTTAATCATCGATGGTCTCAACTTGGTTCGCCGCATTTATGCGGCGATCCCCGATGAATCCGATATGCAAAGTCTCACAGAGCGCGTCAGTTTGGCGTGCACTAAACTGCTGCGGGTGCATCGCCCTACCCATGTGGCTATCGTGTGGGATGGGGATGAAGTTTCATGGCGTAAACAGCTTTACCCCGATTACAAGAAAGGCCGTAAACCTATGCCTGAGCCGCTGGCAAAAGGCCTTGCTGCACTGCAAGATCACTTAACCATGATGAACATTGGCTCTATTTATGCGGCGGCTGAAGCCGATGATGTGATTGCCACTCTAGCGATAAAAACCGCCAAAGCGCAGGGTGAAGCCATTATAGTGTCCACCGACAAAGGGTTTAGTCAGCTTAATCATCGCCAAATCAGCCAGTGGGATCACTTTAATCAGCAGTACTTAGATATCGCTGCATTGGAACAAAAACTCGGTGTCGAACGCAGTCAATTTCTCGACTTGATGGCATTAGCGGGCGATAGCGGTAATAAAATTCCTGGTATTGCGGGCATAGGCCCTAAGTCGGCTGCCGAATTATTGAAAACCTTTAGAAGCTTACCAACCTTGTTTTCATCGCTATCTAACTTAGGCGCTAAACAAGCCAAAAAACTTGCCGAAGGTAAGGAGATGGCAAGACTCAGCTATAAGCTCGCACAGTTACAAACAGACCTGCCACTCAATATTAATTTAAAAGATTTTCGCGTGATGAACTCCTTGCCTGATAATAACTATCTGCCTGAAAACCCCAATCAATCCTGCCTAAACATCTGTTAATATAAAGTTGCAATTAACGCATTTACCTTAGAACAACAAAAGCGTATTTTATGGACGTAATAACGTGACTCATTTAATGAGGTAAAGGAATAACTGTAAATGAAATCAAAAGTTTCGGTAATCATCGGTAGCATTTTCGCCGCCTACGTCGCCTTTGTCGCTGTGGTGGTACTCGTTTATGAACCTACGCCAGATGACATGAGTTGGGAGGACCGACAGTCCTATAACAGCCAAAAAATGAACGAGTTAGCGCTAGGGCAAAATATCGTTTCAGTAAAACAGTTACTAGGTAAAGCTGACTTTTCAGAGGCCAAAGCCGTAAAAGAAACCAAGCTACAGGTGCTCTTTTATCGCACTCACCATGAAAAATCAGACGGTGTAACCACGAAAGAGGAATGTACCCCACTTATTTTTGAAAATGATCAATTGATTGCTTGGGGCCAAGATACCTATAAGCAATATCTCGATGCAGATACTGACACAGCCCTCAGCTCTGCCCAAGAGACATTAACCAGTAAATAAATACGACTGACAGTTAAATAAAAACGCCACCGAATCGGTGGCGTTTTTATTTTGACAATCAACGAATTGACTCAGTTGTAAAACAACTAAACCAATTGCCTATTCATCATCGGCCTTATACTCGACATAGGCTTCACCTTTGCTGAGCCATTCTGGCGCGGGTTTTCCCTTCAGATAATGGTCGAAATATTGCATCATGCGAATGCTGTAATCGAGCTTGTTCGGGTACTTTTTCAAGTGATGCGGCTCATCCTCGTATTGTAAGAACACCACTTCTTTACCCGCACGGCGCATGGCTAAGTACATTTCAACACCTTGTTCCCAAGGCACTGCATCGTCCTTATCACCAAACATGATCATCAAAGGCGTTTGAATACGGTCAGCATAAAATACTGGCGAGTTTTCAATATACTTTTGCGGCGCGGCAAACAAACTTGCGCCAATACGACTCTGTCCGGTTTCATATTGGAACTGACGCGCAATACCTGTGCCGTGGCGAATACCGCTATAGGCACTGGTCATGTTCGATACTGGAGCACCTGCAACCGCCGCCTTAAACATCTTAGTTTGAGTAATGGCAAACGCCGTTTGATAGCCACTCCAAGAATGACCTTGCAAACCAATAGCATCGGGATCAGCAATTCCTATCTCAATCAGCTTTTGCACGCCAGACGTGAGCGCTTGTACTGAACTCTCCCCTGGGTAACCAATTTCAAAGCGAATGTCCGGTAGAAACACCGCATAGCCATTATTGATGTACCAAGCAAAGTTAGGTCTGTGGTTAATGTTCATCTGCGGGAAGGCATGCAGTCTATCCGTCATAAAGCGATAGTAATAAACCAGTACAGGATAGCGCTTACCCGCTTGATAATTCGTCGGCTTGATCAGCACGCCATCTAACGGTTTACCATCGCCATTTGTCCAGTGAACTAACTCGGATTGGCTCCAGTTAAAGGCTTGACGCTGCTTATCTAAATCGGTTTGCTTAACTGCATTTTGCGGTGCGCTATAGTTAGCCGTATACAAGTCAGGGAATAAGTCAAAACGTTCCTTAGAAAACACGATAGTATCGCCGTCTTTACTGCGTCCCAATACTGTCAGCTTATACTCACCTTGCATCAACGTCTTCACGCCTGCTTCGCCCAAGGTGGCTTGATAAAAACCATCGGCCTTGGTTTTATCACTATAACCGTGGAGTAACACAGTGGCGTTATAGGCAAGCTCTGCCGGCTCATCGGGATTATCGACTAAGCCCTCAAGGCGATATTGAATTTTCTGGGTACGCCCTTTACCTGCGGTTAAGGCAAAACCCGCCTTAGATTCGGTATTAAACTGCCAAACATCGTATTTGTCGTAAACCAAGAAACCCGCATCATTTTTAAGCCAAAGACCAAAACCATATCCTGGAGCACTGGATGGATAATCGTGGTCTTCATCGGCAAAACTGACCTTTAGGGATTTTGTGAGATTAGTGCGACGGTCCTGTGCAATATCATAAAGATACACATTACCTTGCTGATAATAAGCCACATACTTGCCATTTCCCGACAGCGTAGGCTCGGCATCACTCGGCTGTTGTGTCAAAAATGGCACTTTACTGCCAGTATTAATATCGACCAGATAATAATCTTGGTAGAACCCTGCCCAAGTTGCCATCTTGCGATAGGGCAAATCTGAACTGGCCAACATAAAACGTTTATGTTGTGAAATCGTCACATCTGGAACAGTTTTATCGCCAAGCTGCACCACGTTATTCGAACCTAAATGCAATACCGCAAGGTAAGTGCGTTTTTGCTCATCCTCATATTGCTTGATTTCATTAGGCTTAATACGAGGATCATCCCCATGCCATACCTTAAGTCCACGCTGTCCGGTGACAATATTTGTATCGAATAGGTCTTTTTCTTCGGTGATCTTCTGCAAACTGAGCAGCTGACTCACCTCAGGTACGCGGCCAAAAAACAACCGTTCGCTGTCCAATGAGAAGCTTAAACTTGTGTAGCGATTCAGTTTCCACTCGGGTGATTCTGGGGGGGTACTGATTTTGCTCGACAGCAAATCGACCAGCGATAACTGATAGCTGCGGCCATAAGGTAACTCGCTGTCTTTGCCCTGCGTAAATGCAAGCCAACGACCATTTTTAGCCAGCGCTAACGCACCAATCTGTTGGCTAGGCGAATCAAAGGCAACGGTTTTTTTGTGAGTGTTTAAATCGACTAACTGCAATTGATGTTGCTTATTGGTGATATCGTTCACTGCCAGCGCGAGTCTACGGCTTGCCTTATCAAAAACATAGCCAGTAACCTGCTCGACATCAATTCGCTTTGTTTGGTCTTCTAAACTGAGCAACGTAAAACGTCGACCTTGGTCAAACTTATCGACCTTTGGCTTATCAATATTCGCAGGGCTTTGTGTGCCTGCTTCAGCGAGTTTTTCGGTAGTTTTAGGCCCAGCATCTTTTTTGGACTCTTCATCAGCCTCAAATCCAATCGCCAGATGCTTACCATCATCACTGAACACAAATTCCTTCACACGCTCGAAGCGAGTTTGCGTGCCAGTTTGAGTATCGAGCAACACCATGTCAGATTTGAGTTTTTTCTTCGCCTTGGCATCACTCGTTTCACGCGTGAGCAAACTCGGTTTAACCACCACAGCCACATAACGACCATCGTGGTTCACCAAGGGATCTGACCCCCCCGCGATTTGATAGCTTTGCTGCGACCGGACATTTTTCACAATGACGTGACTATCCCCGCGATCGGGCGCAGACTCGACCGCGATGACTTGCCCCTTATCTGAGATAACCGGCTTTTCAAGGGATTCAAAATGCATAATGTCTGTTAGGGTGAGCGGTTTAGTGCTGGTTTCAGCCTGCACTGCTGGCAATATTCCAAGGGATAACAAAACCAGAGATGTGATAGGGATTAACTTCAATGTCTTCCTCTTTTATATATTTGTTAGACTAAAGTAGACTTTTTTAACCATTGGCTCTCCATCATGGTGAGAACCCAGTATTTTTACAAGTTATACCACATAAAAAATCGTGATATTGCTCACTATTTCCTGTGAAGTTTGACCAAAGATGGTTAAAATAATAGGCAGAAAAAATACCAAATTCATAGTCCTGCTATCCAGTTAGCACTGGGGCAGACAATTGCAGTAACGACGAACCGTGGAAGGACTTCTCCATGTCAAAAAGAACGATAACCGTAATTCCAGGTGATGGAATTGGCCCAAGTATTATTGATTCAGCCTTAAAAATTCTTGATAAAGCGGGCTGTGATTTTGAATATGAATTTGCCGATGCCGGCCTGACTGCACTTGAAAAGCAAGGCGAGTTACTGCCAGCTCGCACTTTAGAACTCATTGAAAAAAACCGTATCACGCTGAAAGGGCCGCTGACGACTCCCGTTGGTGAAGGCTTTACTTCTATCAACGTAACCTTGCGCAAGAAATTCGGTCTGTATGCTAACGTACGCCCAGTACTGTCTTTCAAAGGTACCCAAGCCCGTTACGAAAATATCGATATCATCACAGTACGTGAAAACACCGAAGGCATGTATTCTGGCCATGGTCAAAAAGTGTCTGAAGATGGTTTAACGGCAGAAGCAACCAGTATCGTCACTCGCCAAGGTGCTGAGCAAATCGCCACTTTCGCCTACGAACTAGCTCGCAAAGAAAACCGTAAGAAAGTCACTATTGTACACAAAGCCAACATTATGAAGTCAACTTCTGGCCTGTTCCTGAAAGTGGCCCGCGAAGTGAGCCTACGTTACCCAGACATCAAAACAGAAGAAATGATCGTCGATGCAACGTGCATGAAGTTAGTTATGAACCCAGAAAACTTCGATGTGATCGTAACGACTAACCTATTCGGTGACATTTTATCGGATCTGTGTGCTGGTTTAGTGGGTGGTTTAGGTATGGCGCCAGGTGCAAACATTGGCCGTGATGCTGCGATTTTCGAAGCCGTTCACGGTAGTGCGCCTGATATCGCTGGCAAAAACCTCGCAAACCCAACCTCAGTGATTTTAGCGTCTATCCAAATGCTAGAATACTTAGGTATGGCTGACAAAGCTGAGCAAATCCGTAAAGCGGTATCTGCAGTGATCGAAGAAGGCGACCGTACGACTCGCGATTTAGGCGGCACTCACGGCACGACTGACTTCACGCAAGCGGTGCTTGAGCGTCTGTGATCTCAATGCTGAGCGCGTTTAAGACGAGCCTATAACGCGCGTGTTCAAGCAAAAGCTTATAAAGAAGCAAGCGCTTGAAACTCAAATGAGTAAACACAAAAAAGCCCCAAAGTTTCCTTTGGGGCTTTTTGTTATCTAGCTTTTAAACCTGCGTGGCTTTAAACCCGCATGACTATTACCATTCTAGCGACAACAAGATCACCGCAGGGTTAGCGCAGCAATTAATTCCACGCGGTATTAGGACGTAGCCATAAATGCACTGTCACTTCATCACGGTCGTGATAAAGATGCTTACACTGTATTTTAAAATCGGTCACACCATTCTCTTTAAGAATCGTCTGCATTGTCTCAAGGATAGCTGTCACTTCTTTATAACGGCTCTTCATCGGTAATTTAAGGTTAAAAATCGCTTCCTTAAACCAACCGTTAATCGCCCAAGCTTCAATCAGTTCGGCAACACGCGCAGGTTTCTCAACCATGTCGCACACCAGCCAATAGATATTTTTACGTTGCGGTTCGAAACGGAAACCGTCTTCACGGTAATGTTTCACTTGGCCCGTTTCCATCAGTTTTTCATCCATAGGGCCATTATCAACTGCCGACACAAACATGCCGCGACGCACCAGTTGATAAGTCCAGCCACCAGGGCAAGCGCCCAAATCCACTGAGTTCATGCCACTGCGAATACGCTCTTCTTGCTCTTCCTTAGGCACGAATTGGCCAAAGGCTTCGTCGAGTTTCAGACTAGAACGACTCGGTGCATCCGCCGCCATTTTAAGGCGTGGAATGCCCATAAAATGTGGCGAACTGTTATTGCTATAGGAATAACCCACATAGGCACGGCCGGGGCCAATAAAACACACGTGGATAATCGGACGTTTGGGATTTTCCTGCGCGAGCAAGCTACCCGATTTTTTCAAATGCTGGCGTAAAGGCACAGTGAACTTACGGCAAAAAGCCGAGAGCTCTTTCGCTTCGTTAGTGTCAGGTGTTTCAACCCGCACTTCACCCGCTTTGCTGACGTCACTGAGCGCCGCAACGATTGGGCTTATTCTGTCATTTTCAGGCAAGTCGACTAACAAGTCGCTAGCAGCAAACATCTGGCGGGCGAAAATGAGCGAGTCTAAAGGTAGTTGTTTGACTAACGTATCGGCAGCGTCGTCTTCAAAACATTGGTATACAACATAAGCGTCGTTATTGTTGGCCTTAACAAAGCCACCCACATTGAGCTCACCGGCTCGCTGTTGGATTTCTGCAGCGCATTCTTTTTCAAAGCCTGCGCGGCAAAATAAAAATAGGTTTTTCATGGGGATCCCTGAGAAATCCAAGCCAAAGCATTGGCTGACTATCGATTTGGGCGCCAGTATACCAATTTCAATCCACAAATGCCCTATTTGCCTACTGCTGAACCTTGAATTGCGATTAGAGAAATAAAAAAGGCTTAGGTGCACCCTAAGCCTATTAACTCACATAAGCATCAGCGATTAAGACTCATGACCATCGATAACTTTGTGACGCCATACCGCGGCGGCAAATAATAACCAACCGAGTAAGAAACAACCACCACCCATAGGCGTAATAGGACCTAACCACTTAGTCCCAAACAAAGCCAGTCCATATAGTGAGCCCGAAAATAGTACTATGCCTGCGACAAAGAGATATGCCGACCAGTCCAGTAAACGCGAGGTTAACCATTGGCCCGAGAATGCAACCATGATGAGGGCAAAGGTATGGTAGAAATGATATTGCACACCTAAGTTAAAGACTTCAATTAAGTTTGGTGGCGCGACCGCTTTTAAACCATGGGCACCAAAAGCCCCTAAAGCGACGGCTAAGAATCCGCTCACGGCGGCGAGTAACAATAAACCTTTACGCATTTAACGCTCCTGCTGGAATGAGATTAACTCATTCAACATTTATTCGCTCAACATCAAGCTCACGAATAAAATCACTTGATAAATCAATAGCACGTGCAAGGTTAGTGGCTTCACTGGTGCCTGACGACTTTCTTGGGACAAAACTATGATCGCCGTCGGTTATCCAAACCAATCCTATCTCAGCTTTCAAGGGCCAGCTTGGGATCTGCGCTTTGCCACCAAACTTATCCCGCTCCCCCTGTACGACTAATACTGGGACTTGGCATTCATTCAAAGGTTCCAATCTAGGCTCGCCGCCTTTGAGTGGCACAAAAGGATAACCTAAACAAATCACCCTATCGATGCGCGCCGCTAATGCAGGATCACAGGCTAATAGGGCCGCCATACGACCGCCCATGGATTTCCCCATTAACACCACACGTTCAACTTGTGGTTGTGAGTGGGCGATATCGAGCATATGTGTAAAACACGCAAGCAATTTAGGCGCACGGTCCGGTGGACGCCGTTTGCCATCGACTGCATTCGCCTGCATATAAGGAAAATTAAAGCGCATCACTCGGAAGCCCTGAGCAACGAATCCCGCCGACATGGCCTGCATAAAATCAGAATCCATGTTAGCACCCGCACCGTGGGCCAATAAAATCAAAGTACTCGCAGGCTCCCCTTCTAATACATAAATCGGCTTATCCGGGCAACAACTCACTGCGAGACTCCTCGGCAAACATGTCTAACATCCATTCACGAAACGCCACCACTTTACCTAACTCAGCATGGTTTTGTTGGCAAACTAAGTAATAAGCATCTTTACTGACCAAGACTTCTTGGAATGGGCACACAAGCCGCCCAGCTTTAATATCGGGGCGTGCCAGCACGCTGTAACCCAGGGCAACCCCTTGACCGTGGGCTGCCGCCTGCAATACCAAAGACGAATGACTGAAAATAGGTCCTTGATTCACATTAATATCGGTAATGCCACATTGCCTAAACCACGCCTGCCAATCGTGACGATTCATATCATGTAATAACGTGTGATACTTTAAATCGCTCGGTTTTGAGAGTGGTTTAGGACCGTTGAGCAACATGGGCGAACATACGGGAATAAGCACTTCGTTTCTGAGCTTATCTGCACGTAGCCCGGGCCAATTACCTAAGCCATAATAAATAGCCACATCCACATCATCGGTTAATGAACTCGCTTCGGTATCAACGGCCTTAATTCGCACATCGATATCGGGATTTTTCTCACTGAATTTAGCCAAGCGTGGCACTAGCCATTGAATCGCAAAACTGGGTGACATACTGACCGTCAGCGAACCAATCGCACTGCGGGCGAGTAATCTGTCGGTAGCATCGGCAAGCTGAATAAAGATATCTTTGATGTCGAGAAAATAGCTTTGCCCTTCTTCGGTTAATAGCAAAGAACGGTTCTTTCGACGAAATAATTTTAATCCGAGGAAATCTTCTAATGCCTTTATTTGATGGCTCACCGCAGCCTGTGTAACAAACAATTCTTCCGCTGCCCGCGTAAAGCTCAAATGCCGCGCGGCTGCCTCAAAAGCCTTAACCGCATTAAGCGGTGGTAATCGTCTCGACATAGTGATCTCAGTCTCGTTTTTTAATTAGTTTTTCTAATCCGTATTGTTACATTTAATCGTTTGTAAAGGCCAGCGTTTTTGGTTAAATTTTGCGCCAATGAAACAGCTTATCAACGAAACACCAATAGCGATGAAACATCCATAGCTATGAAATACCTAAGTTAGACAATCTCAAAGTTGATGATGGGAATGTCTGACAGCGTTAATTTGTCAGCCCGGAGGCGACTATGTTCAATTTAAAATCGGCATTTGCGTTAATATTAGTCTCAGCACTCAGCTTTAATGCCAGTGCAAATGTACTCGTTGACGAAATCGTCATTGACACAAGCGACTTGCAAGCCAATATCACTGCAGATTTAACCGCTGCAATGAATAAAATGCACCAAGAAGTGCTGCAAGAAGCCACTCTGTTGATTGCCACTGACGATGTCACATCTCATCAGCAAGTCGTTAAAGCCGAATAACCTAAACGACACTTAAATTCAGGTCACCATCAGTAAGACCAAAGAAAAAGCCGCATTAATATGCGGCTTTTTTGTACTTGAATAGCAAATCAATCCCACTGACGATATACGGCAATGGGCAAGTTTTCGCCCGACTTATGGACGATACACTTTCACGTTCGTGTAGCCTTGCTCGATTAAATACAATGCCTGCAATTTACTCATCACCCCACGCTCACAATAGAGCAAATAAGTCTTTTGCTTATCGAGATCGGCAAACTGAGTCGCTAACTTGAAGAATGGGATACGCTTTATCTCAATACCTTCAATTTGCAGCGGTTTGCTTTCCTCTTCTTCAGGGGCTCGAATATCAATGACCACTTGGTTAGTATCGATACTGGCAACCGTTTCTGTCTCAGTAATCCGAGTATCCATTTGTTCTGCGATCTCCCTGATATCGATAGTGACAGATTGGGCGATGATCTGATCGATCAAATCCTCAGAGAACTTTTTCTCTTCCGCTTCAACCTTAGCTAATACCGCTTTTACCGTCGGCTTTTGCGAAATTACGCCGCAATATTCAGGCATTGATTTAGCAAAATCTTCGGTGCCGATTTTACGGCTCTCGTTGATAATGTCTTGCTTATCCATGGCGATTAAGGGACGTAGAATCAATAACTCAGTACAACGGTCGATGACGTTTAAGTTGGTCAGGGTCTGGCTAGACACTTGGCCTAAACTTTCACCGGTAACTAAGGCTTGAATGCCCATACGCTCGGCTATACGCGCCGCGGTACGCATCATCATGCGTTTCAATACAACGCCCATTTGACCGTTATCGATACGCTCTAAAATCTCAGCAACCACAGGCTCAAAAGGCACGGAGATAAACTTCACTTTATGGGATTCACCGTAGGTTTTCCACAGATGGTAAGCTACTTGTTTAACACCAATTTCGTGCTGTGCGCCGCCCAGATTGAAGAAGCAGTAGTGGGTACGAGCGCCTTTTTTGATAAATTGATAGCTAGAGACGCCAGAGTCAAAACCACCCGAAATCAAGGACAATACATCTTCCTGTGTTGCCATCGGAAAACCGCCTAGACCTTCAATACGCTTAGTCACCATATAAAGGTTATCGCGCTCAATCTCTAAATTAACAGTAATGTCCGGATTCTTTAAACGTACGCCCAGCGCATCGGTAAACTGGTTTAAGCCACCACCGACATAACGCTCAACTTCAATAGAATTAAAATCATGATCGCCAGTACGCTTTACTCGCACGCAGAAGGTTTTACCCGCGAGCTGGTCACGGTAAACAGGCAAGACTTGCTGATAAATATCATCAACAGATTCAAAGCTATACTCATCCACTTGCACTACGTGTGCAATGCCAGGAATACACGCCAGACGCTCACCGAAAGCTTGGGCCAATTCAGGCTTATCCTTTGGTACCATCACCATAATGCGGTCCCATTGACGCTGCACTTTTGCATCTTCGTCAACTTTTTTAAGCACATTACGGATGTTAGTTTCGAGCATTTTGGTGAAGCGCATGCGTACAGGCTTGCTCTTCATCATGATTTCTGGATACAGCTTTACAATAAACTTCATGGGATTTCCGCGGGCAATTTTAAAACAGCAAAATTGGTTAAAAGAATAATCGGGGGATTATATACCCAAGCAACCTAAAAAGGCGAGTTTCAGCGCACATAGCCAACAGCGACACAGGCCACATTTATGGCGTATTCATTGCGTATTAATGACTAAATCACGGCAGCTAATTAGGCTGAAATAATGTCACTAAAGCCTATTCGAATGGTTTGAATTTCCCTGCTTAAAATAAGTGATTTGAGATGAATCATTAACAATAAGTCGTTGAGGGATAATTAAAGAAAACTTAGGGATTACACACTCAATGTGATTAACGTAAAGCCCAAATGGATTTAAATCAACCACAGCGATTTGATGCATAATACGTTAACTAAAAAGGGAAAAGTCCACATTAGCTCGATAAAAAAGCCGCAAGATTATTGCGGCTTTAGATTGGGAAAGTATCTAAACACTTAAGGCGAATTACCGATCTGAATTTCTTCAGACTCCTTAGCTTTACCTTGCTCAATAGCAATTTCAACCCTGCGGTTACGGGCACGATTTTCCGGAGAATCGTTAGGCACAATCGGATTGTTAGACGCCATACCAACCACTTTCATTCGATTAGAATCAAAGCCGCTGACCTGTACTAACTCATGGGCCACTGCCACGGCACGTTTGCTGGATAAATCCCAATTAGAACTATAAAGCTCATCGCTTATTTGCATATCATCCGTATAACCTGACACTGTGATGACACCTGGCACATCTTTTAACAATTCGCCGACTGAGCGTACCACAGGTTTAAATCGAGGCTGCAGGAAACCTGAGCCAGAAGCAAATGACCCCTTCTCACGTATACGAATAATAATCTGCTGACCTAATGACTCAATTTCAATCGCTCCATCGGTGATCTCTTTATTGAGCTCCTGCGCCATCTTCTTCACTTGCTGATTGATCTTTTCTTGCGCCGCTGCTGCTTCCGCTTTAACCGCATCGGCCACTTCTTGCGCCGTTGCACTCGCTTCGCCACCCCGCTGAGAACCATTTTGCTGCTGCACGCCGCCCGCACTATCGTCTTCACCCGCTTGGAAATCCAATACAGGTTCAGTCATTTCATTCGTTTGCTGGTTAATGATTTCAATCGGAGTCGGATCGGGGCGTCCTGGTCTAAATTCTAAGGCAATGACAGAAGTCCCTTTCGGGATATCTTTAACTTCCACCTTATTTTGCACACCAAAGGCATACTTCATTGAGCCCGCGATCTGCTTAAACTTCATCACGTCCATTTCAGAAAATGACAATAACAATACGAAGAAACACATCAACAGCGACATCAAGTCAGCAAATGTTGCCAACCAGAGCGGTGCTCCGGGCGGTGGACAATTGCACTTAGCCATGGGCTACTCTCCGTCCGTTGTATCGATTTTACGATTTTTTTCAGCGAGATAATTTTTCAAAAAGCCTTCAATCACCCGCGGGTTTTGTCCGTCTTGAATCGCCAATACCGCATCCATAATAAGGTTACGATTGAGCATTTCCTCCCCCATCCTAAGCGTTAGCTTATCCGCGATAGGAAGACAAACCATGTTAGCAACCATAGCGCCGTATAATGTGGTTAACAACGCAACCGCCATCGAAGGACCAATAGATTTAGGATCCGCCATATTTGATAACATGGCCACGAGACCAACGAGTGTACCTATCATCCCCATCGCTGGCCCAACATCGCCAAAGGCTCTAAATATGCCAATCCCCGTACGATGACGTTCTTCCGTTAGAGCGATGTCCTTCTCTAGAGCTGCACGCACTACTTCACCATCATGACCATCGACTAACATATCGACAGCCTTTTGCATAAAAGTATTGCTAATTTGCGCTTCTTCTAATGCCAAAAACCCCCCTTTACGGGCAGCATCCGCCATAGTCACTGACTGTTCAATCAAGTCTTCTGGTTTATCAATCTTAAATACAAAAGCTTTCAAAGCAATTTTAACGGCGCTTAAAAACTGTTTAAGAGTGAACTTCATCATTACCACGAAGAAGGACCCACCGAACACAATCAGGATCGAGGGCACATCAACGAAAATCATCAAGCCGCCACTGGTCACCATAGCGCCGAGAATAAAACCAAAGGCTCCCACAATTCCGATTATTGTTGCTAAATCCACAACGGCTCCTCAATTTTCGTAATAAACGACATAATACTTACTCTGGGTAAGCAAGAACACTCAGTTATTCTACCGAATAAGATAATCCCACCGACACACATACGAGCCTTGTTTATCCAGTTAAAAATTACCATACAAATGATGATACTATTGTCAGTTATCGGACACACACTAAGCAAGTTTAGCGACAATTTATATTTTCTGGAAAAATTTCAGTAACAAAGCGTGCTATTGAGCAAATATCTTTAGTCTGAATTTGACCCTTACGCCGCCCTGATATACCTTGTGTCCGCTAAATCAAAGGAAACCTGAACGTGGCGAAGAAACCCGAAAATCTTAGTTTTGAAGAATCCCTTGGCGAACTTGAACGCATCGTTGCCGATCTAGAACAAGGCGATATCTCCCTCGATGACGCGTTAAAACAATTTGAACGTGGCATCAATCTCGTTCGAAATAGCCAAGCAAAACTCGAACAAGCCCAACAAAAAGTGGCCATTTTACTGAAACAAGACGAAAATGCGCCCCTATCCCCCTATGCCGTTGAGGGCGAATAAGCGTGTTAGTCAGTACCATTCAAGAATATCAACAACGAGTTGATGATCAATTAAAACAGCGTTTTAGTACGCTTGAAGATACAGCTCCCCAATTAAAAGCCGCTATGACTTACGGTGCCTTATTGGGAGGGAAGCGCATTCGACCGTTCCTCGTATACAGTGTAGGACGCATGTTTGGGGTCGAACTCGAAAAGTTAGATGCTTGCGCCGCAGCCATTGAATGTATCCATGCTTATTCATTAATCCACGACGATTTACCCGCCATGGACGATGACGAGCTCCGCCGTGGCCAGCCGACAGTGCATATTGCCTTTGATGAAGCGACGGCCATTTTAGCGGGGGATGCTCTGCAAACCTTAGCCTTTGAAATTGTCACCGAAGCCGTAGCAGGGATCAGCAGCGAACAACATATTGCTATGGTAAGAGTATTAGCCAAAGCCTCAGGTTATCGTGGTATGTGTGGAGGCCAAGCGATAGACTTAGCCTCGACCGATAAACATATTGATCTTAACGCGTTAACTCAGCTACATAATATGAAAACTGGCGCCCTTATCAGCTGCGCCGTTGAGTTGGCTTTAATCGCCGCAAACGCGCCAAAAGATCAGTATGCTGCTATGATGGATTTTGCCCGTGCGGTAGGACTCGCCTTCCAAGTACAAGACGATATCCTTGACATCGTAGCCACCACCGAAGAGCTAGGTAAACCGCAAGGCTCTGATACTGAATCGAATAAGAGTACGTTTCCACAACTACTTGGACTACAAGGTGCACAAGACACCGCCAAACAACTGATCCAAGAGGCACTATCAGCGCTGGCTAAATTGCCATACAATAGCCAGTTAATTGCAGACTTCGCCCGCTATATCATTGAGCGAAGAATATAATAAGAGTCGAAGTATCTCGCTATGAGTTTGGACATTTCTCAGTTTCCCGTGTTGGCGCAGGCCAACACCCCCAATGAGCTCCGCCAGCTTCCTCAGGCACTTTTACCACAAGTAGCCGATGAACTGCGCGAGTTCCTTCTTAAGTCTGTTGGCATGTCCAGCGGACATTTTGCCTCTGGGCTCGGCACAGTAGAACTCACTGTGGCACTGCACTATGTCTACAATACCCCCTTTGATCGACTGATCTGGGACGTAGGCCATCAAGCCTACCCCCATAAAATTCTCACGGGTCGACGTGACAAGATGCACACCATTCGGCAAAAAGATGGCTTACATCCTTTCCCATGGCGTGAAGAAAGTGAATACGACACTTTCAGCGTTGGCCATTCAGGCACGTCGATTAGCGCCGCGCTGGCGATGGCGATAGCTGCAGAAAAAGAACAAGCAGGTCGTAAAGTTGTCGCTGTCATCGGCGATGGCGCTATGACCGGCGGCATGGTGTTTGAAGCCATGAACCACGCGGGCGACTTGCACAATGACATGCTCGTGGTACTGAACGACAACGAAATGTCGATTTCAGAAAATGTCGGCGCCCTCAACAATCATTTAGCACAACTGATGTCAGGCCGTTTCTACACCACACTGCGCGAAGGCGGCAAAAAAGTGTTAAAAGGTATGCCAGTCATCAAAGAAATGGCCAAGCGCACTGAGGAACACCTCAAAGGTATGGTCGTTCCTGGCACTCTATTTGAAGAGTTAGGTTTCAACTACATAGGTCCTATCGATGGCCATGATGTAGACGCTCTGGTCGAGACCATGCGCAATATGCGTAATCTGAAAGGTCCACAGGTGCTGCACATCATGACCAAAAAAGGTCGTGGTTATGAACCTGCTGAAAAAGATCCTATCGGTTGGCATGCTGTGCCTAAGTTTGACCCATCACTCTTTAAAAAGCCGGCCACCAAACCCGGATTACCGACCTTTTCTCAAGTCTTCGGTAAATGGTTGTGCGACATTGCCGAACAAGATGAGAAAGTGTTAGCGATTACTCCTGCGATGCGTGAGGGTTCTGGCATGGTGGAGTTTTCCCAGCGCTTCCCGAAACAATATTTTGATGCAGCGATTGCTGAGCAGCATGCCGTCACCTTAGCGGCGGGTTTTGCCTGCGAAGGCTTCAAGCCTGTAGTCGCAATTTACTCGACTTTCCTGCAACGCGCCTATGATCAGCTTATTCACGATGTCGCACTACAACAATTGCCCGTGTTATTTGCCATTGACCGTGGCGGTATCGTCGGTGCTGATGGTCCAACCCACCAAGGTGCATTCGATTTAAGTTTTATGCGTTGTATCCCTAATATGGTGATCATGGCGCCGTCCGATGAAAACGAATGTCGTCAAATGCTCTACACTGGCTATTGCTATGATGCGGGCCCAAGTGCGGTGCGTTACCCAAGAGGTAGTGCCACGGGAGCGATGCAAGTCGAGTCCATGACTGCGTTGCCAATTGGTAAAGGTGTCATTAAGCGCATCGGTAAGCGTATTGCCATACTTAACTTTGGTACCTTGCTCGCATCGGCATTAACCGCTGCCGAAAGCTTAGATGCGACGGTTGTCGATATGCGCTTTGTGAAACCACTTGATGTTGATCTGGTAAAAGAAATGGCACTAACCCATGAAGTGTTAGTCACTGTGGAGGAAAATGCCATTATAGGCGGTGCGGGTGCCGGAGTGCTTGAACAGCTTCAAAAGCTAAAAATGCCTAAAGCCGTACTCCAAATTGGTTTGCCAGACGAGTTCATTAAACATGGCTCGCCAGAGGAAGTCATCCACGACTTGCAACTGGATGCCGAAGGCATACTGGCGCAAATCAATGCTTATCTAGCGCAATAGGCTGAACTTGCTTATCTCGTTAAGACGCTAAATGTTATCAATAAAAAATTCCGCCCATAAAAAAAGGACTGCAATTGCAGTCCTTTTTTGTTGCTGTCTGTTATAACAGCTGCTGATCCAATAAAGCTTAAGCTTCGATATCTATCGTTGCACTTTCTTGGTTAGGGCCACCCTGTGACACCATCACCATAGCAGGGCGCAGCAAGCGACTATTCAGCTCATAACCCTTTTGCATCACCAACATCACAGTGTTCGCTGGGAACTCGGCGCTTGGCTGCATGCCAATCGCTTGATGTTGGTCAGGGTTAAATGACTGACCTTGTGGATCAATTTGCTTAACACCAAATTTAGCCACCGCAGTGAGTAAGCTTTTTTGAGTTAACTCAACACCTTGATAAATCGCTTTCGTCGCTTCATCTTCTGGGTTTGTACCCATTAGCGCGCGCTCCATGTTATCAAGCACAGGCAAAAGCTCATTGGCGAACTTTTCCAAGGCAAACTTGTTCGCCTTTTCCACATCCATTGCGGCACGACGACGAATGTTATCGACCTCGGCTGCGGCGCGGATGACTGAATCCTTCTGCTCTTCAACTTTCGCCAAAGCTTCAGCGAGTAACTGTTCCAGCTCTTCAATACGGAAATTGGCCTGGGTAAGCTCATCGATCAGACTTGCTTCTGCGGTAGATACTTCAGACTCTACACCCTCTTGGATCAGATCCTGTTCTGCTTTAATCGATTCGTTGCTCATTTTCACTCCAGCTAAAAATGCTTTGTTTCTGAAATACTCTGGGCATATTATGGGGATCAATTTTGACGTTTCAAGGCCTAAGGCCAGATCTAGCATAAATATGACCACAAAGTTTCATACTATCGGCCTTATCGGCAAACCTCACCACCAAGGGACCAACCAAACCTTAAAGCGTCTGCATTATTGGCTGACAATGCAGGGCTTTGAAGTCTTAGTGGAAGAGCGTGTTGCTACCGAATTAGGACCCAATATCATAGCGGTCGATTTACTAGAAATTGGCGCGCGTTGCGACTTAGCCATAGTCGTCGGTGGTGACGGTAACATGCTCGGCGCGGCAAGGGTATTAGCCCGCTTTGATTTAGGCGTGATTGGGGTTAACCGCGGCAATTTAGGCTTTTTAACCGATCTGCCGCCCGATGCCTTCGAAGAGGCGCTCGCCAAGGTACTCGATGGAGAGTTCGATACCGAGCATAGATTCTTACTCGAAGCCGAAGTCTATCGCCACGGTATGCTCAAGGCGAGCAACACCGCCGTCAACGAAGCCGTACTCCATCCGGGTAAAATTGCCCACATGATTGAGTTTGAGGTCTATATTGACGATCAGTTCATGTACAGCCAACGTGCCGACGGCATGATAGTGTCAACGCCTACCGGTTCAACGGCCTACGCCCTCTCCGCTGGCGGCGCTATTCTGACGCCTAATTTACAGGCCCTAATCTTAGTACCTATGTTCCCGCACACTTTGTCGTGCCGCCCGATTGTTGTCGATGCGTGCAGCACCATAAAAATGGTTGTGTCACCTGAAAATGGCGAAAACCTCGAAGTCAGCTGTGATGGCCACGTGCATTTAGCCGTGTTACCCGGCGATGAAATCATAGTGCGCCGCAGCTCTGAACGTTTACGGCTTATTCATCCTAAAGGACACAACTATTTCCACGTGCTGCGGACTAAATTAGGCTGGGGCAGCAAGTTGTTTTAAGTCTGTATCTTTGGGCTAAATCACCAATAAAAGAGACATATCACGTCTCTTTTTTATTTTGTAAATTTAACCTAGAAGGTTGCGATTAAAGCCTTATCTTTTCCCCTGCACAGTCTTTGGTGAACTTTTTAGCACTTCTCACAAAAACTAATATTCGCATTAATGGCGTTTAAGCATTAATGACACTAACCAGTTTGATAAAAGTTCAAACAGTATTTTTTAGTTTTGTTACTTAAAATTTCTGCTTCAATTTCACCCTGTTCTCTCAATTTCCCCTCTTAACCCATTAGAAGCGGTCACTTTTTATTTCAACTTTTCTATTGTTATCTCAATATACTTGAATATTTTGGCTGGCAGTTTGCTCAAATAAACTGAAATTAAGTTAAACAATGGTTATTAAATTTCATATTAAAGTAAAATTCATTAAGTGATATCCATCACAATAAAATTCCACCATTTTAAAACATGCTCTAGATCACTATAAAAAACCATTCCAAAATGGACATATTAGGTAAACATTACAATAGCTTGATGAAAATAGAAGTAAATGAGTTAATCCAGCCATAACAATCTATGCGACCTTAATCACACCTTAAAAATGACTGAAAAAACCAATAACAAACTATTAATGAAATAAATGGATCAGTTAATTGCAATAATGACGATGAATATGAGTGATAGCTCTACTTTTAATAACCAGAAAAACAACAAATTTAATTTAATATAACCAAAGTAGATATACACCCAACAGTCTAAGTGATCATTGTCACATATAAGAAAATCCCCCGAGAGAAGCACCCCGCAGCACTGTAAATTAGCATTTCATATAACAGCCAAGATGATCTAGATCATATTAGTCAAGCTCACAATAGCGTCTAGTACACAACACAGAATGTCGAGACCGTAAGTACTTGCAGTATTAACTGCTGATTTATTGGTCTGGGAAGTCGACATGAAAGCAGATGAAAAATCCTAATATCAATAATAAGACAGACCACTTTATGAAGAGGCAAGCATGACAATACTTCAACTCCTCGCTAGCTTGACGCCAGTGCTCAGTGTAATGCTATTTCTAGTGTTACTCAGAATGCCTGCATCTAAGGCTATGCCTATCTCCATGATAATCACAGCGCTCGCCGCCGTGTTTATTTGGCAAATGGATACCACATTACTGGCGGCATCGGTCCTCGAAGGACTGCTCTCAGCCATCACACCGTTAACCATCATTTTTGGTGCCGTATTCCTACTCAATACCCTGAAATACTCAGGTGCCATGGACACTATCCGTGCTGGGTTTACTAACATCAGTGCCGATGCCCGTGTACAAGTCATCATCATCTGTTGGTTATTCGGTGCCTTTATTGAAGGTAGTGCTGGTTTTGGTACTCCCGCAGCCATTGGCGCACCACTACTGGTATTGCTTGGTGTACCACCCGTTGCCGCAGCTGTCGTGGCTTTGATTGCTGACTCGGCCTGTGTATCCTTCGGTGCAATTGGTCTACCCGTACTTTTTGGGATGGAACAGGGTCTGATCCAAGGTGGCGTGAGCATGGCGGCGGAGCAATTTGCTGCCCATGGTGGTAACTATGCTGGTTATGCTCGATATATCGTCATGCATATGATCACTATCGACTTAATCACAGGTTCATTAATTCCTCTCGTAATGGTGACCATGCTAACTGGATTCTTTGGTCGCAATAAATCCTTTAAGGAAGGCTTAGCAATTTGGAAATTTGCGATTTTCTCAGGTCTTGCCTTTACCGTCCCCGCATGGATCATCAACTACCTTGCAGGCCCAGAATTCCCTTCGGTTATCGGTTCATTGATCGGTATGGCCTTAGTGATCCCGGTTGCGCGTAAAGGCTACTTACTGCCTAAAACGCCATGGAATGATTTCGCAGAGAATGACAGTCAAGAAAGCGGAAAAGTCGAAACAACGGCTAAGTTTTCCCAAATTGCCGCTTGGACACCTTACATCATCATGGCTGCGCTTTTGGTACTGTCGCGTACAGTGGCACCGTTAAAAGCATGGTTATCAAGCTTTAACATCAGCTGGACAGGCCTAATGGGCACTGAGCTTAAAGCCAGCTTCGCAACCTTATATGCACCAGGTGCCTTCTTTGTTGCCGTGTGTATTCTAGGTTTCTTCCTGTTCAAAATGAAAAGCCCTGCGATTCAGCAAACGGTCGGTGTTTCATGTAAGTCCATGTTGCCAACAATTATTTCATTAGGCGCATCAGTGCCTATGGTGAAAATCTTCTTAAACTCAGGCGCTAATGGTGCAGGTCTTGCCTCAATGCCTGTCGCTTTAGCGGATATGTTGGCAGGTTCCATGGGCGCAGTGTGGGCTTGGATGGCGCCTATCGTGGGGATTTTTGGTGCCTTCTTATCGGGTTCAGCCACCTTCTCAAACATGATGTTCTCCAGCCTACAATACAGCGTTGCCGACAATATTGGCATGAACCACACACTGGTATTGGCACTACAAGGTATCGGAGCAAACGCCGGTAACATGATGTGCGTAATGAACGTGGTTGCCGCTGCAACGGTAGTGGGTATGGCAGGTAGAGAATCAGAAATTATCCGTAAAACAATGCCTGTTGCCATTGGTTATGCCTTACTGGCGGGCACAATAGCTACCCTGTGGGGTGGATTCTAAGCCGTTTTATTTTATTGAATGCCCGAAGTCACTCCCAGTGACTTCGGCTTTAATCTATTAATAAAGAGAGTGATGCTATGTCGATTAACTATAAACTGGTCATCGATGATCTAAGAACGCAATTAGGTGATCATCCCGTGACGGATGATCCCGTTCGCCGTTTTGCCTGGTCCACCGATGCAAGCTACTTCAGGATAGTCCCAGAAGTGGTTGTCCATGCAGAAACCCTAGAACAGGTAAAGCTCACATTAGCCGTTGCCCGTAAGCATGATGCACCCGTCACGTTTAGGGCCGCTGGAACCAGTTTATCTGGCCAAGCTATCGGTGAAGGTATTTTGTTGATCCTTGGCCATGATGGTTTTAGAAAGATTGAAGTCAGTAGCGATGCCAAACAGATCACCTTAGGTGCTGCTGTCATTGGTTCCGACGCTAACGCCGTACTCGCGCCGCTTAACCGCAAAATTGGTCCCGATCCCGCCACCATAGGCTCCGCCAAAATTGGTGGTATTGTGGCAAACAATGCTTCGGGAATGTGCTGTGGTACTGCGCAAAACAGTTACCAAACTATCGCTTCCGCGAAACTTCTTTTTGCAGATGGTACTGAACTCGATACAGGCTGTGAAAAATCAAAAGCTGCCTTTGTTAAATCCCATGGAAAAATACTAGATGCGCTGACAGAACTGTCGCACATGACTCGTCATAACACAGTGTTAGCGGACAGAATTCGTAAAAAGTATTCCATTAAAAATACCACCGGCTACGGCATCAATTCGTTACTCGATTTTACCGACCCATTTGACATCATCAACCACTTAATGGTGGGGATGGAAGGCACCTTAGCTTTTATTAATGAAGTCACTTATCACACAGTGAATGAAGCTAAATTTAAAGCCTCAGCTATGGCCGTATTCCATAATATGGAAGATGCCGCACGAGCCATACCACTGATAAACGGTGAAAGCGTTTCTGCTGCTGAACTCCTTGATTGGCCATCAATCAAAGCAGTAACGGGCAAGCCTGGCATGCCAGATTGGTTATCAGAATTGCCGGCCCTATCCGCTATTCTACTGATAGAATCCCGTGCTGATGACGACAAAACCTTAGAAAATTATACTCAAGATGTCACCGCGAAACTCGCCGGTTTTGACTTTATCCGCCCAATGGAATTTAGTACTAATCCAGCGGTTTATGACAAATACTGGGCAATGCGCAAAGGCTTGTTCCCGATTGTAGGTGGTGAGCGTCCAAAGGGAACCTCAGTAATCATCGAAGACGTGGCCTTTGAACTAGAGCACCTTGCTGCTGCGGCGCACGATATCACTGAGCTTTTCCATAAACATGGTTACCCTGAAGGCTGTATTTATGGCCATGCTCTTGCGGGGAATTTCCACTTTATCATTACCCCCACCTTCTCGACTCAAGCCGATATCGATCGTTTCCATGCCTTTATGGATGATATTGCCGACATGGTGATTAACAAGTACGACGGTTCAATGAAAGCCGAGCATGGTACTGGCCGTGCTGTCGCGCCGTTCGTCGAAAAAGAATGGGGACAAGATGCTTACACTTTGATGAAGAGCATCAAACAAGTATTTGATCCACAGGGTATTCTAAACCCAGGCGTTATTCTTAACGACGATAGCAATGTCCACGTTAAAAACATCAAGCCCTGCCCTGTGGTCGATGATTTTGTTGATAAATGTATCGAATGTGGTTTCTGTGAAAAAACCTGCCCAACATCGGCACTCAACTTCTCACCTCGTCAACGTATTGCGACTCTGCGTGAAATCGAACGTTTAGAACAATCCGGTGATAAAGCCGCAGCAGCAGAAATGCGCGCCGCCGCTAAATACGATGTAGTTGATACCTGTGCCGCCTGCCAGCTTTGTACTATTGCTTGCCCAGTGGATAACAGCATGGGCCAACTGGTGCGTAAACTGCGCACGCCGTACATCAGCACTACTGAACAAAAAGTCTTAGATTTCCAAGCCAAACACTTTGGTGCAGTTAACCAAGTCATCAGTTCAGGTTTTGACATGCTTGGCGTGATCCACAAGATCACTGGCGACAACATTACCAGTGCCCTAATGAAAACCGGCCGTTTGATTTCAAAAGAAGTGCCTTATTGGAACCCCGATTTCCCGAAAGGCGGCAAATTGCCAAAACCATCCCCCGCTAAAGTTGGCCAAGAAACAGTGGTTTACTTCCCAGCCTGTGGCGGCAGAACCTTTGGTCCGACACCCAAAGATCCCGATAACCGCACTTTGCCTGAGGTGGTCGTCACGCTGCTGGAACGTGCAGGCTATAACGTCATCACGCCAGAAAAAACCCGCGATTTATGTTGCGGCCAGATGTGGGAATCTAAGGGCGACTTTAAAAACGCCGATGCCAAACGCCAAGAACTTATCGATGCCGTGAGCAAGATGACCAATGGTGGCAAGCTGCCAGTAATCGTCGATGCCTTGTCTTGCACCTACCGCACTTTGTCAGGTAATCCAAAAGTACAAATTATCGACTTAGTTGAGTTTATGCACGACAAGCTACTGACTAAGCTCAACATCAGCAAAAAAGTCAATGTGGCACTGCACTTAGGTTGTAGCGCACGCAAGATGAAACTTGAACCTAAGATGCAAGCAATCGCCGATGCCTGCTCTGCACAAGTGCTCAAACCTGCGGGAATTGACTGCTGCGGTTACGCGGGTGAAAAAGGCTTGTATAAGCCTGAAATCAACGCCAGCGCACTGCGTAATATCAAAAAGCTCATTCCTGTCGAGATTAAGGAAGGCTATTACGCCAACCGTATGTGCGAGGTCGGTTTGACCCAACACAGCGGCATTTCCTACCGCCACTTAGCTTATCTGCTCGAAGAGTGCAGCCGCTAATCTGGTATGACAGTAGTAAACAACGGGGCTATTTTTAGCCCCGTTTGTTTATATAAGCGAACTATTCTCATTTATTTGTCATTAAGTATTTTTTTAGAATTTCAAACCTGAATAAATACATTTTAAAATCAATGTAATCATCAAGTTAAAATATTCTCATTTTTGAAAAAATCTACAAGCTCATTTACTAAATTAGGGCTACTTATTCCGCTAAGATAGGCCTATATTTGATCAACTACCTTAGCATTAGTGTGGATATTGGGTCACACTGCAAGGCAATGTCGTTCACTAACAAGAAAGAGAAAACACAATGAAAATCGCCCTTTTCATCCCGTGTCTAGTCAATCAAATGATGCCAGAGGTCGCGATTGCCACCTTGGAATTATTAGAGAAACTCGGGCACCAAGTGATTCTACCCGCGGGTCAAACATGCTGTGGCCAGCCGATGACAAACTCGGGTTGCTTCGATGCAGCACGCAGTACCACCCTTAAATTGCTCAACGCCTTTAAAGGAGTGGAATGCGACGCTATTGTTTGCCCTGCCGCCTCTTGTTTAGTGGCCGCCAAAGAAAACTTCCACGAGTTTGATAGCAGCCCAGAAGCACAAGCTGTGATCAACAAACTCTATGAACTCACAGAGTTTTTACACGATATCGCGCCGATCCCCGCCTTTACCAAGCCCTTCGCGCACAAGGTAAGCTTGCAACTGAGTTGCCATGGCATTCGCATGTTAAGCCTTGCCACCCCAAGTGAGCAAATGGGGCCAAGATTCAACAAAGTCGAAGCTGTATTGGCCAATATTGCCGGCATAGACATAGTGTATCCAGACCGCCGTGACGAATGCTGCGGCTTTGGTGGCACCTTCGCCGTCGATGAAGGCGCAGTGTCGGCCAAAATGGGCAAAGACAAGGCCCAAGCCCACGCCGCAACGGGTGCTGAGTATGTGGTGGGTTTTGATCCTTCATGCCTGTTGCACCTCGATGGCATGATCCGCAGACAGCAATTGCCGATTGAAATTCGCCACATAGCGCAAGTGCTAAACGCCGCGCTCTAGGAGACTCACCATGGCTTACAATCATAATCACGGAGCTAATGGCTCCCAAGTCCATGCCCATAAAGCCGATATTTTTTGCCGCGACGAAACCCGTGTCGACTGGCATTCAAAAGCGCTATGGATGCTCAGAGAAAAACGCGACCGCGCCGCGGGTAGCATCCCAGAATGGGAACAACTGCGTCAGCTTGGCTCAGAAATTAAGCTCCACACGCTAACCCATCTTGCTCAATATCTTGAAACCTTTGAACAAAACTGTATCGCCAACGGCATACAAGTCCATTGGGCGAAAGATGGCGCAGAGCACAATCGTATCGTGCATGACATTTTATCCCGCCATAAAGTCAAAAAGTTGGTGAAGTCTAAGTCTATGCTGACCGAGGAATGTCACCTCAATCCGTACTTAGAACAACGTGGCATTGAGGTCATAGACACCGACTTAGGTGAGCGGATTATTCAGCTCGCCAAAATGCCACCATCACACATAGTCGTGCCTGCTATCCATATGAAAAAGGAAGAAGTCGGCGAACTCTTCCATGAAAAACTCGGCACTAAAGCGGGGGGATCAGATCCCTTGTATTTAACCCGCGCCGCCCGTGCCCACTTGCGTGAACAGTTCCTTAGCGCCGATGCCGCGATGACAGGCGTGAACATGGCGATTGCCGATAAAGGCGCCGTGGTGGTCTGCACGAACGAAGGCAACGCCGACATGGGTGCTAACCTGCCTAAGTTGCAGTTGCATTCAATGGGCATCGACAAAGTGGTGCCCGATATCGATAGCGCAGCCGTCTTGCTACGCACACTGGCACGCAACGCCACAGGCCAACCTGTCACGACTTATAGCGCCTTTTACCGTGGCCCACAGCCCGAAGGTGAGATGCACATTATTATCGTCGACAATGGCCGCACTGAGATGCTCAAGGATAAAATCCTCGCAGAATCATTGAAGTGTATTCGTTGTGGTGGTTGCCTCAATACCTGTCCTGTGTATCGTCGCTCCGGCGGTTACAGCTACAACTACACCATCCCTGGCCCAATTGGTATCGCAGTGGGCGCTAAGATTGATGACACTAACTCGATTGCCTGGGCCTGTACCTTGTGTGGCAGCTGTACCTATATCTGCCCAACTAAGGTGCCGCTCGATAAGATTATTTTCCACCACAGACGCCTTAAGGCTGAAGCCGGAAAACTCCCCTATGGCAAAAACAGTTACATGCCATTAGTGGGTAAATTTATGGCAAGCGAAACCATGCTGAACTGCTCTATGAGTATGGCAAGAACTGCGCTGCGCATTCTACCGGGTAGTCTGTTAAAACCCTTTAGCGGTGCATGGGGTAAATACCGTGAACTGCCCGTTGCCCCGAACTCCAGCTTCGAAGCTTGGTTTAAGAAACACAGGAGCCTATAAGATGTCTAGTAAACTTGAAATTCTCAATGCGCTCAAACTGTCGGCCTTAACAAATCATCCTATGCCAAGCATAGATGTGGCGCCAAGAGTCGAAAATCTCGTCGGCCAGTTCGAGACCAACCTCAATACTGTCGCGGGTACGCTGCATAAAGAAGGTGGCATCAAAGCCCTGCAAGCCAAAGTCGATGAACTTATCGCCCAAGGGTTACAGGTTATCTCCCTTGTCGAGGGGGTCACGGCAAACCGTGAAATGCCACCCACAGCCCACGAGCTCAAAAACATAGATTATGCAGTGATCCCTGGTGACATTGGCGTTGCCGAAAACGGTGCCATTTGGGTTAACAATAAGAATCTAGGCCACAGAGTGACACCTTTTATCTGTGAAAACCTGATCTTAGCCCTGCCAACGAATAAGATTGTGCCAACCCTACATCAGGCAGCTAAAGAAATCACGTTAGCCTCAGGTGAGTTCGGGGTGTTTATCGCGGGTCCATCAAAAACCGCCGATATCGAACAAGCTCTTGTCGTCGGCGCCCA
Source organism: Shewanella sp. SW24 (assembly GCF_025653395.1). Classification (NCBI taxonomy): domain Bacteria; kingdom Pseudomonadati; phylum Pseudomonadota; class Gammaproteobacteria; order Alteromonadales; family Shewanellaceae; genus Shewanella; species Shewanella sp. SW24. Next base: position 239,841 of record NZ_JAKKSH010000002.1, read on the forward strand.
CGGCGCCTGCAGCTTGAACGTGTATTTGCTCTAATGCCTCAAGATTTAATGTAACCAAGAAAATTCAAGGGTTATGGAATAATCGAAATACAAAAGCCGCCTTCATTAGCGGCTTTCTTATTGAGACTTCGCTGAATGATATTTGATTTGTAGGCTGATAAACCACTAACACAGCTTACTAATTAACGTTTATTGACAAGCAGTTTACAGGCTTGCCATGGCATTSACTCGYCGACWCGGTGAATAGAAACCTAGGGCTTTAAGCTTATGAACGAGAGCCATGGTCGTTCTCATGCATCCCTGCATTGCACGACATTCAGGCGTCCTGCCTATCAGATAGCGAACTGGCAGTTAAACACGGATGTTGTTCAAGTCAATCCGCGGATGCAGGGTCGCCCCGTCCAGCTCTTTGATGAACGGCGCCATCTCTGACATTTATCTGCATACGTTAGTGAACACTTAAATATCAATCCAATATTAAGATGTTGATTTAAAATGTGATATTGCTACGACCTATGGCAATCGCTAGTGATAAGTAGGGGATCTTTATCAAGTCGCTTTAACCACGTGCGATAGCGCACATACTGAGGATACCTTAGTAGTATCCTCGACTCGGTTGGCTGTATTCTCGACTATGTCTATTAGGCATTTATAGTAAAGGTGAGTAAATGAACGAGGTATTACTACAAATAAAGGCGCTCACCAATGGTGATCCTTTATTGACGGCTGTCATTGTTGGAGTATTAACATTAACGTTAATTGGACTCGTAGGCTACATACTAAAAGATGTCCCCACGAAGCTGTTAAGTTGGCTCAGTAGTCTGCTGTTTGTGCGGCTCACTATAGACGATAGTCATCAGGCGCGCACAGAGGTATTCAATAAACTGTCCTTTTTGATCAGTAATACTACTATTCCGTTTTTTTCACGCTCTATCTCTGAGGCTGTGTACTATGACTATAGTGTGAGTTACGACGGGCGTGTCAGTGTTAAGTCTATCGGCTACGGTATGCACCTGTTTAAATACGGTGGTTGTTTCATGTTGGCTACCCGATCTAAGGTCGATAGTACGATGGCATACGATACTATTACTGTAAGTGCACCATGGTGGGCAAAAGATAAACTATATAGTTTTTTAGAAGATACTCGTGGAGACATCTCTACCGAGCCGAAAGTGAATATTTTCGAAGAAACCGAATGGTGTCGCTACGGCACATTGAAATCATCGGGTTTTAGTGAATTAGTACTAGATGAAGGGTTTAAGCAGGAGTTGATGAGGGAAGTTGATAACTTCGCAAGTAGGGGAAAATCGGTTGTAAGTAAGCTAACCATACTGTTACATGGCAAAACGGGTACAGGTAAGACGGGTATAGCGAGAGCCTTAGCTGTTGAGTATCATCGCGATCTATACATATTGAATCTTTCGACTGTAAATGATGCCACTATTCATAAGGCGATTAGAAAGGTACCGCCCGGAGCTATGTTGTTAATAGAGGACTGTGACTGTGTAAAGGCTACGGTATCACGAACTGCTGAAAGCAATGTAGATAACCCACCACTCACTTTAGGTGGCGTTCTAAACGCGTTAGACGGAATCATTCCTCTTGATGACTGCCTTGTAATAATGACCACAAATCATCCTGATAATCTTGACCCAGCGTTGATACGTAAAGGTCGTGTAGATGTCAGTATTGAAGTACCACTTATCAGTGCAAAACAAGTTAATGAAGACTACTTTGAGCGTTTTGGCGCAGTTCTTAATAGAACTGAGCCATTGTTAGGTTGTGAAGTCTATGAACTCCATCGCAGAGCGAACTTAAGATATGGTGTGTGTTGTAAGCCAGTGTAGATGCTCTGGATTCAACAAACCATGAGGTCATGATAGCCATGAATAACAATAAACTGATCGTCTTCAATTAGTGGTAACTGGCCGAGTTGCTGTAATCTGATTTTTAATTCAGCAAGCAGAAATACATTGTCATCCGCCAAACCGGCGGGAAAAACGGTTTTCGCAATTCTAATCGCGTTAATGGATTTATAGCGAATACACCTTTGCACAAAAAGACAATCAGTAGCCATGATCTCGGATAACACTTGATTTGAGGCTTCATAATCGAGAGGAAAGTCCTCTTCACCGACCAACTGTAGTTGCAAATACACAGGACGAGAAGCTAACAGCGTCATACATTCGCGCCATTTAGTATTATTCATCATAGAACTCATAATGTTAAATTGCTTTTTTACCCCTGATGATTAACAAGTTACCTTTGGTGTTTAACAGCCCGTATAGGGATTAAAAATGGTAGCGAATAAAGTAAGCCGCTTAAAGTAATGGGCTAGACGTAAACTCGTTTAGTACATCTTCTGAGGTTGACTCATATTCAACCACCAGTTTATGGGGTGTAAGCCGATACACCCTCACCTCAATATTCCCTCGCACAGCATAAATTAAAGCGCCGCCAAAGGTTGTTTCAGGCCCAAGATCTCCTGCTGGAACTTGCTCGGCTGCGCCAATATACAGGCACCCTGACAATACTGTTAAGTTTGCAGAGAGATAATTCGAATTGAGCCCAGCCTCACCTAGCTTACGGAAAATTTCAACCTCATAACAGCCATCGGCGCCAAGTCCTACGAATAGCACATGACCTTGATTGATTTCCAAAATTTCGTCACTCGGCACAGACCACCAATCAGCCGTATCCTCACAGCGATGAGTTAATGCCGCGGGATCAAATATCGCCATTGTGGCGGTATCTGTGTCAAACCGAGTTGTTGTATAGGGTTTACTCATCATCCTTGCCCACTAACAGAAATGATTCTGACTACCTGTTTTATCCTTGATAACTCCAAACCTAAAATAGAAAAATCGCCATAATTTTAGGCCGTTACTACCACTTACTTACAACAATCCTTTACATAAAGGCTTTAGTGAAGGCTTCCTTCGACTGGCGAATGTAGTTACGGGCGCTTTTGGCGTGCTGCTCCCACACGGCGCGATCGCTAGGATCGGTAAAGGGGTTTTGCTCGGCGGCAATTGAGCGCTCAAATTTGTCGTAGAAGGTCAGCATGGCCGAAGTGATCTGATTAAAACGTTCCTTGAACTCTTGAAATTCATCAATCTTCTCAGTGGTTTTAATCATGTACTGCACTAACTCTGCATTGCTGTTCGAAGCCAATAGCGCCTCAGCTTTAGCACTGATATTGGCACTCGCCTCAGCAATCACCAGCGCGCGTGCCTGCTCGTCTTTACTCATCACTCGGCTGTAATTTTCAGGTGTGCGGGCAATACTGGCATGCTGTAAGTAACTGCGCAGATGCTTATCGAGATCCTTACGGAAATTATCTAAGTTCTTCTGCATACTGACTAAATCATTGTCGAGTGCAGTGACTTGTTGCAGTTCTTTTTCGATTTCAGACATAAACCGTTCGGCCTGCTGATAAATTTTCAGGCCATTTTCTTCAGCAAACTTTTTATCACTACGGCTTAAGTCACTGTTGTCATAATTAGAGCGATCAAAAGTCGCAGCTAAGAATGACTTAAAGGGTTCGGCAAAGGCGGAATACGCACCGGCACTGACCACGTTTAAGGTGGCAGTAGCTAAGTCACCAAAGGGTTTCACCATAGAGCCTAAACGCGCCTGTTGGAGAGGCGATGCCACACGTTTAGCGTCAGTTAAAACCGACCTAAAGGTGTTATATCCCATAGGGTTAGACATTTTATTGCGCTCAGACGTCGCCAACACAAAGGTGATACTTGAATAAATAGCATTCGAGTACTCGAGGTATTGTCTTTGGCTCTCGAGCTGAGCGGCATAATTTTTACCTAAAGTACGAAATGACTCAGACTGCACTTCGTAATTCTTATCAGCTTTCAGCTTATCTAAAATCCCGCCGATAATTTTCTGCTCATTTTTTTGCAGGGCCATATCAAGGCGAATTTTACCTAAGCTCAAATCGTCCAAACTGATAGGGCCATTAATGGCCTCAATATCAAGACGGATATATTGGCGACTCGGATCATCAATAGACACTCGGTGTGCTAAATATTCGTTAGCCCCAGGGGTGATATCGATTAAAGCAACATGCTGCCACTGGGCATCGAGCTTTAATACCGGAGAGGTCAATACATTGATTCGATATTGGGTTTGAGTATTCTGGGTTTTGACCCAAAACTCTAATAGACCCGCTTCAGAAATAGGGTACTTACTGACGATACTGCTATTGCCTTCGACGCAAAGCAGCGCACTTTCACCTGTGTGAGGTTCAGCGCCTTCAAATTGACAACCCATGATCCACGACCAAGGTTGAGATAAACGATTGCCTTCGAAGTCGCTGGCAAACACTAACTCATTCTCTTTGGCACTGGCATTAACTGTCGTTAACACGCCAAGCAACAGCATAGAAATGACTGAAGTGGTGCGCATAAGGGCCTCATAAAACATAAATTACTAAAATCAACGAGCGAGTCATTCGGCTCAATACCCAGTCATATCAACGATCAATCGACCCAAAAGCCTAAGCGAACTCAGTCTGTTAATTGAGGGCTATAGCCTCGGCTCAACAGCACGCTTGGATAAGTCATTTTTGATTGCAGATTAAACCAGCGAAATGTACCAGAGGCCATCATCCCACGCTAGCCCTAAGTCATGTTTAACGACGAAAGATATGTGGGCAATTACAATCGGGGCCATTAATCGCCCCAATTGTAAAATTTACGTAAAACTAAACACTTATGCCCCAGCTACAGGTTACTTGCCTCGCCCCTTGTCTTGTCAATAAATCAGGCGAAACCAATACAAACCAAAGCAAGGATTAATGCAAACGTGCCTCGACTCGCTTCATGGCGTAAAACATCCATATCGTCAAGATAGTGCTACAGGTCGCGAGCGACACCCACACACCAATCACGCCGAACGCCCATGCAAAGCAGTAGATGATCGCAGCGATAAGAATAAGCTTAGCGCCCGTCAGCATAGAAGCTTGTTTCGAACAGTTAATCGCTTGGAAGAAACTCGCACCGACTAAGATTAAGCCTTCCATAGGCAAGCCCCAAAAATACCAGCGCATACCTTCAATCGCCACTGGTGTTAAATTCGGATTATCACCGGCAAACAAATACACTAACCATTCAGGGCGAGAATAAATCAGCGCTAAACCTAAAGCTGCGGTGAGTAACGTCATACCAAAGGCAATATTGCGCGCTTGTTTAACCCTGTCAAAACGCCCAGCTCCCGCGTTAAAGCTATAAATAGGTTGAGTACCAAGCGCAATGCCCTCAAAAATCAGATAGAAAAACGCTTCTGTGTAACTCACCACACCATAGGCGGCCACATGTAATGGACCGCCAACCCACAAAAAAGCCGTATTATGCAGGGTTAACACTATCGACAAATACAGATTCATCAAAAAGCTGGGGAAACCAACGCGGGCTATATTAAGGCAATTATCGAGCTTGAGCTTCATCTGCTCAAAAGTGATTTTAAGCTGAGTGCGCGGACTGAAAAAATGCTGTAAACACAAAAGCCCCGTTACCGCCTGCGACAACATAGTCGCAATCGCTGCACCTGCTAAACCAAAGGGGAAAACCACAATAAACAGCCAGTCTAAGAAAGTGTTTAATACACCACCCAAAATCAGCACCCAAGTTACCATGGATGGCCTGCCATCATTACGCAGCAGTGTGGTGAAGGTCATTGAAATTATGGGGAAATGACACAGTGCAAAATACCAGAATAAGTATTCGTTAGCATTTTCGAGCATCTCACCTTGCGCCCCAAGGGCGACCAAAATATCTCGCGAGAATATCCCACCAACAAGGGCAAAAAAGCATCCCGTTAATAAACATAACGTAAAGGCATTACCCAGTAGTTTACGGGCCTTGACTACATTACCTTGGCCAAGATTGATTGACACTAATGCCGCGCTACCCATACCTATCATGGCGCCAATAGCGTATAAAATCGCGCCCACAGGGTAAGCTAGCATCATCCCCGCCAGCCCTGTTTCACCTAAATAGTGGCCAACAAAGATGCCATCAATTGTCACATATACGCCCGTGACCAACATAGAGGCAATGGTGGGTATGGTATAGCGCCAAAAAAGCTTCGCAATCGGCTCCTCGAGCAAGCTCATATCCGCAGGAGCATGATTAGATGTTGTTGCTGTCATTAGCGTTTCTCACAAAAAGGGGGGCTAGAGTCGTATCTATCTAGAAAAATGATCGGGTGAACAAAAATGCGACAATGGATTGTACCTAAAAATAGCGAGAACTCAAAGCATGTTCATTGTGAATAATTAACAATAAAGATTAATCATCACAATGACTTAAGCAGAAACAGTCCAATTTCAGCCAAATGACAAACTCAGTACAGTTCAATAACAGATGTGGGTTAATTCATCATTTTCTGCTACTTTTTTGGTGTTTAAGGCCGAATTAGGTAAAGTATCCGTTCAAGCAAGCCCATTATCGTATTTAAACAAGATGAAATCATTAACTTCATAAATTTAAGTTTTTGATAATTAATGGGTTAAACAGAAATAAATTCAATAACAATAATAAGGGAAGGACATGAGTCAGAATAGTCCAAATGCAGGCAACGATCTGCGAGAAGTCAAACAGCTCGGCATGTGGGCCTCCATTACTAGCTTAGGTTATGTGTTTTGGTTAGTTGGTGGTATGGAGTTAGTCGAGCGTATCGCCTACTACGGTGTTAAAGCCAGTGCTGGACTGTACGCTAAAGCGCCAGAGTCTGCGGGCGGCCTTGGGATCAGCCTAAGTGACTACGGCATTATTATTTCCCTCTGGGCGATCATGCAAACCTTTGTGCCCGTGTTCACCGGTGGCATGTCTGACCGAGTGGGCTACAAAGAAACCATCTTCGGCTCCACCATCATTAAAATCTTTGGCTATCTCGTCATGGCATTCTTCCCCAGCTTTTGGGGCTTCCTTGTCGGTGCATTACTCCTTGCCATAGGCACAGGGATATTTAAACCGGGCATTCAAGGCACCTTAGTGCTGTCCACTAATCGCAATAACACTTCAATGGCTTGGGGCATTTTTTACCAAGTTGTAAACATTGGGGGTTTCCTCGGGCCCTTAGTTGCCGTGCATATGCGCCAATTGTCGTGGGACAATGTATTTTTCGCCTGCGCCGCAATTATCTCACTCAACTTCTTATTCTTACTCACCTATACCGAGCCAGGTAAAGCCGAGCGACTGGAACGCAATAAGCAAATAAAATCGGGTGAAGTCGAACAAGAATCCCTGTGGCGTGATGCTTGGCGCGAGTTGAAAAAGCCGATTGTAATCTACTATATGCTCGTTTTTTCAGGATTTTGGTTCTTGTTCAATGCCCTATTCGATGTGCTGCCTATCCATATTTCCGAATGGGTCGATACCAGCGTAATCGTCACCACCCTCTTTGGCAGCGAAGGCACCAGTAACGGTATTCTACAATTTTGGCTTGGCCTCAATAACGAAGGCACTAAGGTGATGCCCGAAGGCATGTTAAACCTCAATGCGGGCCTGATTATGACTTGCTGTTTTATCGTTGCGGCGCTGACGGCTAAATACCGTATTACTACCGCTATGTTTATTGGTTGTTTGCTGAGTATTTTAGCTTTTGTGTTTATCGGTGCTTTCCATGCGGCATGGTTTATCGTATTCGCGATAGCCATGTTCTCCATTGGCGAAATGATGATTAGCCCGAAGAAAAACGAGTTTATGGGTAATATTGCTCCCGAAGGTAAAAAAGCCATGTACTTGGGATTTGTGATGTTGCCCCAAGGGATCGGCTGGGGATTAGAAGGCTACTTTGGCCCTAAACTCTACGAGATTTATGCATCAAAGGAATTGTTTTCGCGGGATTTATTGCTAGAGCGCGGCATGAACAGCACTGAGATCAGCGCCATTCCCCAAGGTGAAGCCTTTACCACTTTGGTGAGTTACACAGGTGAAAACGCACACGATCTCACTCAACTGCTATACCACAGCCATAACATTGGCATGGCGTGGTACATCATAGCCGCCATAGGGACTATCTCAGCGGTAGGAATTTACATCTATGGTAAGTGGTTACTCACACTACAAAGAGCCCAGCAAGCCGCCTAAGTGACACTCGCTGACCTCATTTTGGGCAAGGACGACAAAGACAAGATAAGGGCTAGATATGGCAAGGTGAGGAGCGATCCTCATCTTGCCTCATCAGTATCAGAAAGGACGCGTCAGCAGTTCAGGCGTAAATTGTTCAGGCGAAAGCAATAGGCCTAAGCTCTCGATTTGCGCATTCAGACGATTGAGATCTTGAGTCAGCGCCGGCAAGGTCAGCGTATTGTCATCGAGCTCATACACTTGCCTTAAACTAGTGTAATAAAACAGCAGTATAATCAAAGCATTCACATCATTTTGCGCCGCAGCGGCTTTAATCTTTATCAACTTGCGATAGATACGATTATGGAGTTGCTTTAATTGCCACACATAATAAATTTCGCTGAAGAAGGATTTATCCTTCAAGTTGTAAATCACTGCGCTACACAGACCCAGACTGAAAATCACGCCTAAGAGATTCAAATGGAAATTACCTGTAGGCTCACCTGGCACAGGCGTCGCCCCAAACAGCGCAATGAGTCCAGTACCAAAAATCAGCGATAACACGACTAAGCTAACAACTAGAATCACAATGAATAAATTCATATTTTTACGATACAAGGTTTTATCTATTTCCTGCAGCTTCATAACATCCCGCTCAAATAAACCGCCCAGCATTGGGGTATAAATCAATGAATGGCAGAGCATACCGCAATCCCCTTTATTCAGCCTTAACTGATTTAAACGCATAAGGAAAATACATTTCTCCACCCCATCAGTGAATGATACAAACTGAAACCTTTAAGCGTAACTAAGCTGGCTGAGGGATAGGATGATGTATCGATTGAAGATCAACGGCTTAATGCCCTTACGATTAATCTTCCATTTATTTCAAAACATTAAAATGTTAACGTGCAATCAAATCTGGGTAAAATTTGCTAACCTTAACCCTAGTGAATTGCATAACGATATCGCCGCTTTTACGAGAGACAGTGTTCTAACCTCCCGCATTCAAACCACACAAGGAATGCCATGATACTCAGCAAAGGCTTTGCACAAGTCGTCCTTTTGGCGCTCAGCAGCCTTTGCTTGACTGCACAGGCCAAAGACCTGCTCGCAGTGGGTTCGAGTTTCAGTCAAATTTTTGAACTACAAGCCAATGGCGAATATACCGGCTTAGGTGTCGATATTTTGAATCGCTTCGCCCAGCAGCAAAGTGTGAACATTCACTATCAAATTACCCCATGGCGCCGCGCTATCTCTATGGTTGAACGTGGCCAAGCGGATATTCTTATTGGTCCCTACGATACCCCAGAACGTAATGCCAACTTGGTTTTTGCGGCGAAGGCATTTTACCGCGATGATATGGTGTTTTATGCTCGGGCAGACAATGAAATAGTGTGGAATGGCGACTATGCCAGTATTAAAACGCAACGGATTGGAAAAATGCAGGGCTGGAGTTATGGCACAAGGTTTACCGAACAAACTAACTCATTAAATATCAATGAATTTGTCGATATTAAAAGTGGCATAGAACGGCTTTCGCGGGGTGATTTAGATCTACTCGCCACCAATAGTCGCAATACAAATGCAGTGCTCGCCCAAATCAAAATCCCTCATGCAATTACGCCAATCATGCCGATAATCGATGTGCGAGACGGCTTTATGGCTTTTCCGAAACAAGCTAAATTTGATCCGCTAAGAACTCGTTTTGACAGCTTCTTCGAGGAGATGATCCAAAATGGCACACTCACAACACTCGGCCAAAAATACCGCGTGACCTTGCCTTACTGATCCAACCTTACTGTTCCCACCAAACCCGCCCCTCTTATCTTTGCTCACACCTGTAATAAAGAGTGATGGGGAATTCTGTTAGCTAAGACAAGCAATCAACTGCTGCTCAATCTCGTCCCAATTGACGTCGTCCATCGTAATCATTTCTAGCCTGGAATCTAAGGTGTCATCGAGTTCAACTACAGTAAACTCATGGTCAATCCAGTTAAATCCCGCAATTCCATCAGTAGTGATCATCACAGCCTTTAATCTAAGCAACACTTGCCCAACGTCGGATGATTGAGCTTGCCGCTGAATAAAATCCATTAATTTATCAAAATCAAACTCTTGGCTCGGTTCAAATACCCAGCCGCAGCTAAAACAACCTTCACCTTGATTCTGCTTTCGCACTATACCGCGATCATCAAAATCAAGTGCGGCTTCGATTGCACCTTCGGCAAAGAGGCTCAACTTACTCAAGCGAGAACCACCAGCACGAAACAAGCTTGGGGCAGTCGTCGGTAGACTACCCAGCTTTAGGCCCGCGCTAGCATGCCCATTTATATTGAGTGACACGCGCCTTGGTTGGTTAAGATAGTCCAGTAAAGCGCTAGGTAAAGGCTGTTGATTAGAGTGGCTCACTACAGGAATATCAGTACGTTCAATATGGCTTAAATAAGTCTGCAATTCATAGAGTAACTTAGTATTTTCAGCATCATACAAGTCAGACTTAGTTGCGATGATCACATCGGCCACTTGCAACTGTTGGATAAAATTTGCATGTTCGCGATAGCGAGGATCGTGGATCTTACGCGCGTCCACCAAACATAGGGTGCTACGCAGTGAAATCACATTCTGATAATGGGGCGCACTCAATACTTTAATGATTTCATTAGGATGCCCAAGCCCAGTCGGTTCAATCAATAAGCGGTCAGGTTTCGCTTTCGCAATCAACTGATTGATGGCCACTTGTGTCGGTACGCCTGCTGCGCAGCACATACAGCCACCCGCAACCTCACGAATTTGTATGCCGTTATCGGAGGAATTAAGTAACCCAGCATCAATGCCGACCTCACCAAATTCATTGACCAGCACTGCCCAAATTTCATCCGCGGGTTTAGTCGCCAACAATTGCTTAATCAGAGAGGTTTTACCTACACCTAAAAAACCTGTAATGATATTGGTGGGAATCGCTTTGATAATCATAAGGAAACTCGCTCGAATAGAAAGCTTAGCGCTCGAGTGTAGAAGTATTGGCTTTGAAGCTCAACAAAAAGCGCATCGGTGAGGATGCGCTTTTAGAATCGCGACAGGCTATGTAGCAAAATATGCAACTGACTATTCAACAGTCAAATCAACAAACTAGGTAACCGTTAAACGGCTAAGCTAATAGGCACTTTGCACTTATTAGCCTTGATTGTTGTGCTTAGCTTATTTTGACTTAACTTATTTTGACTTAACTTATTTAGACTTATTTGTGCGAGAGCCAAAACCTGACTTATTGCTCACCAAATTCGACTTAGGTTTAGTTGCATTAAACGGCTTACCTGAGCCAGAAGCTGGCTTAGCACGGCTAGAGGATTTATCGGCACTGGTTTTGCTATCCTGCGCTTTACCTTTCGCGTACTTACCCTGACGAGACTGACCAATAGTACGATCCTGCGGCGCCTTATGGCTCCACTTTCCAATCGGCTTAATCGGTGCCGCGGGCGCATCACGGTAACGGGCAGGCAAAGGCGTGCCTTCTTCATAACCCGGTTGTACCGACACGGGCAGTTTCTGCTCAATCAAAGCTTCAATTTCAGCGAGCATTTCATCGTCAGAAGGTGAAACAAACGAAATCGCGCGACCCGTTAATCCCGCACGGCCAGTACGACCAATACGATGGATATAATCTTCGGCAAGGAAAGGTAATTCAAGGTTGATCACCATAGGCAAGGCATGAATGTCTAAACCACGAGCGGCCACATCGGTCGCCACCAGCACCCGCAATTTACCAGCTTTAAACTCTTCCAACACCCGATTACGGGCGCCTTGTGTTTTATCGCCGTGGAATACACCAGCGGCTATGCCATCCAGCTTTAATTCTTGTAATAAATGCTCGGCGCTTTCTTTCGTGCTGGCAAACACCAGCACTTGGCGCCAATTGTTGCGGCCAACGAGTTCTGACAACAGCTCGGCTTTGCGACGTTTATCAACGCGATAGACTTCCTGCACAACTGTGGATGCGGTAGTCGTGTCAGCAACATTCACCCACTGAGGTTCATTCAGCATTTTCTCGGCGAGTTGTTTGACGGCATCGCTATAGGTCGCTGAAAACAACATGGTTTGATGCTGCGGCGCAATTAAGCGTTTCACTTTTTCAATGTCGCGCACAAAACCCATGTCTAACATACGGTCGGCTTCGTCGATCACTAATGTGGTAACGCTCGACAAATCTAACTGGAATTGGCCGATAATATCGAATAAACGACCAGGAGTTGCCACCAAAATATCAACGCCCTGCTCTACCCCTTTACGCTGGGGATTCATGTTGGCGCCACCGTAAACCGCTAAGGTTTTCAGTGGTAGGAACTGGCTGTATTTTTGGATATTTTCGCAGACTTGAATCGCAAGTTCGCGGGTTGGCGTCATCACCAACGCGCGTAAAATCGGTTTATCATTGCTATCGCTTGTTAAAGACTCAGCCGCCAACTTTTCAAGTACAGGCAGAGCAAAGGAAGCCGTCTTACCTGTACCCGTTTGGGCGCAGGCCATAATGTCTTTGCCTTCAAAGGCAAGCGGGATCACTTTCTCTTGCACTTGAGTGAGTTGCTGATAGCCACACTCAGTTATCGCATTCAAAATAGGAGAAGATAAACCGAGTGTTTCAAATTTCATAGGGACTCTTTAGCTAAGTAGTAAAACTTTGATGCGAGGTGATACTCAATGCCCCAACGCGGGGCCGCGGAGTCTAGCAAAATCCGCGGCGTTTTTATAGGCAATTATCGCCACTAAGTTAATATCTCCTCAGACATGGGAGACTAAAAGCGGATCCTGTAAGTATTTTTGGCTAAATTCACCCGCAGGCACAGGTCTTGAGAACAAGTAACCTTGGCCGTAGTCACAGCCTGCAGCCAACAAGACTAGCCGCTGCGCATCGGTTTCGACACCTTCGGCAATCACCTTCATTCCCAACTTGTGGGCCATCACGATAATCGCCTCGCAGAGAATTTGATCGTTTGAATCGGTATCGATATGGCGGGTAAAAGATTGATCAATTTTAAGATAATCAATGTCAAACTTTTTCAAATAGGCAAGTGACGAATAGCCCGTACCAAAATCGTCCAGCGACACTTGCACACCCGCATCGCGGTAGGCCAGTAGTTTTTCGGTTACACCCATACTGGCATCCAATAACAAGCCTTCGGTAATTTCAACGCACACGCCCGCGCCTGTAATATTAAGATCTTGCAATAACTTCAACCAATCATTGAGCAGCGTGCCTTCATCACGAAATTGGATTGGGGATTTATTGACGCTGATTTGGATTTCAACCCCTAATTCATGACGCCACGCCGCACTCTGGCGAGCGGCTTGCTCGAACACCCAATTGCCGATTTCAACAATCAAGCCAGTATCCTCCGCCACAGGAATAAACTCAGCAGGCGACACAGCACCACGCTCCGCATGATGCCAGCGGATCAAGGCTTCAGCCTTGGTCACTTCACCCGTTGCTAAGGCAACAATCGGCTGATAATGCAGTTCAAATTCTTTATTCACGACCGCTTGACGTAAGTCTTGGATCAAGCGCATGCGGTATTTGGCGTATTCCTGCATCGATGGGGTGAAATAGTTGAAGCGATTACGCCCTTGATCTTTCGCCGCATACATCGCCTGATCCGCATGCTTGAGAAGCCCTTCAATACTGGTCGAATCATCGGGATATAAAGTAATCCCAATACTGACGCTGATATAAGCGGTTTCTTCCCCTAACACATAGGGTTCGGCAATTCGTCGCAAAATATTCTCGGCGACGCGCTCAATCCCCTTATGGTCTTCCATCGAACTTAACACCACAGTAAATTCATCGCCGCCAAGACGCGCCACGACGTCGGCATCACGCACACAGGATTTCAATCGACTCGCGGTTTCTATCAACAGTAAATCGCCCATGGCATGGCCTAAGGTGTCATTCACTTCTTTAAAGAAATCTAAGTCCAAGAACAATAAGGCAAAGTGGTTGCGATTGCGGTCGGCATTTTTCACTTCACTGCTTAAATACTCCAACAACATGCGCCGATTAGGCAACCCCGTCAGCGTATCGTAGTTAGCCTGTTTCCAAATCAGATGTTCATTTTGCTTCTTATCGGTAATGTCTGAGAACAGGGCAACACGTCGATAGGGATGGCCTTCTTTATCATTAATCGTATTGATGGTTAACCAGATGACATATTCCTCGCCATTTTTGCGCCGCTGCCACATTTCCCCCTGCCATTGGCCTTTCTCGCGGATATCATTATTCATTTTGGTGTAAAAATCGCGGCCATTGAGGTCACAATAAAGCAGCCGAATATGTTGGTCCCGCACTTCAAATTCGCGATAACCCGTCATCACACTAAAGGCGGCGTTGACGGTAATAATCACACCCTTTTCATCGAGGACACTCATGGCTTCTGAGCTGTTATCGTAAACCAGTGCCGACAATTTTAAGGATTCTTCGATAAGTTTTGCGTCGGTAATATCGGTATAGGTTCCGCACATACGCAGAGCATTGTTGTTTGCATCTCTGCTCACGACTTTACCTGTATCAAGGATCCACCGCACCTTACGGTTTACGGTATTTAAGCGGTACTCCATCTTATGTTGCGCCGTTTCGCCACGAATATGGGCCTCAATCGAATGCAGCACTTTAGGCCTGTCTTCGGCGACTATCGCATCCATCCATTGGCGACTATTGGCGTTGAGCATATCAACATCGCAACCAAGAATATCGGCGCTGCGGGCGTTACGTTCGATACGATCATTACGAATATCCCAATCCCACACCCCAAGATCGCTACTGCTTAACACCAGTTCGAGTTGTTCACGGCTAGCGAGCACCTCTTGGTCAGCAATGGCCTGTGAGGTGATATCTAAATATCCAGCAATAACAAGCAACACGGCATTATTACCACCACGCTTACAGGCGACAGTCATATGGGTGTAAACCACGCTACCGTCTTTAACGATAAAACGTTTATCCATCTCGTAATTATCGATATCCCCCCGCAGCATAAGCTCAAATTTCAGGGCATCCGCTTCTAAATCATCGGGATGAGTAATTTGTGCCCACGTCATCCGTAGCAATTCAGCTTCTGAATACTTGAGCATTTGACATAATCGTGGATTCACCTTTATCCACTTTTGATCTATCCCCGTTATTGCAATACCAATATTGCCCGCGTTGAATTGGCTCCTAAAAAGAAAATCATCCTGCAGACGAATTTGTTCATCACGCTCTAATTCAAAACGTCGCGATAACAAGCGGCTCAATAGCCAAGTCGCAATCGGGAAAATGGTCAATACAGGGAGGGTCACTTTGGCGAGTAATGGCATTGCTATGCCATCGGGTAGAAATAAGAACCACAACAACATCACGATATGAACGGTATAGGCAAAGAGAAAAATTTCTCCACCTGAAATATTGGCTAACAGAGACTTACGATATTGACGCCAGATCACCCCGATTAAACCGGATGACACTATCACGCCGACGCCAATCCATATACCAGCGCCACCGATACTGATGCGATACAGCGCCGTCATCACGACAGCCACTAAGGTCGGTAAACCACCGAAAAATAGACCAGAAATACAGAGAATAACTGAACGGGTATCAAAGAAAACGCCAGGCAAATATACCCAAGGCGTACTCATAATAGTGATACCAATACCACCGATGAGCATCCCAATAATGATGCGCCACAGTAAAAAATACTGCCGCTGATGCTTTTTAGGAATCACGTCGTACAAAAAGACCAACGCCAGCAATAAAGCCGCATTTTGTACTAACGGAAAGAGAATACCTTTATCCATAACTCAGAGAGCGACTCCAAAAATGAGGGGGCTTGATAACATTTTAACATTCCCCCACAAGTGTAGCAGAATCACTTAGAAATCATGCGTTAATTCCCTTTGCCGCATCACACTTTGGACTTACCACATTACATTTTGCAATAGAGTTGTTGACGATATTGCTCTGCAATAGAATGCCAGTCAAAACGCTGTGCCATGGCCGCAGCACGCACATGTGGCCATGTTTTCCCCTCGAAACAGGCAATGGCTTGCACCAACCTTTGCAGAAACGCTTCGGCCTGCTCATTTAAGCTATTGCCGTTAAAAGCAAAACCATTAACGCCATCCTCAACGGTATCCTTTAAACCGCCTACACTATGCACTAAGCATGGCTGTCCCGCGCGCATGGCCAACATTTGACTGATGCCACAGGGCTCAAAGGAGCTTGGCATCAAAAATAGATCGCCATGCTGATACAGTGCTTCGGATAACGCCTCGTTATATCCTTGCAAAAATAATAGGTTATCGTATTTAGCCCCTAACGCTTGGAAAGACTTAGCAATGGATGCATCGCCACTGCCGAGTAAAATCAGCAGTGCCGTCGGTTTTGTCTGCTTCAACGCGTTAAGTAAGGTTTCAAGCACAGATAAACCCGAGGGCAATTGATGGCGCAGCAATAATACTTTTTGATCGGTCAAGCGGCCCACCGAAGTCAATAACAGACTCGGTACTTGCTCCGCCATTGCTTGACGCCAATGGGCTTGGGTGCGGGCAAAAGCAATCATGTCCACGCCACTCACTTGCGTTTGATGCCCCTGCCATTGCACTAACGCAGTTTCAACCGCACTGAGCAGTTGCTTGAACTCGGGTATTTGAATACGCGCAGGTGGCTTAGCGGGTAAATCCGATACTGACGAATATACACAGCCATTTAAAATCCCCACCACTTTGCCATCATTGGCCTTGACCTGTAAGTCTTGCTCTAGCCCTTCGCCACCAAAGAATCCCGCTTCTGGTCTGGAGGGCTGCAACACTTCCTTGGCGTAACTGGGTGAGACTAAATGCACTTTGTCGCTCAGCACTATGCCCATGCGCATAGGGTTAACACAGTAGGGATAACGGGGATCGGTAATTAACTGTTTTTGCCCCTGCGTCAAAGTGGCAAACAGCTCTGGAAACCAAGCCGCAAAGGAGGATGAATCTTGGCTTAAGGGACGTATCCCCTGCAACGCAAGATTGTGGATAGAGAACACACACTCAATTTCTTTGAGAGCACTGAACTCAGGCACGAATGCTCTTAACATGGCTAAGCAGCCCGCATGCCAGTCATGTAAATGCAGCACTGTCGGCATAGGCACTCTACCAGTAACTAATGCTGTCGCGACGCTCGCGCAAAGGAAAGCAAACTTAGTTGCATCGTCGGCAAAAGGACGCTCGGCACTGCCTTGGCTATAAATCTGCCCAGGTACGGATTGCCATAATGCATGTTCGAGCAGATAAATCATCGCCTCTGGCACATGGGGATGGGGCATGGCAAACACATGCACCCGCTCCAATCGGCCGCCAAAAGCCACAGTTAACTCACCCAGATCTTGGGGTTGATTCGCTACCGCAGTCAAAAAGCCATAGCTTGGCATGATCACATCGGCGCACAAATCAACACCCGCCAAAGCGGCGGGTAAATCACGGATGACATCCGCCATACCGCCAACCTTGGCGCCCGCAAGGGCACCGTTTTCAGCCGCGACCATCAAAATGCGTTGTTTCAATTAATTGGATACTCCCGCTACTTCAACTGTGCAGCTTTTATTAAGCTGCCTATACCTAAGCCATTTTTACTTTAATGATCAATTTACTTTAATGATCAAAGCACTATTCATAGCCTACAGGCAAACCTAGCATGTCACGGGTCACTAAAGTCACGCCTTTTTCGGACACCCTAAAGCCTTTAGCTCTGTCGTGATCATGGTTATAACCTATCACCATGCCTTCGGGAATAATGCAGCCACGGTCAAGTATCGCATTCTTGATTTTGCAATGGCGCAGCACGACTACATCGGGTAGCACTACTGAATCTTCAACTAACGAATAAGAACAAACGCGCACTTCGTTAAACAATACACTACGGCGCACTGTCGCCCCCGAAATAATACAACCGCCCGAAACAATCGAGTCCAACGCCATACCGCGTCTATCATCGTCATCAAACACAAATTTAGCGGGTGGTAATTGTTCTTGGAAAGTCCAAATTGGCCATTTCGCATCGTACAAATTCAGTGCTGGCGTAGGCGATAACAGTTCCATATTCGCTTGCCAGAAAGAGTCTAGCGTACCCACATCGCGCCAATAGGCTTGCTCATTTGGGAAAGCACTCTTAAAGGGATAGGCGAACACATTATGTTTTTCGATGATCGCAGGAATAATATCCTTACCAAAATCCCGATCTGAGCTTTCGTTTAAGGCATCTTTCTTGAGCTGGTCAAACAAAAACTCTGTGTTAAACACATAGTTGCCCATAGATGCTAAACACATTTCAGGATTACCCGGAGAATGCTTAGGTTGCAGCGGCTTTTCTTCAAAGCCTAAAATGCGCATCTCTTCATCGACTTCCATCACCCCAAACGAACCCGCAGCTTCGGCAATCGGCACTTCAAGGCAAGAGACAGTCATATCTGCACCCGACTCGGCATGGGCAGCTAATAACCCAGCATAATCCATGCGATACACGTGATCGCCAGACAACACCATCACGTATTTAGGCAGCTCGTGGCGAATGATATCGATATTTTGAAATACCGCATCGGCCGTGCCTTGGTACCAGTTTTCCGAATAGCGTTGTGAAGCGGGTAAAATCTCCACCGACTCGCCCAGCTCCTTCTTAAAATGGCCCCAACCGCGCATCACATGGCGGATCAAAGAATGCGACTTGTACTGAGTCACAACCCCGACACGACGAATACCCGAGTTAATACAATTTGAGAGCGGGAAATCGATAATACGAAACTTACCACCGAAATACAGTGCAGGTTTAGCACGCCAATCCGTGAGTTCATGCAAGCGAGACCCGCGCCCACCAGCTAAAATCAACGCATAGGTTTCACGAGTTAAATTACTGATATAACGAACATTAGACATAGGCTCTTACTCCGAAATCGGCAAACTGATTGCCCATAAATGGCTTATCGATACGGCAGACACTGCCGTACTCCCCTGAGTATTTCTCACTTGCATTCCCCATTCCTTCCATTGATTGCTGCATTCCTTTCAAACACTTAACGCTTATACTCATCCGCTATAACAAGAGACTTATAACCCAGAGCCCAGCCCTTACAGTTTCCAAATTTCATCGCGATAACCCGCGATCGTCACATCACTCGAAAAACGTCCACTGGCGGCGGTATTGCGAATACTCATCTGCGTCCACACCTGCGGATCTTTATAGGCCCGCGCCACGGCTTCTTGCACGACTCGGTAACTGTCAAAGTCGGCGGCCGTCATCCATTGATCGTCGCTGCTTTCGATGGCGGCAATAATGGGATCGAAAATCCCCGGCTCAAGCAGATTGAAGTGACCACTTTTGAGTAACTTCATCACCTCAGATAACGTCGGTGAATCGTCAATAATGCTGCGCGGATGATAATGGTTACGTACCTGCGAGACCTGCTCCGCATTGAGTCCAAACAGGAAGAAGTTCTCAGAGCCCACTTCCTCTAACATCTCGATATTGGCGCCATCCATAGTGCCGATTGTCAGGGCGCCGTTCATCATGAACTTCATATTGCCCGTGCCCGATGCCTCTTTGCCCGCGGTTGAAATTTGCTCGGACAAATCAGTCCCCGGACAGATTTTTTCCATGGCGCTGACGTTGTAGTTTGGTAAGAAAGCAAAGCGTAGGTAAGGCGTCACCATAGGATCGGAATTGACCATATGAGCAACATTGCTGGCGAGCTTGATGATCAACTTAGCCATAAAGTAACCGGGCGCCGCTTTACCGCCGATCAATACACAACGTGGCACCATGTTTTCGGTGTGGCCTTGCTGGATCTGGTGATAGAGATGGATCACATGCAAGATATTGAGTAACTGACGTTTATATTCGTGAATACGCTTCACTTGCACGTCAAACAGCATAGCCGGATCGAACTCAACCCCACATTCCTTAACAATCATCTTAGCCAGCAAAGCCTTGTTGGCTTGCTTCACATCACGCCATTTTTGGATAAACGCATTGTCCTGTGTGAGAGCATTGAGCGCCGTTAACTGGCTTAAGTCTGTCACCCATTCTTGACCTAAATGGGCGGTCAGTAACTTAGCTAAGGCAGGGTTACAATGGGCAAGCCAACGTCTTGGCGTCACACCATTAGTGCGGTTATTAAACTTATGCGGCCACAACTCATAGAAATCCTTAAACAACCCAGATTTGAGTAGTTGCGTATGTAAACCCGCGACACCGTTGACCGAGAAACTCGCCACAATCGCCAAATACGCCATACGTACATAGGGATGTGGGCCATCTTGAATAATTGACATACTCGCCAATTTCTCACTATTTCCTGGCCAATGGTGGGCGACAATATCTAAGTAACGGGCGTTGATTTCATAAATGATTTCTAAGATGCGTGGCAACATTTGCGCCATCATACGCACGGGCCAACGCTCTAGTGCTTCAGGCAACAGGGTATGGTTAGTGTAAGCCATGGTCTGGCTGGTAATCGCCCACGCACTGTCCCATTCCAAACCGTATTCGTCGATCAATAATCGCATCAACTCAGGCACGGCAATGCTAGGGTGAGTGTCATTCAACTGCATGACATTTTTAGCGGCAAACTGCGTAAAATCATGACCATGACGACTCACCCAACGTTTGAGTAAATCCTGCAAGCTAGCGGAGGATAAAAAGTATTGCTGACGTAATCGCAGCTCTTTGCCGTTCTCGCTCGCATCATTAGGATAGAGCACCATAGTGATCTGCTCGGCCAAGTTTTTACGGGCCACGGCTTCCGTGTAGTCGCCTTGGTTAAACTCAGCTAAATCAAAATCATCGGTCGCTTCAGCCTTCCACAATCTCAGGGTATTTACCCGCCCATTGCGATAACCAGGAACTGGCATATCATAGGCGACGGCAAGCACATCTTGGGTTTCAACCCAAATAATGTGCCTACGGCCTTGTTTATCGACATAGGATTCGGTATGACCAAAAAATGGCACTATTACGTTGTGGGTAGGGACACGCACTTCCCACGGATTACCTTCGCGCAACCAACGGTCAGGGCGTTCAACTTGGTAACCGTCGACTATCTTCTGGGCGAACATGCCATATTCGTAACGTATGCCATAGCCTGTCACTGATAAGTCCATGCTGGCGCAGCTATCGAGGAAACACGCGGCTAATCGACCTAGGCCGCCGTTGCCTAAACCAGCATCATGTTCGGCCTCTTCTAACTCTTCTAGCGATACGGCATAGTTGCTCAAGGCATCACGGCTATCTTGTTGCAAATCTAAACTCAGTAGTGCATTACCTAGTGCTCGGCCCATCAAAAATTCGAGGGATAAATACGCCACTTGCTTGCGCTTAAAATGGCTGTCATCCACTCGAGTCTGACGCCAATTATCTAGCATCTGTTCTTTCACGCTGTAAGCTAACGCTTGAAATAATTCGCAGCTCACGCCTTCGCCACGGCTGAGTCCATAACGTAAATGGCGCTCAAAAGAAGCGGGCAAAGCATCGCAGGGTTCACAGGGCTCAGCGGCTTTAGACTTAGTCTGACGCTTAGCGGGAGCCTTCTTGCTCGCGGCTTTTGACTGAGCTAGTGTTACTGGTTTTTCGCTGGTATTGGGGCTCAGCTCGCTTTTGTCACTCATAGTTAATTCCTTCATTTCCTATAAAATCAAATCAGCATGAAAAAGCATGAGACTACGATCTTGCAGTAAGTATCGCGTCGCAGAGATCTGAACATCCAGCGGCTCAGTTTGGGTATGAATAAGGCATTGCCACGGACTCAAGTGCTCGAAAGTCGGCAGGGTAAAAGCGAGAGGGTTGTCGTCGGCATTAACCATCAACAGCAAAGCTTGCTGCTTGCCTTGATCTTCTAAATCACCGGAAAGCACCACAGACAAACTGCGGCACATAGATTCAGTCCACAAGCTCTTGGTCATTTGTTCACCTTGGCGACTAAACCAATCTAATCGAGTACCAATATCGGCTAAGGATTCAGCCAATAACTGTTCGTGAATGAAGCGCTTAGCACATAACAGCGGGAAACGTTTCCGCAGGGCAATAAGCTGTTGAGTAAAGGCCAACAACTCAGTGTCCATGCCCTTTGCCGACCAATCAAACCAGTTCAGTTCATTGTCTTGGCAATAGGCATTATTGTTGCCTTGCTGAGTGCGGCCTGTCTCATCACCGCTCAACAACATAGGCACACCTTGAGATAAAAATAGCGTAGTCAATAAGTTACGTTGTTGACGACTGCGAAGTTCCAGAATTGCGCTATCTTCGGTTTCCCCTTCAATCCCATAATGATGGCTGAAGTTTTCTTGGTGACCGTCGCGATTATCCTCCCCATTTGCCAAGTTATGGCGCTGGGTATAACTCACTAAGTCTTTAAGGGTAAAACCGTCGTGACTGGTTAAAAAATTAAGACTAGTCGCTGGTGGACGGCCACTGTGTTCAAAAAAATCCCCCGAGCCGTGAAAACGCCGAGCAAATTCGGGCAACATGCTGTGATCGCCGCGCCAAAAGCGGCGCATAGTGTCTCTATATCTGTCGTTCCATTCACTAAAAGCCACGGGGAAATTGCCCAATTGATAACCGCCAGGGCCAATATCCCAAGGCTCAGCAATTAATTTCACTCGGCACAAAACAGGGTCTTGCAACAGCGCATCGAAGAAACCTGAGCCGGGATCAAAACCATAGGCTTCGCGACCTAAGCAAGCCGCCAAGTCGAAGCGAAACCCATCGACGCCCATGATTTCTACCCAATAACGCAGCGAATCTAGTACGAGCTGTAACATGCGTGGATGATTGATATTTAAGGTGTTTCCGCAACCCGTATCATTAATATAAAAACGCTTATCATTCGGATGCAGACGGTAATAACTGAGATTATCTATGCCACGAAAACTAAAGGTCGGCCCAAGTCGACTCCCCTCGGCGCTGTGGTTATAGACCACATCGAGGATCACTTCGATACCTGCGCCGTGAAGTGCATCCACCATGGCCCGAAACTCACCAATATCGTCGGATGATAGATAACTCGGCTCAGGGGCAAAAAAGCCGATACTGTTGTAACCCCAATAGTTAGTGAGCTTTTTCTCGAGCAAAAATGGCTCAGTGAAAAAGGCCTGTACAGGAAGTAACTCGACACACGTCACCCCAAGTTCGGCCAAATAATCGATAGCCGGCTGAGTCGCTAAACCCGCAAAGGTGGCACGTTTATGGGGTTCAATCTCAGGATGCGCCGCCGTAAAGCCTTTAACGTGCATCTCATAAATGATGCTGCGCTCTAGGGGTTTGGGCTGAAACCTCGACGCAAGGGGCTGAATCGACTGCTTGGCAGCTATCTCGATTAATGGACGAATGTCCACGACCTTGCATTTTGGCACATAGGCAGCGTTATCTAACTTGCTGAAAGATAAGTCTTCATCCATGTGGTTCAGCTCGTAACCATAGTTAGACTCATGGTCGCGATATTCACCGACGAGCTGGCGCGCATAGGGGTCGAGCAATAATTTATTGGGGTTAAATCTGTGACCAAGCAGAGGCTCATAGGAGCCATAAACGCGATAACCGTAGAGTTGCCCCGCCTTAAGCCCTTGCACAAACACATGCCAGATTTGCTGGGTTTGTTCAGTTAACGCAATACGCGCGACTTCTTGCTCGCCATTGTCATCAAATAAACATAACTCAACCGCTGTGGCGTTAGCTGAAAATAACGCAAAGTTGACGCCATCGCCCTCAACATTAGCACCGAGCGGAAAAGGCTCACCTACCCCTAACGCCCATTTTTCGCTTTGAAATGGGTGATTTTTAGCGTCAGGGTTGAGCTTAATATCATCAGCCGTGGGCTTTTGCATGCTAGTTCGCCTCAGCCAATCCGGTTAACGCAGGCCCTATCACTAGGCAGCCCAAGGGTGGCACAGTGATCAGCGCGCTCTGCGCCATCCCCTGCCACGGCAGCGACTCAGCAACCACAGTGCCCGCATTACCTTGGTTACTGCCACCATAAATCTGGCTATCGCTATTAAGATATTCGCGGTAATCTCCTGCCAAGGGCAAACCAATACGGAACCCAGTGTGCAATTGGGGCGTCATGTTGATGACAAACACTAACGGCGCATCACCTGCTAAGCCGTAACGCACAAAGGTAAAAATGCTGTCGCGGCTATTCTCACAATCTAGCCAACTAAATCCTGCGCCCTCGTAATCTTGAACCGATAAGGCTGGCATTTTTTGATATAAGTGATTGAGATCTTTAAGCCAACGTTGCACACCTTGGTGCGGTTCATAGGCCAATAAGTGCCAATCTAAACTCTGGTTATGGTTCCATTCATTTCGCTGACCAAACTCGCAGCCCATAAAGAGTAATTTCTTACCTGGATGCCCCCACATAAAACCGTAATAGGCACGCAGAGTTGCAAATTTCTGCCAATCATCACCGGGAATTTTATGCAGCAACGAGCCCTTGCCGTGGACCACTTCATCGTGACTTACGGACAACATAAATTGCTCGGTATAGGCGTACATTAAACTGAAGGTCAATTGATGATGGTGGAACTGGCGGTAAAGCGGGTCACGACCCAAGTAGCTTAAGCTGTCGTTCATCCAGCCCATATTCCACTTAAAACCAAAGCCGAGACCTTGCTGATCCGTCGGCTTAGTCACCCCCGCAAAAGCGGTGGACTCTTCGGCAATCATGCAAATGCCGGGGAAAGCTTGGTACAAGCGTTGATTCAAAATTTGTAAGAAACTGATGGCCTCGAGATTCTCCCGTCCACCATAAGCATTAGGCAGCCATTGGCCCGGCTCGCGGCTGTAATCGAGATACAACATAGAAGACACGGCATCGAGACGCAGGCCATCAAAGTGGAACTCCCGCAGCCAGTAACAGGCATTACTCAACAAGAAGCTGCGCACTTCACCGCGGTCATAGTTATAAATCAGGGTATCCCAATCGGGATGTGTGCCCTTGCGAGGATCTTCATGCTCATACAGACATGTGCCATCGAAACGCACTAAGCCGTGGGGATCCTTAGGGAAATGCGCTGACACCCAATCGAGGATAATACCAATTCCCGCCTGATGGCAGGCATTCACAAAGGCCTTTAACCCATTGGCATCGCCAAATCTGTGGGTCGGCGCATAGAGACCCACTGGCTGATATCCCCACGAACCATCAAAGGGAAACTCGCTGATCGGCATCAGTTCGATGTGGGTAAAGCCTTGCTCCTTCACATAGGGAATAAGCTGTTCAATCAAGTCTTGATAATCAAGATATTGCTCGCCTTGCTCTCCCTTACGACGCCACGAACCTAAGTGCACTTCGTAGGCCGACATGGGCGCTTTATGCCAAGCAGTCGCCGCTCGCTTACTCATCCAAGCGGTATCATTCCAGCTATGGTGGGCTTTTGGGGGCACGATAGAAGCATTGTGGGGCGCGCATTCCATTTGGGTTGCCATGGGATCGGATTTAGTATGGCGCTCACCATTTTGATAAACCAAATCAAACTTATAGTGTGCACCTTCAGCCACATTGGGTAAAAATAGCTCCCATAAACCATTGGCAATATGTTGGCGCATCACATGGCGAGTATCGTCCCAATGGTTAAAATCTCCCACCACAGACACCCGCTTAGCATTAGGTGCCCACACACAAAAATGCACACCTTCGACACCTTGGGTTTGACGCCAGTTGGCACCTAAAAATTCATAGGCGCGCTCGGCGCTGCCTTCACCAAACAGGTAAATATCGTCACTATTGAGCAGTGAATCAAACTGATAAGGGTCGACTATATCTAACTGACACAGGGGATATTCCACCCGTAGCAAGTAGAGAAACGGCTTGACGCGTCGTCCCAGAGTGCCGGCGAACAGTCCCTGCTCGTTGACCTTGTCCAGACTCGCCACTTTGCGGCCATCTTTAATGCTGATCACATCCACACTGAGGGCATTGCGAAAAAAACAACGAACAATTAATGCCTTACCCTCGTTGGCACTGTGCATACCTAAGAGCGAAAAAACATCAGTGTATTGACCATTAAGTAGGGCGACGTCGGCACCATCGTAGAAATAGGCATTGGCTTGAGTCATCATTTTTCTTCCGTTTATCAGTCAATTAAACTTACAAATTGGCACTCTTTACCCACATCCCCCCCCTAATAATCGAATCTTTAGGGATGGCATAATGTGGTGCGACATAGGCAGCCTTTCGCTAGTGCTAGATTTAGCTCGGTAGCTGTCTCGCCACAGCGATATTTTGTAATCGCTGCAGTATCTCTGGCGAAGTCGATACTTGCGTTAAATTCAGCGGCAGGCGACGCTGCCAATTTGGATATTCGAGCCAAGTACCGGGAATATTCACCGCATGGCGATCGGCTAATAAATCGCACAGTTGCACGCTGTATAGCGCACTATTACCGCGAGCTCCTAAGGTCATCCAAGCCGTGAGCAAGGTTTGAATATCGAGTTCGGCTATCGTCACATCGGCTAACAGACCTTGAGAGACTAACAGTGAAATGAGTTGCTGCTTTTCATGTTCACGCCCCGCGAGCGCCTCGCCTAGCTGCTCGTCAGTTTCAAACAGGGATAACTGTCGACGCAGGTGTAAATCGCTGCCACACCACCAAGCCACTAAAGTCGGCACATCGTGGTTCGCCAGCATCATTAAGCTTTGGGACTTATATTGATCCGGTGATTTAAAGCCTTGATGGTCTTTGCAGAAATAGAACAACTCGTTGGAATAAATGCCAGAAGTGTAGAGACGATGAATAATGTCAGGTGGCACCAGTCCTAAATCTTCGCCAATCACCACACAGCGAGCACGTTGGCTCTCAAGGCAAACGATGGCAAGCAAGGTTTCGACGGGATAATACACATAGGCACCGTGACCGAGTTGCTTATCCAGCGGCCACCACCAGAGTCGCAGTAAGCCCATCACATGATCGATACGCAAGGCACCACAGCTTTCCATATTGGCGCGGATCAAGGCGATAAAATGACTGAAATGATGTTGTTTTAACTTCACAGGATCGAGTGGCGTTAAGCCCCAATTTTGTCCTTGGGGTGCAAAGGGATCGGGCGGTGCACCTATGCTGGCATTCAAACAAAACTGCTCGGCATTAGCCTGTACTTCACTGCCCTGCAGCGCTGCACCGACGGCCAAATCACGGATCAATCCCAGCCCCATCCCAACCTCTTTAGCTTTTAGCTGACAGAGGTGTAACTGCTTTTCAGCAACAAATTGCAGGTAAAGATAGAAACCTTCCTCTTGCACAAACGCTTTAGGACTACGTAAATATTCCGCTTGAGCAAACTCTTGTAGTGCACTGCCCTGCTCACGTACAAACTCATGGAATCTTTGCGCTCTGGGCGTGTCGTTCGCCAGATGCGTATCACAAAAAACGCGATATAACTGCTCAAAGGCACGGTATTTCAGCTCGCTCACTTTAGGATAATCGAGCCAATTATCACGATTCAGTAAGGCGATAGCCTCTACCCAGGTAGCGCTTGAAAATTCAGTGGCAAGAGCTTGATATTCAGGAACGCTTTGTAATTGAATATAAAGAGGATTAAGTCTGCGGCGATCGCACGGACTATAGGGACTCGGATGCTCTGGCGCCGCGATATCGAGGGCATGCAAGGGATTGAGTTGAATGAAATCCGCGCCCTGCGCCGCCACCAGCCCGATCAGTTGTTCTAAATCACCAAAGTCACCAATGCCCCATTGGCTCTCACTGCGCAAACTGTAGAGTTGAACGCTGATCCCCCAAGGTTTATGGCGTTTACCTTGGGCAACAGCCGTGAGTACGCCTTGGTAGGCGGCCCGCGGCGCCACCATTAAGGTGCCAGAAAACAAAGTACGAGTATCAGCCTCTACAGTCACACTGCCCTCTAGCGCAGAGCTTGGCGCTTGTGTACTTGTCGATAGGGCATGTTTTAAGCTTAAGGCTATACGATGAAAGCCCAAACCTAACACAGAGAAATCACTCGCATTTTTGTCTGCTACTTGCACAAATGAGTCTTGGTTTTTTGTGAATGCAGGGTTGTTAGTGAACTCTTGGCTGCTCAGGAAATAGGACGCTAAATTCACCGCTTCAGTCTCGGCGGGAATTAAGTTGTCAGGGAAAGCTTGGGTCTTGGCCTCAGCTAAATCGAGGCGTGCGAATCCCAGTTGCGTAAGATCAAGGCGATAGTGTAGATAAAGCGTTTGTTCAATGCGGTAATCGCCAATGGACTTAAGCGCCGAGAAAGGCACATCGAATACGATGGACTCACCCTGTTCGCATTCAATCGCCACACTCAGATCTGAGGTATAGGTTTCCGGTAAACAAAGGCTTATCCAAGGTTCATCCACAAAACACCAATGGAATTCAGGTAGCACCTGAGTCCAAGGACGGGCATCCAGTAGATCAATTTGCGACGCTATCAGTGCTTCGGTCAATACCGCATCGACACAGGTCAGCCCAGCATCACTCGATAACGCTTCTGTAGCAGAAGCATCAATGGCAGTCCCTGCCACGGTGTTTTTTTCCTGTAACATACAGGTCAAGATACCTTGCCTGTCTACCTCGGAAATATGGATATTTTGGCCAAAACAATCAGTAAATTCTGCCCCAACTCCCCGCAAATACAGCAACTTTTCCAGCCCCATATTTTGTCGCCCCCGCGACCGCTCATCCATAGCTTTAGATATACAGTAACCATGCCAACGAAAAGTAACAAGAAGATGACATAAATATTTCAGAGAAATAACAAAAAACATTTTCAAAAAATCAGTAACTTACTAGAAGCACTCAGTTAAGTTGGCGCTCAGTAGCTATCAGGATATAAAGAGTGGAATGCACTAAATTGGGGCATGCGTTCAGCAAGAGGGCAAGCATGGCTCCTAAAGCATGCAATAAGTGAAGAGCAAAGGGATAGAAATAACATGACAAGCGTAAGTCATTTTTATGTCATTGCGTTCAGACTAATACTAACAAATACGTCAGGTGACATATTAACCACAGACATCAGTGCAACACTTTGTATCAATTGCGTTTTATAACTTGAACAGCCTATCTCTCCTCTGTCAACATCTCGTTTCGCTACAGCATAGAAACATAATAACAACATTAAATTCATGGAACCTGATATGCCATCGCATATACGTCAGTGGCTCGCTCCCATGGAATGCTAAAGCAAAAACACCCCAATGATGATTGAGAATAAGGATATGAAATGAAGAAGTTATCAGGATTACTATTTGTCGGCTGCATTGCCTTGACGGGTTGTGAAGGAAGTACAGATGGTGATTTAACGCCGACGCCACCGACGCCCGATCCCACTCCGCCAGCCTTAGCTGCGGATGTGTGTTATTTAATGAAAACCACGAAAGGCGATATCACACTTGCCATTGACTTAACTAACATGCCAATCACAGGTAAAAACTTTAAGCAGTATGTTGATAAGTCATTCTATAACGGCACCTTATTCCATAGAACCGTTAATAACTTTATGATCCAAGGCGGCGGTTTTACCACTGGGCTCAAAAGCAAACCAGGCGATGCCCCCATCAAGAATGAAGCCGCAGTCGGTATTAGCAACAAACGTGGCACTATCTCCATGGCTCGCACGGATGATCCTAACTCTGCAACATCACAGTTCTTTATCAATGTGTTAGATAATCCACATTTGGATGCGTCTGCGAGTAATTATGGTTATGCCGTGTTTGGCAAAGTGGTCGACGGCATGGATGTGGCGGATCAAATCAGCATAGTACCGACAAAAAACAGCGGTGGTTTTGCTAATACGCCAGTGCAAGAAATCCTGATTAACTCTGTTGCTAAAACAAGCTGCCCTGCTGCTTAAGCATCTAAAAGACGCACAGCTAAACGACATCTAACTAAAAGCAAAAAAGCACTGAAGATTCAGTGCTTTTTCATTTTAAAATCTAATCGATTTTAACGTCTAATCAATTTAAAGCATGAGCTAAACGATTACTCATCCCCTTGGATCTTCCCCACCAAGAGCATAGGCGCCGCATCAATTTTATCGGCGTCCATCATAGTCGCTATACGCTCAACGGCTGAGAGCAATTGACTCTGCTCCCATTCTTCAAGATTCTGATAACGCTTAATAAAATGATCCTGTAGCGGTTTAGGTGAGTCCTGTAACAGCGCTCGGCCCGCATCGCTAAGGTATAAATGCACCTTACGTTTGTCAGTCTCACTGCGCAGACGGATCACTAAACCACGGCCCTCGAGTCGATCGATAATGGTCGTCACAGTTGCAGGGCTCAGCGTAATTTCTTCCGCCACGGTTTTAGCCAATGGCGCATCCAATTGGGCGATTTTCTGCATCACCATCAATTGCGGCCCAGTTAAACCTGAGTGTTTGTTTAGCTGGCGAGAATGAATGTCGATAGCGCGTATCACTCGGCGCAGCGAAATAAGCAGTTGTTCGTACTTTTCCATCGTTCTTTTCATTCTCCCCATTCTAAGCAACGAGTGCACCTTACCAGAAAGCGCGACTGAACTCACCCACGGGAGGCACTTTTATGGTAAAAGTCCCTTAGATTACAACATGAATTGACGCGATACTGACAACACTAGACGCTCGTCACTGGTATCTAAGTTCATGCTGGTATCTTCGGCGGCAAGACTGAAATCAAAGCCACTCCAACTGGTCAGATAGGCGATACGGAAATGATTAAAGGATTTGCCACCATCCCATGACCATTTATCCTCATCAAGTGATGTCGAGCGATCGACACTAAAGCGAATATCATGTCCTTCAGCGACACTGACAGTATGGCCAAGCAACATAGTGTAATGCTCACCACCCAAACCAAAGTAATCCCATGTATAGGTCAACTTAGCCTCAGAGTGACCCAGTGAACTATCATATCCTAACTTGCTATACAGCTCAGGATAGTTGTACTCATCGGAAAACGACTCGCCGTGGTAAGTATAATAAGCCAGTCCGACATCGAAACTCAGTTGCTCATTGAGCTGATAAAACTTACCCGCATAGGCATCGAGCTCCAACCAAGTGTCATCGCTGCCCCCAAAGTCGACGTTCGAGGTAAAGCCGCCCACGTACCATCCCGAATCAAAACCGTAATCCAAATTGCCTTGCAGCGCTGGGCCGTTGTCCGTTTGACTGACACCGTTAAAAGTGTAATCCGACGTCGCCGTCACAGTGGCCGATAATCCGGCATTCGCCACAGTCGACATCAATAACAATCCGCCGGCGACAAGATAAAAACATTTTGATTTCATTATTAATTTTTCCATTAGTTAGCTAGCTCAATTTTAGTAAAGTCGATTTTGTTCTCTTTTGGCGAGCGCTCAATGGCACGAACAGTTTGCAATTGCGTCATCATGATGTAACCAAAACAGCTAAAGATCAGGCCCAGTGCGATTGCACCAACCCATTGAATTTGAAGAAAGTCTAATTGAAACAGTAATGTCAGACTGCAGAGTAAGACTAAGTTAAAACTGACATATTTAAGCTTGCCTAAGCGCTCAATCGTCAGATTAAGATTATCGGTATAGAGGCGCACCAGTGAGTCGAGTGAATTGATTACAAAGGTAATTCCCACAATCACCATCGCCAGATTATAGAAGCCCGAGGTATCTAAGCCATTGGCGCTGTAGTAATAAAGTACAGTGAACCAAATCGCGATGGGGATAGACGGAAACACCATCATGGCCAACAGCACTTGATAGGTTTTCATGCCACCGACAAAGCGCGAGGTAAATTGGCCTATCATAATGCTCCACGCAAACCACCAGAACAGATAAAACTCATGGTAGTCATTAATGGGTAACACAAAATGTTGAATATTGCCGAAGTAGTCACCCAGCATGGCAAAGGTCGTAAAGAACTCGCCCACACTCGAGTCAGCCGATAAAAATGCACTGGCCCACATCATGGCAATCAGGCCTAAAAATAACCAGGTGCTCGCCAGACTCAAGATACGCACATAACGTATGCTAGTGCTGGAATACACAGCCGCGGCGATCACCATAAATACGATTAAATAGAAGCTACCGACTATGGTTTCGCCATCACCTAATTCGGGTAAATACCAAGGTAAATTGCTCAATAGCAAATAGGCGGTAAAGGCGCAGGTGCCAATAATTACGATATTATTGATGAACTTAACCCAAGGAATATCGAAGAATCTCACCCTAGGCTCGATGACACAAAAATAAAAACAGGTTAAAAAGTAGAAGCTCCAAATCAAGAAGGCCCAGAAGCCAAACTCAATCGCCAGCGGATTACTAAAGCCGTATTCAGGACTCGCCGCCACATTGGCGTAACCCGCAAACTCGGTGAGCGGAAACATGATCAAGCCGACATCAAGTCCTGAGGTAAACAGAATCGCGATAAAGGTAAAAGTACGCACAGGCGTCACGCCGATACAGCGAATATTGCCCCAGCGATAAATCACAAACGCAATCGCGGTAAAAGTGAACAGTATCCCTGCGGATAATAACCAAGTCATAATGAGCACTCAGTCCCAGTCGATATTGGGTGTAAGTCGGCATCTGGATATAAACCCATAAAATGTAACTCCATGTTTTTATTTAATAATAAAAACTGATCCATTTTTAAAGGCAACGTTCTGCCCTCAAGCCTTAAATATCGCTACTTAAAAACACTCCGCGATAGTTAAACCCTGATAGATGATCAGTCGTGAAAGCGGTCATTTGCACACTCACTGCGGGCTAACCGACCCTTTAGACAAAATGAATCATGACTCTTTTGAGTCATCAATTAATGAGTCATTTCAAAATTGAAGCCGCCAGTCCATCGATACGACGGACCGAGCAGGCACTTATGGCGTTAACTTGCGCCGTTAACTTGTCGCAGTACTTCTTTGTGTAGTTTGCCAAGCGTCGGCAACCACAACAGCACAGTCCGCTGGCGCTAACATCTCAGCCTCTAAAATCATATCCGCGGCGCGCTCGGCCAACATGATGGTCGGCGCGTTCAAATTGCCGTTCGGGATAGTAGGGAAAATAGAAGAATCCACCACCCGTAAATTCTGCAAGCCATGCACGCGGGTTTCGGGATCCACCACCGCCATCGCATCCGTGCCCATCTTGCACGAGCAAGAAGGATGATAAGCACTCTCAACCGATTGACGCACAAAGGCATCGATTTGCGCATCGGTTTGCACTTGTGTGCCGGGTTGAATTTCCTCACCACGATACTCATCGAATGGCGCTTGATTGATGATCTCACGAGTCAAACGCACGCAGGCCCTAAAGCCTTCAATATCATCGGGATGCTGTAAATAATTGAACTGAATTTTGGGCGGCGCTTTAGGATCTGCCGACACTAAGGTCACGGCACCACGACTCTTAGGCTTGTTATGGCCTACATGTACCTGAAACCCATGACCCGCAAAGGCTTCTTTGCCATCGTAACGCATAGCCGCAGGTAAAAAGTGGTACTGTAAATCTGGCCATTCCAGACCCGCTTTTGAGCGAATAAAACCACAGGACTCGAAGTGATTCGTGGCCCCTAAACCGGATCTATCTAAAATCCACCGAGCACCGATTAAGAACTTGCTGAAAGGATCTAACTTGCCATTGAGTGAAATCGGTTTAAGGCATTTGAATTGGAAATAAAACTCTAAATGATCCTGTAAATTCTGACCAACACCGGGCAACTCATGTTGTAACTCGACCCCTGCATCGGCCAATACTTGGGGATCGCCAATGCCTGATAATTGCAGTAAATGCGGCGAACCTATTGAGCCCGCAGCTAAAATCACGTCTTTGTTACAACGAATATCTTCAACTTTACCTTTGTGTTCAATGCGAACGCCAACAGCCGTTTGTCCTTCCAATAACACTTTATGCACTAAAGCGTGGGTCACAACCGTGAGGTTACGTCTGGCCATCGCTGGGCGTAAATAGGCATTGGCGGTTGACCAGCGTACGCCTTTTTTGACCGTCATGTGCATAGGGCCAAAACCTTCTTGCTGCGCCGCATTATAATCGGCGGTCGATAAATACCCCGCCGCAATGCCCGCATCCACAAAGGCTTGATATAAAGGATTCTGCATCTGATTACCGTTATTCACCCCTAACGGCCCTGACTCACCGCGATACTCATCACCCCCAAAGGCCCAGGTTTCCGCCTTCTTAAAGTACGGTAAGCAGTGGCTGTAATCCCAATCGGTCGCCCCTTGCGCCTGCCACTCATCAAAGTCCCTGGCATGACCACGGACATACACCATGCCGTTGATCGAGGATGAACCGCCAAGCACCTTGCCCCGAGGGCAATGCATCTTGCGATTATCTAAATATGGCTCAGGCTCAGTTTCAAACTGCCAAGCATATTTAGGGCTGTTCATCGGAATTGATAACGCCGTCGGCATTTGAATAAAGATGCTCTTATCGCTACCACCGGTTTCTAATAACAGCACTTCGTTTTTAGGATCCTTTGACAAGCGATTGGCGAGCACACAACCCGCTGATCCTGCACCAACTATGATGTAGTTATAATATTTTTGCTCTAATGACTGAGTCAAAATGCCTCCTTAAAATGGGCTTTCTAAGGGCTGCAGACCCACATAAACGGCTTTAACTTGGGTGTAATGCTTGAGTGTCTCGCTACCGTTTTCACGGCCAATACCCGACAACTTATACCCACCTACTGGCATTTCGGCTGGCGAGGCGCCATAGGCATTAATCCAGCAAATACCCGCCTGTAACTGATGAATGACCCTATGGGCACGGCTGATATCTTGGGTAAACACCCCAGCGGCCAAGCCCATGGCGGTATTATTTGCCCGAGCAATCACTTCGGCTTCATCTTTAAAGGTAAGCACGGACATTACAGGGCCAAAGATTTCTTCTTTACAGATGCGCATCTCGTCGGTGCAATGGGTGAAAATCGTCGGGGCAACAAAGTAACCATTGGGAGCATTTTCCGGCGTTAATGCTGTGCCACCGGTGAGCAGAGTTGCGCCGTCATCGATACCTTGCTGAATATAATCGAGTACTTTTTGCTGGTGATCTTTGGAGATCAAGGCGCCAAAGTTAGTCTCTGGCGCCATAGGATCGCCCACCACAATATTGGTTTGAGTACGCATAAGCAGTTTTTCGATAAAACGTGGATAAACTGACTCATGGACAAACACCCGCGTCCCATTAGTACAGACTTCACCTTGGGTATAGAAG
Organism: Shewanella sp. SW24; assembly: GCF_025653395.1. Lineage (NCBI taxonomy): Bacteria > Pseudomonadati > Pseudomonadota > Gammaproteobacteria > Alteromonadales > Shewanellaceae > Shewanella > Shewanella sp. SW24. The sequence goes on from NZ_JAKKSH010000002.1 coordinate 275,135, forward strand.
TTACCGAGCATGGCACCTGAAACGGCATTATCGATATCGGCATCGTCAAATACGATAAGCGGTGATTTACCACCGAGTTCCATAGTGACGTCTTTTAATGAACTTGCCGCCGCGGCCATGACTTTTTTACCGGTACCGACTTCGCCCGTGAAGGACACTTTGGCAATATCTGGATGCCCCGTTAACCAAGCGCCAACCTTGCCGTCACCCATCACGACGTTAAATACGCCATCGGGCAGACCCGCCTCACTAAAGAGTTGCGCCAATTTCAGTGCGCCAAGCGGCGTTTCTTCCGAAGGTTTAAAAATCATCACATTGCCGCTAGCTAAGGCAGGTGCGGCCTTCCAACAGGCGATTTGTAATGGGTAATTCCACGCGCCAATGCCAGCACAAATGCCTAAAGGCTCGCGGCGGGTGTAATAAAAATCCCCACCGACTTGCTGCTGCGCGCCTTCAAGCCCTGGGGCAATATGGGCGAAAAATTCGATAGCATCTGCGCCTGTGACCACATCAACCACTGAGGCTTCTTGCCAAGGTTTACCTGTGTCGCACACTTCGATTGCCGCGAGTTCATCATTACGAGCCCGCAATAATGCGACCGCGTTTAACAGAATACGGCTGCGTTCGGTGGCACTCATGGCAGACCAAATCGCAAAGCCTTTTTTGGCGCTTTCGATGGCCGCTTGCTGAATTTTTTCATCGGCCACTTGCACTCGATACGCCAATTGCCCCGTGGCAGGATTGACGACGTCGAAGGTTTCGCCGCTGTCGTTAGCGAGCAACTGACCCGCAATAAAGTTGTACTGAACTTCTACTGATACTGACATGTATTAACTCCATGCTGCTTTATCACGTTATGGATAAAGGTTTTGCATAATTTTTCGGCCTGAACAAAATCCTGCTCAGGGGTTTCACTTAAGGCGCTGCGTAACCAGAATCCATCGATCATCGCCGCCGTTTGCTCAGCAGCCATCAGGGCAAACTCTTTGGGCAACACGTGCCGAAAGGAAAAATGTAAGTTGCTGTATAAGCGGCGACTATTGATATTCTGCAAACGGGCTAACTGGGGATCGTGGACGGCCTGTGCCCAAAAACTCAGCCAAGTGTGAGTGACATTTCGTGAGCGCTGTAACTCGGTAAAATTCGCTTCAACTATCATCATTAAGCGCTCTGTTGGCGCCAACACTTGTCCTTGGATTCGATTGAGCAACGCCTGCTTTAACTGCTCGAGCAAGTGGCGCAGCGTCGCTTGGATTAAGCCCTGCTTACCACTGAAATAATGACTGATGATCCCCGACGACATCCCCGCCAACTGACTAATGCTGTTGATGGTCGTGTGCTGCAATCCATGCAAGGCAACCGATGCTAATGTCGCATCGATAAGCTGCTGTCTGCGTATCAATTTCATTGCGGCTTTAGGCATAAATACTCAAGGAATAACCACTCTCTCAATACTCTGAACGACGTTAATTGAACGTTCAATTAACAATCATGATAATGATTAGTGATGTAACTATCAACCTAAAATAGCACAGTGACAAAGCTCACAAGTTAGTTATGTAAAAATGAATTAATGTGTAAAAAAAAGTTAAATGTATAGATTTCTTTGACTTACGGCCCTACCACAACCACAGCAGCACGCATAAATTAATATTAGATATCAAACTAATTAATTGGAGTTAATGCTACAAATGAGAGTATTCATGAGGTTTAACCTCTGTTAGATTTAACAATTGAGCCGTCAAACTTGGATAAGAAAGTGGGATAAAAAGTAAACGAAAAATGCACAGAAATGATGCATCACCAGGGGCGCTAACAACGCTAAAAAAACCATATCGTACGCCAACACTAATACCCGTCATAAAAGTCCGAAATTTAGTTACCCAGTTCCAACTTTAGTGGGAAATTACCCTCAGATAAGCGCCGAACTCGATCAAGCTCACACTTTCACTACCTCCAAATTGGTAGCTTGATCACCAGAAAAGAACACAACTTAATCTTTACAAGCAAATAGGTGGATTTTATGGCTGCTAAATTTTTTATTCCTTCTGTCAACGTATTAGGCCAAGGCGCAGTGGATGATGCTATCGGTGACATCAAAACCTTAGGCTTTAAACACGCACTCATAGTGACAGATAAACCCTTAGTCAAGATTGGCTTAGTGGGTGAAGTGGCCGAAAAACTCGGTCAAAATGGCATTACCTCCACCATCTATGATGGCGTACAACCTAACCCAACCGTGACCAACGTCGAAGCGGGTTTAGCCCTGTTAAAAGCCAACAAGTGTGACTTTGTGATTTCACTCGGCGGCGGATCACCCCATGATTGCGCCAAGGGTATCGCCCTTGTTGCCACCAATGGCGGCAGCATTAAGGATTACGAAGGGTTAGATCAATCCGCAAAACCACAATTGCCGTTAGTGGCCATTAATACGACGGCAGGTACTGCCAGTGAAATGACGCGCTTCTGTATCATTACCGACGAAGCCCGCCACATTAAAATGGCGATTGTCGATAAACACACCACGCCTTTGCTGTCGGTCAACGACCCTGAGCTCATGCTGAAAAAGCCTGCGAGCCTAACTGCCGCAACCGGTATGGATGCACTGACTCACGCGGTTGAAGCCTATGTGTCTATTGCAGCTAACCCGATCACCGACGCCTGTGCGATCAAGGCTATGGAATTGATTCAAGCTAACTTAGTCAACGCAGTTGAAAACGGTCAAGACATCAACGCCCGTGAACAAATGGCCTACGCCCAATTCTTAGCGGGTATGGCGTTTAACAATGCCAGCTTAGGTTATGTGCATGCGATGGCGCACCAATTAGGCGGTTTCTACGATCTGCCCCACGGCGTGTGTAACGCCCTGCTGCTGCCCCATGTGCAGGAATATAACGCCCAAGTCGTCCCTGCACGCTTAAAAGACATTGCCAAGGCTATGGGTGTCGATGTGTCTGCGATGACAAATGAGCAAGGTGCCAGTGCGGCGATAGCGGCAATCAAAAAACTGTCTGTTGCGGTTAAGATCCCTGAAAACCTAACCTTATTAGGCGTGAAAGCGGAAGATATTCCAACACTTGCGGATAACGCGTTAAAAGATGCCTGTGGATTCACGAATCCAAAACAAGCGACCCATGCGGAGATCTGTCAGATCTTCACTAATGCGCTGTAATTGTGCGTAGTAAGTGCCATTCCTTATCTATCGTAAGTTATCGCACTATAATCGTGCGCTAACTTGCTGGATAACGACTTATTGTCCTGCTAGTGCGTAAACACGACTTCATCCTCCAATGAATTCGTTTTAGGCTCCAATAGTGCACAGATTATTGCTGCACTATTGGGGCCTTTTTTACACCTGTATCAACAAGATGGTGAGGTAAGTTGCTATCTTAAAAATTGAGTAACAAAAACCAACATAAAACTCAGTGTCTATGCACCTTTGCACTGACAAAACACTCACAAATCAGCATATTCAAGAAGAAAGGATCTGAACCTCAAATATTCATAGCAAAATGATATAAAAAACGTGATCTCTGTGGGTTACAGACTGTTACAGATCCGATAAGATGGCCCCAGTTCGCTTTTTCCCTGCAAAAGATGAAGCCAGCTGAGAGGCCCGTTCTAACGAATGGGCCTCTGTCCATTCTGCCTTCTGCGTTTCCTCTGCGACAACTTATGCTGCCAGTTACCCGTATAGCTCCCATCAAAGTTTAATTAACCTATTTACTCCGCTGCTAACTCTTTTTATCAATAAGACTTACTGACGACCAAGTTGTTGCTTTATTAATCAGTAATTCAGCAAAAGCGAAACTTCACCCAAAACTGAGATCTAGCACAAAGTTATTGGCATAAAACTCATGCTAAATAGAGACATGACAGATTAAGTAAATGGTTAATTTTCATGCAGTAACTATCCTTCTCCGTCAAAAAACATCAAGGCTATATAGACTTAATTAATGATTGACCGAATTCAAAAACGATGCCTATGATGGCAACAATATCCTCGAACAGGTAGGTACGCTATGACTGCAATCACCCATGTATATAACTACACAGTTAGATGTCCACATTACAAAGATCCTGAACATCCCGTTACTTGGTTAAATCATATTGAAATGAACCAGTCCTGTGAGATCGCGTTAAATCGCATCACTAAATGGCACGAGCTTTCTGGGGAAAAAACCTTCGAAACGAATAAGTTTGTGGTTCGTAAAGCCGAAAATGAAGATGCTTACTTCTCAATGCAGAGTGACAGACTCAAAAATGACGGCCATGCCTTAGTCACCTTTAAAATCTTTTTAGACGATTGCTGTGACGATGCGGCGCCAGAAGAAATCATGCAGCACCTGATTGAAGACTATCAACAACGCTTAGCCAAACTCGAATAATCTTTGCAGTATTATTTAGCGACCTTAGACGCCAGTGCGCAAAACGCCACTGGCGTTTTTATTTGTCGAGTTCGATAACTCAACCCACGACGTCATTTAATGCTCTTAGTTTCACTCACTCGGTTGATACTCGAACAGAAGCATTGCAACAGCGACTCAGCAGATAATGTCGCCATAGCGTGATTCAGCTCAAGATCTGTTATATTGTCCCGAATGTCATTTAGCACAGTAAAAATGGCAAGGCCCAGTAAATTGAGTTACGAACTTAAATTGAGGATTGGCATCACAATGAATAAAGCGACGCTCATTATTATTCCTTTATTACTCGCTACATCCGCCTGTGCGGATTTAAAGGACGCAGGCCGTGCCATCGGCACAACGACTAAAGAAGTCACCACTGAGATAGGCCACGCGACTCGAGACACGACAAAAGCCATAGGTCATGCTTCACGCGATGCGGTCAAATCGGTAAAAGAAGATTTAACCAAAGACTAATGACAGTGACGCCTAGGCGTCACTGCTCATTTTAAGCATCTTATACATTTAAGCATCACGCATTTTAAGCGCTACGCCCCTTAAGCCGCATTCGCCCGAATACCATGGGGCACGGGCAATCCTTGGGCATTAACATGCACAAACACCATCTTATCTATACTCACCACTGGCGCCTGCGTCATCTTATTGCGTACTTGACAGCTCACGGTAATAGAACTGTGGCCAAGACTCACCAGCTCCAGACCAAACTCAATCACATCCCCTTGATGCGCTGGCGTCATAAAGTTGATTTCAGAAATCAACTTAGTCACATGACTAGTGCTCTTCATCTGGCAGGCAGCAAAAATAGCGGCCTCCTCATCTATCCAACTGAGCAACTGACCGCCAAACAGGGTATTTGCTGGATTTAAATGTTCAGGTTTAACTAAACGGCGACTGTAATATTTCATGGCGGTGACCTCAATGTGAATGCCAATAATCAGCTTTAATGCACTGTAACTTCCCGTAATATTCAGAGCATTATTCAGGCCACATTTGATAGCTATTAAATAACAATGAGATAGCAATAAGATGCTGTAAAATAATCCGATTAATGCACCAAGTCGCATCAGAGTTGCACCATATTAATCAGCGCAATAGTGAACCAATAAGCAAAAAAATAGCGACTCATAGAGTCGCCAAGCTAAGGCAAGCAAAAACTTACTGGGTAGGAAGTTAAGTCACAAAATTTGACTTAAAAACCCGCACAGCACATGTAGGCGAACTGCACGGGGATAACAGCTGCAGAGCAGCTAAACACAGGCTTACAGGTAACACTCTTTCATACTCGACTCGAGATTTAAGCTGCAAGGTAGGTAACTCATCACAGTCCGCCCTTGCCCTCTATTTCGAGTTTTTAACCACGCCTCACCAGATACATCAGCATAAGGCGTGCTAAGGAGTGATCCACAATCACAATGGATCATCCTAAGCGCTGCTTACTGCTTAAAACTGCTCTTCTTCGGTAGAACCTGTCAGTGCGGTTACTGATGAATGGCCACCTTGAATAACCGTAGTCACTTGGTCGAAATAACCTGTGCCCACTTCCTGTTGATGCGCGACGAAGGTGTAACCTTTCTTCGCAGCAGCAAACTCAACTTCTTGAACTTTTTCAACATAATGCTTCATGCCTTCGCCACGAGCATAGTCGTAAGCGAGGTCGAACATGTTGTACCACATGTTGTGAATGCCGGCTAAAGTGATGAACTGGTACTTGTAGCCCATGTCTGACAATGCTTGTTGGAAGCGCGCGATAGTGGCGTCGTCCAGATTTTTCTTCCAGTTGAACGAAGGCGAACAGTTATACGCCAACAGTTGATCTGGGTACTGAGCATGGATAGCTTCAGCAAAAACACGCGCTTCTTCAAGATCCGGTTTAGCGGTTTCACACCAAATCAAATCCGCATACGGGGCATAGGCAAGACCGCGAGAAATAGCTTGGTCAAGACCCGCTTTAACACGGTAGAAACCTTCATTGGTGCGCTCGCCAGTCACGAAATCACGGTCGTATGGGTCGCAATCTGAAGTCAACAAATCGGCCGCGTTAGCATCGGTACGGGCGATAACTAGTGTATCGACACCGCTCACATCCGCCGCTAAGCGTGCAGCAACCAGCTTTTGTACCGCTTCTTGGGTTGGCACTAATACTTTGCCGCCCATGTGACCACATTTCTTCACTGAAGCTAACTGATCTTCAAAGTGAACACCGGCAGCGCCCGCGTCGATCATCGACTTCATCAGTTCGAAGGCATTTAATACGCCGCCAAAGCCCGCTTCTGCGTCAGCAATAATTGGCAGAAAGTAATCAACAAACTTTTCATCTTCTGGATTAACGCCATTGCCCCACTGAATTTGGTCGGCGCGACGGAATGAGTTATTGATGCGTGACACCACAGCTGGCACTGAGTTGGCTGGGTATAAAGATTGATCTGGGTACATAGTGCCGGCTAAGTTAGCATCGGCTGCCACTTGCCAACCTGAAAGGTAAATCGCTTCGATACCCGCTTTCGCCTGTTGTACCGCTTGACCACCCGTTAACGCACCCAGTGAATTCACATAGCCTTTTTTAGCGCCACCGTTAACCAATTCCCATAACTTAGCAGCACCGCGCTTAGCTATAGTATTCTCAGGCACGATTGAACCGCGAAGCGCAACCACTTCTTCTGCGGTATAAGGACGACGCACGTGTTTCCAACGTGGGTTTTCTGCCCAATCTCTCTTGATTGCATCAATCTGTTCTTGACGTGAAGTCTGAGTCGTTGCCTTAGTCATAGTGTCGCTCCTTTATCTTTGATGTTGTAGCTATCATGAAACTGCCCCCAGTTTCACTCTGCTAAATTATTTGGTTGGCGGTAGCCCCGCCACAGCTAAATCTGGTTTACCTAAAACGGTTCAAGCAAATGGGCTCATCCTAGGCTGTCAGCATTTCGTAACCGGGTAAGGTTAAAAAATCGACCAGCTCGTCGGAGGTGGTAATGTCTTCAAGCAACACCGCTGCTTGGGTGAATTTGCCATGGGTGAATCTGTCGCTACCCACTTCTTTTTTCACGTTCGACAGCTCTTCAACCAACATGTCTTTAAAGAGTTGTTTGGTCACTAATTTGCCGTTTGACAGCGACTTACCGTGTTGGATCCATTGCCAAATTGAGGCTCTAGAGATCTCAGCCGTAGCCGCATCTTCCATTAAGCCGTAAATAGGTACACAACCGTTGCCGCTGATCCACGCCTCTAAATACTGCAGGGCGATACGAATGTTCAGACGCATCCCTTGTTCAGTGCGCTCACCATCGCAGGTTTTAAGTAACTCACTAGCCAGAATTGGCGCGTCTACATCACGGGTAATATGTAATTGATTACAGTGATCTTGGCCTATGTATTCGTTGAAAATCCCCATAGCGGTGTCGGCAAGGCCAGGGTGCGCTACCCAAGTGCCATCGTGGCCGTTACGCGCCTCAAGCTCTTTATCTCGACGAACTCGCTGCAATACGGCTTCGTTCTGAGCAGGATCTTTAGCAGGAATAAAGGCTGCCATGCCGCCCATCGCTAAAGCTCCGCGTTTGTGACAAGTCTTAATCAAGAGTCTTGAATAAGCGCTTAAGAAAGGCGTATCCATAGTGACGGCTTGGCGATCCGGTAAGACTCGGTCGCTATGACGTTTTAATGTTTTGATATAGCTGAAGATGTAATCCCAACGACCACAGTTCAGTGCGACGATATTGGAACGTAGTTCATAGAGAATTTCGTCCATTTCTAACACGGCCGGTAACGTCTCGATCAGGCAAGTACATTTAATCGTGCCCGCTTGCAGACAAAATCTTTCCTCAACAAAAGCAAACACTTTTGCCCACCAGCGCGCTTCTATATGACTTTCTAACTTAGGAATATAAAAATATGGACCACTGCCCTTGGCCAAAAGTTGGCGATAGTTGTGGTAGAAATACAGTGCGAAATCAAACAGTGAGCCAGGAATCGCTTTTCCATTAAACTGCACGTGTTTTTCTTTAAGGTGCAGACCACGAACGCGGCAAATAAGCACTGCAGGATTTGGCCCTAATTTGTAGTGCTTACCTGTGTCCGGTGCTGTGTACTCAATATCACCACGCACGGCATCACGTAGATTGATTTGACCTTCGACGACTTTTTCCCAGCTTGGTGCTAAAGAATCTTCAAAATCGGCCATAAACACTTTGGCATTGGCGTTGAGTGCGTTAATCACCATCTTACGTTCAACGGGACCTGTGATTTCTACGCGGCGATCGAGTAAGTCATCGGGAATACCACGAATCTGCCATGCACCATCACGAATAGCGCGGGTTTCAGGCAGAAAGTCTGGTAATGATCCTTTATCGATACGCGCTTGCTTATCTTTACGTTTAGCGAGTAAGGCGGGTACTTCGTCGGCAAATTCACGACAAAGGGATTCGAGTAAGGCGACAGCCCCTTCGGTAAATATGACTTCTTGGCCTGGAATGTCACGACCCACAATATTAAGCGTGGCGTTTGCTGTAGCTTTACCCAGTGTCGAATTCAATTGCTGTTCACTCAAAGTGTGTTCCGTCATCTTGATGCCCTCCCAAGAGGCTCCACTATCACAGGCTTAGCGCTGACATATAAAGCAGTAGCATCCCCAATCACCGCTGCTTATAAACTCACCAAAAAACCATCAAATGTTTGTTTCGAACTAAAACTTACCGACAAACGTTTGTATTTGCAACAGTCCAAGATTGACAAAAACATGCATTAACCTAAGTAGAAACCATGCTAAAATTGGTCTGACCAAACAAAAAAACAAACAACAAACAACTGATAAATATGCAATTAAACATTTTAATCACATATGACAATTGCAGTTAAATGAAACTTGTCAGACAACTTTACCAATCAATACGCAAAGTAATTAATTACGTAATTAAATAACTAATAGTAAATTAATTATTACATCATTTTTACTCTATTAGACCTAAGTAGAAAATGCTCAATGTTTTGAACTAACCTAGAGGTAAGTCAGATAAATTCATATAAATCATAATGATAAAGACTGTTGCTATTGCCACAAATTAAAACGACCGTTTCATTTTGACGTTTACGTAAACGAAATAAGTGTCGTGTGCGATTCAAACTAAGTACCAGGTTGCGTTTCCCGATCAACAAGGTGGGATGTGATGGTTAACTCAAAAAATAAATCACTTTTTTATAAAAAAATGAAACAAATTTGACATTACAGCGGGATGGAGCTTAGACGCGACTTTTTATGAAGCTTTTCTCCTGCGAGAACCCATACCTTACTTCCTCAAATACATGCCTTTTCGTAACACTTATTCGCAGCACTGCACATTTCAACCACGACATCTGAAACATATGTTGCCAACTTAAATGCAAATCATTACTATTCGCAACCTATTTATTTGGGGGAACCATTAATGAAATCATTTCGTTTGTCACTAACTGCACTCGCCTGCCTTTCCGTTTTATCGCAAACTGCATCCGCCGAAGCTAACTCGGTATCAGCAAATACTGAAGCCAACGTTGAGCGCATCACGGTTTATGGCAGACAAAACTCAGTGGTGAAAAATTCAGGGCTAGCGACTAAATCCGACATGTCTCTCATGGAAACACCCGCTGCAGTTGTAATTGTTGACCAAGAACTGATCGAAACCCAAGGTACAGATAATCTGCAAGACTTGATCCGTAACATCAGTGGTGTGACTCAAGCGGGTAATAACTATGGCATCGGTGACAACATAGTCATCCGTGGTTTAGGCGCAAATTACACCTATGACGGTATGTATGGCGGTGCAGGCCTAGGAAATACCTTCAACCCCACGCGCTCTTTAACCAACGTTGAATCCGTAGAAGTATTAAAAGGCCCAGCGACTGGGCTCTATGGCATGGGGAGTGCTGGCGGCGTCATCAATTTAATTGAGAAAAAACCGCAATTCGAGTCAAAAAACAAATTTACCGCCGAAGTTGGGCAATGGGATACCTACTCTCTTGCTCTGGATAGCACGGGCGGCCTGAGTGATGATGTCGCCTACCGTTTAGTGGCCAAATCCGGCCGCAGTGATGGCTATCGCGATATAGGTACAGACAGAGACGAAATCTATGGTGCCTTAAAATGGGTGTTAAGTGATAGCCAAGATGTAATGCTTTCAGGTGCTTACATAAAAGATGCTATCGCCGTTGACTCTATTGGCCACCCGATTCGGATTTACAATGCTGATTCAGTCGGCGGTAAGAGCGCGGGAGAGGTCACTTGGCAGGATTTGATCAACGATCCAAGTGGTAAGGGTCTACAACTGACCGATGCACAGCGTCAGCAGTTAGCGGCCTCGTTGTCAGGCGCTGATGGCTTAAGGCCCTATTCGTTTGGTGATGCAGGGCTGATTTCACCAATGGCGAAGGACAATGAAGGCGAAGAGTTAAGATTTAAACTAACCCATAATATTTACTTCAACGATAATCTGTTTCTTAATCAGCAATTACAGTATCGCGACTACACTTCAGGCTTCGCCCGCCAAACAGGTGCTTATAACTACGTCTACTGGAAACAAGGCAAAAACCCGATCAACACTGATCCCCGCGCGCCATTAGTTGAAAACGGCGAACTTTATCCTTTTGCTGCAAGACGTCAGGAATACCGTAAAGTGGATGCCGACGAGACTTCGTGGCAGTACTTTGCCGATCTACGTTATGATTTCCAGCTCGGCGCTGTCGACAATGAATTGCTGCTCAATGCCAACTATGAAGATCGTAATATTCGTTTCCAACAATATTCTATCTACGATGCGGATCAAATCTTTAAAAACAAAGATGGCAAAATCATTTACCAAGGATCTCTGCCTTATATATACGACATCCGCAATCCTAATTGGGGCACAGGTAAATTCGAGGACTATGACCCACTCAAAACCGCTAACTATGACAAAAAAGTCAGCGCTTGGGGCGTAGGCTTACAACATGTCAGTTATCTGCCATACGGCTTTACCACACGTATTGGTGTTGCCTTTAATGAAATTAAACAAGCCTATGAGCACTTTGGTGTTGATCCACGCTATAGCACTAGCCAATCCCAAGCAACACCAGAAGCTGATACCACAGATAACGGTATGACCTATAACCTAGGGTTAACCTACATGCCGATTGAGGATTTATCATTTTTCATCAACCATTCTAAAGGGCGCACCGCTTACAGTGTACTTGATGCAGTAAAAGATAATGCTACCGACCGAGATGATTCAGAATCAATTAGCAATGATGTAGGTATGCGCTTTAAAGCATTTGAGGATCAATTGCTTGGCTCACTGGTATTCTTTAAAAGCTCGCGTACTAATGTCGCCTATAACAACCCTGATTATACCAATGGCATATTAACCCCTAATATTCCCGTATATTTTTACGATGGCAGCGAAGATACTCAGGGGGTCGAACTCGATCTCAATGCCCACCTGAATGATCAATGGCGCGTTAACCTTAATGGCATGTACCAAGATGCAAGGGATAAGCAAAACCCGAATGACGTCGCAAATTACGACAGCCGTCAAAAAGGTGTGCCTTATGTCACTGCCAGTGCTTGGGTTACCTATGGCGCGGATTGGTTTAGATTATCAAGCCCAATCGAGCTGAGCCTTGGTGCAAAATTTGTCGATGATCGCAGTACGCACTCAAGCTCATTTGGTATTCCAGACGGTTACGTGCCTAGCTATACCGTCGTTGACTCGGCAGTGAGCTACAACGCGGATTCTTGGAAAATCCAGCTGAACATTAATAACCTTTTCAATAAAGACTATTACAGTAAAGCCATGTTCCTCGGAGGTATGCCGGGTGAAGAACGCAACGTCAAACTGCAATACAGCTATAGCTTTTAACACTTAAACATCAGCGTTAAATTTGATGTTGTAAACCAATAAAAAAGAGAGCATTTATGCTCTCTTTTTATATCCAAATCAGAGTGACAACATTAGCTCACATTCTCCCTATCGCCACGCATGAGGGATTCCAACTCTGCCTTACCCTTATTCGATAAATTGATTAACGTCGCTAAATCATTCTGATGAGCCGCACTCGCAATCACCAGTTTCTTATCATGTTCAGCAAAGATTTTTACCCGCTCGTTGGCTTGTACCTGCGATAAACCTAGGCCTTGGAGAATCTTCTCACTGGCCGATAGCGCCGAACCAAAGGTCTCACGAAACACATCCGTCACCCCAAGGCTCATCAAACGATAAGCATGGTTACGGTCCCTCGCCCGCGCGACTATGTTGATATGGGGAAAATGCGTTTTCACTTGCTGAGCAATTTCAATGGAATCCTCAACACTGTCCACGGCAAGCAATAGTAATCTAGACCGAGCAATCCCCGCCGACATCAACATGTCTAAGCGTCTGGCATCACCAAAATACACTTCACCACCGTATTTACGAATAACATCCACATGACTCGCATCCTTATCCAATGCGACAAAAGGGATACCTGATGAGGCCAAAATACGCCCCGTGATCTGGCCTACTCGACCAAATCCAGCAATCACCACTTCAGATTCGGTGACATTAATCGTATCTGGCAGACGAGTATCCACCACTTTGGCTTTAGTTGCTCGGAACAAAGTAAATAATAGAGGCGTTACTGCCATAGACAAACCAATAGCAAGCACAAGGACTTGCGCAATTTTATCGCCGACAATACCAGATAGCTGCGCCTGAGATAACAGCACAAAGGCAAATTCGCCCCCTTCAGCAAGGATCAACCCTAGTGCAATACTAGGCCGCCATTTGTGGTGCCGAATGCGCCCCAACACCATCAGCACAAAGGTTTTAATCAGCAACATAGCCATTAAAATGCCCAGAATAAGTAACGGATCAGATATCAATAATTTCAAATCCATACTCATACCGACAGCCATGAAAAACAGCCCAAGCAATAAGCCTTTAAAAGGTTCTATGTCAGTTTCGAGCTGGTGCCGATAACTTGAGTTAGCGAGCATAATACCCGCCAAAAATGCCCCCATGCCCGCAGAAAGTCCCAACCACTCCATTAACTCAGCGCTACCCATGACCAGCAATAATGCAAAAGCGGTGAGCACTTCACGCACCCCACTGCTTGCCACTAGTTTAAGGAATTTAGGCAGTAAATATTTTCCCAATAACACAAAACCAACGAGCGCAAGACACGTCCAGTACCAAGGCACCGCATGATGTTCAATCTGAGCAGAATTGGGCGCCAAATATGCTGTCAGCAACAACATAGGGATAACCGCAAGATCTTGCATTAACAAGACCCCAAAAGCATCACGTCCAAGTGGGGTTGTGAGCAACCTATGCTCACTCATTAACTGCACGGCAAAGGCTGTCGATGATAAAGATAGCGCGGCGCCAACCACTAAAGCCGCCTCAATAGACAAGCCAAAGCCCCAAGCCAAACCTCCAATCGCAGCCCATGACAACAACAGCTGACCACTGCCTAAACCAAAGATAGCACTGCGAAGTTCCCATAATTTACTTGGATTCAATTCGAGTCCAAGTACAAACAGCATAAGTACCACACCTAACTCGGCAAAATGCAACACGGCTGCAGGATCAGAAACCAACGCCATACCACCTGGGCCTAAAATAATCCCTGCGGCCAAATAGGAAAGAATAGGACCCGCGCCAAAACGTTTACCCAAGGGAACAAAAATAACCGCCGCCAATAAAAATAGCAGCACCGACGTGAGTAAACTCGACTGTTCCATGAAGGCTCCAACGGAAAAAGGAATGCGCATTGTTCTATGTAAGGACCCAGCAATAGCTAGGCAATTATCAGCTATGATATCCCATTTATTTATTAACAAGGTCAAGGCAATTCATTAAAAATGAGAAATTTTGATACGAAAAACACTTAAGCGTAGAGGAAATCAACTGGAGCAACAAAGCAGAGTAAAGGAGCGCTTAGAGACACCTTAGACTGTTATCGCATTTTAGTGAGTGGCTGCAAAATAAAAAGTGAGCAATAAACTAAAGAAGGATAAAACCAGGAAGGGCTTGCCAACTCTGGATGAGACTAAATGCTCACTCGACTTGCATTACACAGAGGGCGATGCGATATGACGCCGTAAATCAGTTGCCTGCTTGTCACATTTTAATATGTCAGAATAGCGTACTACGGTGTTGCGGCCATTGGCCTTAGCGGCATAGAGCGCCATGTCGGCTCGGTGAAATAATGGATCCAAACTCAGATCATCAGCCATTAAACCGCTCACGCCAAAACTCGCCGTTATGACGAACTTATGCCCTGAATGTTGGGTATCAATGGCCTCGATACGAGCTCGACATTGCTCCGCCACTTCCATGCCTTTCTCTTCATCGGCATAGGGTAATAAAATTGCAAACTCCTCACCGCCGATACGAGCAAAAACATCACCATTTCGGATATGGGATTTAAGGGAGTCAACCACCTTTTTAAGCGCCCAATCGCCAGTTCCATGACCAAAAGAATCGTTGATGCGTTTGAAGAAATCTAAATCGAATAAAATGACACAGAAATCCCCGCTACGCGCCGTGGCTTGCACAAAAAGGTTTTCTCCCAACTCTTGCCCTGCACCACGATTCAATATGCCTGTTAAGGCATCCATTCTCGCCATACGCATAAACTTACGTTTCTGCATCTGACCTACGGCTAACAAAATTCCAAGGAAGAACAGTCCACCCATTAGAATAGTGATAAACATCAGCATATTGGTGTATTCCCGCTCTTTTACCATTTGCTGAGCGATGTAAAGTTCACGCTCTTTATTGAGTAAATTGATTTCACGCGACTGTTCATCAGCATTAAACTTAGCCGCCTGATAAGCGATGGTTTTCATTCTAGATTGGTCAAAAATCAATTGATTATAATATTGTTCTTTTCTTGTGTATTCATAGGCTTGCTCAAATTGTTTATCCGCCGCCATCAGTTCGGCAAATACCTTATATGTAATATGCTTATGTTCGATGTAGCTATTATCATCGGGGAATGAAAGCACTTTAACGGCGTGACTTTTCGCTTGAACCTGCTCACCCATGGCAAAGTAATTCTCGGCAAGTAGTGCATGTACATGGCTGATTTCTAACTGAAATTGAAAAGCTTCATACCCTTTTAAAGCTAATAGCAGAATCGATCTCGCGCCTAAAAAATCGCCCCGCTCCTGCAAAACCATAGCTTTGCCTTTTATCGACATAGTCGCCAGAAGGGGGAATTGCTTCGTATCACAGTATTGACGGCTATCTTCGAAGGCATCGAAGGCGTCGGGATTTTTCACGCCGAGTAAATAAATAGCGCGCAACAATTTGGCATGACAAATATCGCGGACATCGGTTTCCTTTGCGAGTTGTAGCACCTTATTGGCATAAAGGCCCATATCGCTATAAGCATCCATTTCGGAATAAATATTGGCAATTCTTAAATATGAGTGCCGTTTAATCGTGACATCATCAATATTCACCACTAGGGCTAATGCTTGAGCAACTGCAGCCAAGGCTTTGTCATAGTCACGTATCCCTATATATACAGTGGCTTTGTAACTATAAACTGACGCTAATAAATCAGTATTTGTCACTAAGGTTTCAGCTTGGTGAAGATCATCTAACGCTTTAGTATATTCACCGATGAAAAAATAACCTATCGCTCTATCTATCCTCAGTCGCCCTTGTTGTATTGTAGTTAAACGACTGAATTCTTTCTCATATTCGGCAAGCTTTTTCTGCGCAGCACTAAGATCAGATTGCAATAATACATCAAGCTCATTGAGTGCCTGATCAAAATCGAGAGAGTTAGCCATCAAAGCTGTCGAACACAAGGCGAAGATGGCTAATAGGGCACAACGTAACCGTTTCAAGATTAGTTAATTATTACCATGATTGACTAAAATAAATGTTTGATAATTTTGGTCGCCACTCAAAACTTTTAGTTTTGTCATATCCCCTGTCATTACAGCGCTAATTTCTTCATCAGTTAACCCATGGGCACGCATAACGGACTCAGGGTCCTGTTGATACGCTTCCATCAGTTGTGCATCTTGGCCTAACTGGGTAAAAAAATCCGATAATGCAGACATACCTTTCCTTATTTATATGATGACTCCCGAATTCAGCTCAGAAGTACAGCACTCACAATTAGCCTAAATCTTCAAGTCTAATGCTTAATTTAGTTAAAATAGCATAGTTGTATTCGAGTTTTTTTGCTGGCGGGATCAGTAAAGTACTGTTCGGAGACAAGTTTGCCTCGGGTAGCTTACTCAACGGCAAATACTCAATTCTAGGGGCTTGAACTGGCAGATTAGCAGCTTCGTAGATCACCACTTGATGATCTCGCGGATACCATTGATTCAGTTGTTCAACCAAAATCTGCAGCCTGTCACTCGTAGTATGGAACTGAGTTAAGGTATGTTCACCAGCAATCGCAATTTGCCATAACAATAAATGGGTTGTCGGATCGGGCACATGATTAAAAAACATAAACTGGCTAGCTTCAAAGCTTTGATGCCCAGAGCTACCGGGGTCAATACCCAGATCAGCCCATAAACACGCCTCGGCAGAAATCCCCGGCTCCATCTTCGCTGAAAACCCTTCTGCCCTCGCCCGCGTAATCGCCATATGGGAAACACAGGCAAAGACTCCAGGATGACCATAGAGTGCACAAACGGTTTTTTTGCCAGCCCTCACCGCCTCCAATATAGAATTAACCATTTGTTCATAGGTTTCTCGGCGATTTTTAACTTCACCATTTTGTGCATAAAACGGCTGTAAATTAATGACATTGGGATTAATGTTCTGGATCCAACGCTGCGAAAAACCATCGGGCAAGAGTGAAAACACGACATCAGCGTGCTCAATATAACTACGACTCATCACACTGATCTGTCCGGCCAGTTGTAAACCCGTACCTACGCAAACTAAAGAACCCAATGCATCTATCCCACTATTTTATTTCTAACACTGCAAACTCACGGCAAAAAGCCACAGTACAAGAACACAATAAAAACATATCGGTAACTTTAATCTGATTTTAACGAGATTACTATGTTTATCGCCACACATACTGTCTATCGACTTACTAACTAATTGCTTGGCTTTAAAGAAGAAATCGCTCACATTTACTCTTTTCCCAATCCAGCCAACAGTAAACCTGTACGGCTCTGAAGCCGAAAATCATACTCATAGCCCCATATGACTTTAGCGAATAAATATCCTTAAAGATTGAGAACTAAAGCCAACATACTGGGTCGAAAAGTCACACAATTCGATCTATGACGGTAGCAAAGCCCGATTGCCCTTGTCATGAGGGGGAATGCTTGGGTATTATGGCCGCCAGATTTTCAGAAGTAGCGCATACAATGATCAATAAAAAGCAAAGTCTTACCCTACTGGGCGCTGTGGCGCTCTCTGTTTCGCTCAGTGCCTGTAGCGTGTTCGATTGGTTGATTTATAAGCCCGACATTCCACAGGGCAACTACATGGAACCGCAACAAGTTGAAAAGTTGCGCATTGACATGACCAAGGAACAAGCCGAATACATTCTCGGCCGTCCGGTATTACGAGATAGTTTTGCTGACGATACTTGGTACTATGTGTATCACTACAAGAGTGGGCGTGATGCCAGCATTACGCATAAAGAACTCATACTGCACTTTACGGGCGATAAACTTACCTCAGTAAAAGGCGACTATGAACTGAGTAAAGAATTTAGTACGCCGCTAGAGCAAAGCAGCTTACCAACAGGTAATAAAACTGAGCTAGTACCACAAATTCCAGCACAGCGCGCCGATGAAAAGCCATTAGTTAAAGAAAATCAAGCTGAAGCGCAAGTTCAAAAACCAATTAAGTAATATCCTAAACTTTGCTAATGCTCTTCTCAGTCAATCAAATACAAAAAAGCGCCCAAGGGCGCTTTTTTATTGAGCAATGATGTCAGTATTTAAGCCCGTCCGCCCGTCACTTTATTCGCGCGGCCTTCATCTTTAGCTTTATCTGCTCGGCGACGACGCACATCCTTAGGATCAGCAATCAAAGGACGATAAATCTCAACCCTTTGCCCCGGTAAAATCACTTGGTCATGCTTAATCACATTACTAAACACACCGAGCTTAACCGTGTCTAAATCGATCTCAGGAAAAAAGCTTACAATGTTACTTAAACGCACAACCTCAATCGCTGACGTGCCGGGATTCACATTCACCGAAATCACTTTTTGCTGTGTAGGCAAGGCATAAACCACATCAACTACAAACTTATCTGTCTCATTTGTCACTGTAAATCACCTTAGCGCGACTCGTAAATGCCGTCACCATTGATACCATAAGATCATTAAACACTTTACCAAAGGCCATATCGGCTAACGAACTTGAAAACTCAAAACTCAGCTCGAATTCTACCTTGCAGGCCTCTTCAGTCAGCTCAGTAAAACGCCACTGCCCCAATAAATGCTTAAAGGGCCCATTTTCCAATGTTAAATCAATACTCTTACCAGGAACCACTTGGTTGCGAGTCGTAAATGTCTTACGGATCCCCGCTTTACTCACATCAACAGATGCCAACATAGTCTTGCCATCAAATTCTAAGACTTTGCCACCCACACAACCGGGTAAAAATTCCTTATACGACTCGACATCATTCACTAAGTCATACATTTGCATCGCACTAAAACGGACTAACACACTTCGAGAAATTTGCGGCATAGGACTTAGTACTCTTCACTAACGTATTCACAGCGACCTAAGCAAACTCAAACGCACGAAAATAACGCACGTGCAATAAACAACTTAGGCAAGCAATCAAAATTTGCACGGATTTTATCACGATACGTAAAAAACGCACCCCTTGTGCACTTAAGCTGATACTCAACCCCTTAATGGCGTTCAAAAAACAAGCAACAACACGATAGAGGCTTGAAATTAACTAAATAAAACCTTATATCAATACCAAATTGAATCACCGTGCGTATAATGGCGCCACTATGGTAAAGAAAAATTCAAGCAAAGCCGCGCCTGCGACTATCGCACGTAATAAGCGCGCAACCTTCGAATACCGTTTCGAAGAGAAAATGGAAGCCGGCCTATCCCTTATGGGATGGGAAGTGAAATCTATCCGTATGGGTAAGGTCAACTTGTCCGACTGTTACGTATTCCTGAAAAATGGCGAAGCCTTTATGCATGGTTGCACCATTATTCCCTTGAATACGGCATCGACACACGTTGTCTGCGATCCCCTACGCTTGAAAAAGCTGCTACTCAGCCGTAAAGAGCTAGATAAACTAGCTGGCTTAGTTGAGCGCCAAGGCTACTCTATTATTCCTATCTCAATGTACTGGCGTAAAGGTGCATGGGTGAAAGTGGAAATTGGCCTAGGTAAAGGTAAGAAAGATCACGATAAGCGCGAAGATACTAAAGCGCGTGAATGGGAAGTTGAAAAAGCCCGCGTGATGAAAAAAGAAAAAACGCACGGATAATGAACAAACGATTGAACTTGAAGCAAATGATGCTAGGTGATCATAGTGCTACGGGTTACAATCAAATTCTTGGGGGCGATTCTGGATTCGACAGGATTCACGAAACCCTGGGAGCATGCCGAGGGGCGGTTGGCCTCGTAAAAAGCCGCACAGTTATAGTTGCAAACGACGATAACTACGCTCTAGCAGCTTAGGCTAGCTAGCCATCTGACACAGGTCTCTCAAATGGGCGGTGTATGCAGATGGTCATCTTACATTTGATAGCGAGGGAACTCCGTCCGGGGGTGAACCGCGAAATAGTACCGGACTCGCCCGATGAAATCCTGTCTTTCGGAGTTTATTCGGGTTAATTAAAAGAGAGACTAAGCATGTAGTGCCTTGGATGTAGGTGTTCTGGACGCGGGTTCAAGTCCCGCCGCCTCCACCAATTTTACCAGAAGGGCTTAACCGTAAGGTTAAGCCCTTTTTGTTTGAACTTTCATGCGATTACTTATTTCGAGCTATCGATTCAAATGCGGCGGCGGGAACTGAACTGGCATCAATAAATGAATCATGTCACTTGATCTAATCTCTATTAGATTCAGCCATTCAGACGCCGCACCTAAAAACCTACCTTTTCCCCTTTCCACCCAAAGCCCGTTTCTTCGCTCTTTGCTTCTGAGCCGCTTTGCCGTTACGTCTAGGTTCAGTATCCATCTTATTAAAGTCGGGTTCGAAGCCTAGTAACCATTGTTGTGGTAGACGCTTGTCGAGCACAACTTCAACTTCTTCCAATAATAGGGCGTCCTCTTGACTAAAGAGGGTGATGGCAAGCCCTGCACTACCCGCTCGACCTGTGCGACCAATACGATGAATATAATCTTCGGCAATAAAGGGTAGCTCAAAGTTGATCACATATTTTAGCTCGACGATATCTAAGCCTCTGGCGGCGACATCCGTTGCCACTAGCACTTGAATCTTACCTTGTTTAAATTCCTGCAAAACTTTCTCGCGCGCGCCTTGGGACAAGTCACCGTGAAACGCCTGAGTAATAATATCGGCTTTATTGAGCTGCTGAACCAGTTTATCGACACCTTGCTTGGTGCGGTTAAAAATCAGCACTTGATGCCAGTTTTTACTGCGTACCAGATGGCTGACGAGTTCGGTTTTACGGTCGGCGTCGACGGCATAAACCACTTGTTCAATTTCGGCAGCGGTCGTGTTGCGCTTGGCAACTTCAATCAACTTGGGATCGCGCAGTAAAGCTTTACTTAAGCTGAAGATAGCGGCATCTAAAGTGGCAGAAAATAACAGGGTTTGTCTGTCACTCGGTACTTGCTTGAGCACGGCTTGAATTTCATCCATAAACCCCATGTCGAGCATACGGTCAGCTTCATCGAAAACAAGCACACTCAATTGCTTAAGATTTAATGCACCTTGCCTAAGGTGGTCAAGTAAGCGGCCCGGTGTTGCGATTAACACATCAATCCCTGCATTAAACACGGCAACCTGCGCATCGATACTCACGCCGCCGTAGGCGATGCCGATACGAATATCAGTCCCTTTAGCGTACTTAACAAAACTCTGCTGCACCTGCACAGCCAGCTCACGTGTAGGCACTAAGACTAATGCGCGTATGGGTCTCACAGCCGTTAACTCTTGCGTAGGGCTGAGTGTCATCAAATGATGCAAGATAGGCAAGGCGAACGCAGCGGTTTTGCCTGTACCCGTTTGGGCGCCAGCCATAACATCACGTTTAGCTAAGATGGCAGGGATCGCTTCTAACTGGATAGGCGTTGGCGATTCATAGCCAAGAGCCGCTAAGGTATTCACTAACGTGGAGTTTAAGGGTAAGGCACTAAAAGACATTGCGGTTAACCACTGAAAATAATGGCCAGAATTTTAGCAGACACAACCCTAAGCGACTAGCGACATAGCGTTAGTCCTATTGTTATATGCAAACTTGTTTTACGATAAAAATGCGTCGAGATCTGCAGCTAGTTGCGGACGACTAAAAAGATAACCTTGGGCTTGATCGCACTGGTTTTGTTGCAGAAAATCAGCTTGCTCTTTAGTTTCAACCCCTTCGGCGATAATTTCCAGCTTCAACGCATGTCCAAGCGCAATCACAGCCTTAGCGATAGCGGTATTGTTGGTATCGAAGGGAATGTCCCGCACAAAAGATTGATCAATTTTCAATTTATGAATAGGCAGTTTTTTCAAATAGTTGAGCGATGAATAGCCAGTACCAAAATCATCAACCGATAATTCGATACCCAGATCGCCAAGTCGCTTTAAGTCACGGATAGCAAGATCAGGATTCTGCATCATCACACTTTCGGTCACTTCAAGCTCTAAATGCTTTGCGGGCAAACCCGTTTCAGCTAAGACACGTTTCACATCATCCACAAAGGAACTGCGCTGTAACTGTTGTCCTGCCACGTTCACGGCAATGCGGCCAAAGTGTTTGCCTTCACTAAGCCAGCGCATTCCCTGACGGCAAGCAGTTTCTAACACCCATAAGCCAATTTCATGGATAAGACCTATTTTTTCTGCCACAGGAATAAATATCGCGGGCGAAATCAAACCCAGTTGAGGATCGTGCCAACGCAGTAATGCTTCAAATCCCACGGTTTGTCGAGTCACTAAATCAAGTTTTGGCTGGTACATTAAGTACAAGGCATTTTGCTCAATCGCGCCATAGAGGGCACTTTGCAGCTTAAGATGCTCAAAAGACTGTTGAGTTAAGGACTCTGTATAAAAAGCATAATTATTGCGGCCATCATTTTTGGCGCGATACATGGCCGCATCGGCGTTACGCAGTAAAGTGTCCGCATCGGTTCCATCATTTGGATACAAAGAAACGCCCATACTCGCCGTTAAACGTAAGTGGTCGCCCGTGCTCACAATAAAAGGTTGCTCAAACACTTGGCGCAATTGATTTATGGCAACTGCGGCATCGGCACTATTGTCGATCCCTGAAATCAATGCCACAAACTCATCGCCACCAATCCGTGATAACACATCCTGATCGCCTACTTGGCTGCGTAAACGCTTGGCAAGCTCGACCAACATTTCATCGCCTATACTGTGGCCAAAACTGTCGTTGATATGCTTGAACAGATCGACATCAATCATCACAGTAGCTAATTGCAAATTCAGCCGCTTAGCTTGTCGCACTTCTTGCTTAAGCTGCATCATGAACTTCATGCGATTGGGCAAATGCGTTAGCGGGTCAAAATACGCTAAGTGCGTGAGTTGCGCTTCATTCTCTTTCTGGGCTGAAATATCGGCAAACACAGCGACAAAATAACGCACATCTCCAACGTCATCATAAATAGTGCTTATGGTGATATTTTGCGGAAAAATCGTGCCGTTCTTGCGCCGATTCCAAATTTCGCCATTCCATTTACCTTGAGTAAACAAGGTATTCCAGAGTTTATCGAAAAAATCTTTATCATGCCGACCCGAACTAAAAATCCGAGGATTCTGGCCGAGTAACTCTTCCCTCACATAACCTGTGATCTCAAAAAATGCACCGTTAACGTCGGTAATATTGCCATGCCGATCGGTCACAACGACACCTTCAACCGAGTTTTTAAACACATTGGTCGCCAGTGTCAGCTGTTCTTCAACTGCTTTATGCTTGGAGATGTTGCGAGTCATACCGATAACGCCCACGAGCTCCCCCTTGGCATTGAGTGTTGGGAGTTTTAGCGTTTCTAACCAAAGATGATTTTTAGCTTCACTGCCATCTAAACACTCAGCGACAATGATAGGCGTACCAGACTCGATAGCGAGCCTATCACCCTCTAGAAAAATCTCTGCAATATCAGCACCAAAGAGTTCAACATCGGATTTACCAACAATCTCACTGCGGGGCATTTCCCACGCATTCTCAACACTACGATTGCAAAGAGTGTAAATGCCTGCGGCATTTTTTATCCAAATATGTTCGTCAAAACTATCGATAAAAGTTTGTAAATCGACCGTATCGACACGACTCGGTGAACCTCGGCTTAATGTTTCAGCCGCATTATGTTGGCTCAATATCTCGCCTAACTGGTGTTGAATGCTATCGCTGATAAGCTTAGCGAGTTGTAGCGTTTTTGAATCTACGCCGTGAGCCTTGTTATGATAGAAGCATAAAAAGCCAAAATTAGCCCCAGATGGCCAAGCGAGAGACAAACAAATCACGCTGCCGATTGCGCTACAAGTGTGCCAATCTGAGTGCTGCAGAGTATCCATAATTAACAGAGGCTCACGTACCTGCTCAGTTAGCTGTGATACAGATAATGCAGCCGTGATTTGATGACTGCCTAATCGCGGCAATGCTGAAATCGGCTCGCTCAAGCTGTACAACTTAGCATTGCTTAGCGGGGAAATAGTAGGTTTATCAATTATATCAAAGGGATTAGGAACGATTTCAGATGGTGTGACCATTGACGGCATCGCAACGGACTGGCTTATAGCAGGCTGGGGGTTAGCCAAATGATTGCCACTTAGGTGGCTGAGTATTGCCTGTATTTCACTTTCAGCCGCAGAGTCTGAACTTAACATGCTGCTAAGTTCACCCGCAGCATTCCATGCTAATAACATTGCTTTACTGCTTGATATCTCAGCGACTAAATTTAAGTCACTCAACCAGTTATCCAGCTGTTGCTGCGTAATAGGTACATCTATCATCATCTTGCCAACTCAGATCTCGTTACTGCTCAATCGGCCTATGGCGAGAATACCGTAAGACCTTAAACACATGCCCAATATTGCTACAGAGGGAAAACGTTAACCAAGCAGTAAAATCTCATAAAATTTTACGTTTAACATCAAATCAATACATCTCAATTGGCACTAAGGTTGGATCTAAAACTTACTCCATCATATCCACCTTTTAGGGTGGTAGAGGTCAAACCATCAAAATTCACACTAACTTACTCACACCCAGCAGACTGCTTGCACGGGTAAATCCAACTAACATTGCATTTGCTACTTTAGCACAAAATTTTAGTGTCAGTATCGCGATAAGTTTATTGAGTAACAATTAGTTAGACTTAATCAATTAAGTCTTCCCCCGATAATTCAGCACTTTCTTAGCGAGAGAAAACCATATATGGACCCATCCGGTTTGCAAGACATTCGATATCAATTTTGAGAAGAGTTCATTGCACCCATATATTCGGCCTGTTATTGAGGGATTCCTCTGGCCCTGATGGATATTTGCTTCTACTGTCCTTATCATCCCTGCGGCTTCATCAGAGCCTATGTTTTCGTAAGGTTTTTAGTAGATCAGTCTGACTGTCTCATCATCAAATCAAGTGTCTTAGCAACTTGCTGGTTGGTTAATCGTTAACATACTTACTCCCACTGTGTCGCAACACCGCTCTGGCGCCGTGGATGAATAGCGTACGTAAATAGGCGTTTCCCCGCTTACTTATCCCGAGGAGGTTATCTTTCCCGCCACTGCTGTGCTGCTTAGGTACTAAGCCACACCAAGCTGAAAAATGTCGGCCATTGCTAAAGTCTTTACCGTCACCCACTGCAGCATAAATCGCCGTAGCGGTGACAGGCCCAACACCAGGAATAGTTTGTAATCGCTGAYAAATCAAATTGTTATGAGTTTCGTTTASTACTTGGGTGTCACAACTCTTAAGCCGTTTTTCAATGTCGATAACCTCATCATATAACTGATAAAAGATGGCTTTACCCTTGATGGTCAGCATATTGGCTTCATCGACCAAAATATCTGGTAACTGGGCTTTAAAAGCCGATTTACTTTTGGTAATGACAATACCGTATTCTGCTAACATGCCTCGCACTTGGTTGATTAAGGCTGTTGATTGTTTAGTTAATCGTTCGCGCATACGGTGGAGCAGTTGCACATCTTGCTGCTCGACGCTTTTGGGTTTTACAAACCGCATGTTGGGCCGCTGCGCAGCCTCCGCAATGGCTAGCGCATCGTTGTAGTCATTTTTATTACCTTGCCTAAAAGGAACCACATACTGCGGGGCAATTAACTTAACTACGTGCCCAAATTGCTCAAATTCTCTGGCCCAATAACTCGCGCCGCCACACGCCTCCATAACGATAAGGCAAGGCTCAATTTTCGCGACAAAGGGCAGCAAGTCTTTGCGTCTAAGCATTTTCTTTTTGATTAACTTGCCTGCTTTATCGACACCAACAGCATGAAAAACAGACTTTGCGATATCTAAACCGATTGTAGTAATCTTCATAGGTGGACCCGTCCTCTTTCTGATGAGTTTTAGCGACTACATCGTGGCCCATTGCGAGGCCGATTAAAAGTGGATGGGTCCATTCTGCCATGGCAAGCCTGTATGAGTCGAAATCAGCAAACGCAAAGCTCCTAATAACTGAAGTTATAGGCCTCACTAGATGACTACCCAGCACTAACCAACATGTTCCAGCCGCAAACCGAGTTACGATGAATCACCAAAATTAGCTCAAACCCAACCAATTAAAAATTTATATAAAATGGTTTTCTCACCACCAAATTACACAAAACGCTTTCCAACCTCCGAATACAAAAAAAGCGATAAACCCAGTGAGTTTATCGCTATTTTGTTGTCTTGTTATTTCAGCATTCTTAAAGCACTAAATCGCACTTGAATGCTGATAATCCAAATTCACTATGCCATTATAGGCCGCACCATTGCTGATGCGGCAATGGATTACTTAACGATTTCCATCTCAGCTAATAAATTGTCGGCATGATCTAAATACTTCATTACCCACAGCATATAACGGCTGTCGACATGAATAGAACGGTTAATCTCGTTATCAAATGCCCAACCGCCGATAATGCTTTCATACACACCGTCGAACAATAGGCCCACTAATTCAGCACGGCCGTTTAAGGTCGGTGAGCCAGAATTTCCGCCAGTAGTATCTAAAGTTGATAAAAAGTTTACTGGTACAGAATCTATTGATTTCATATAGAAATCACCATATTGCTTCTGCTTAATCAGCTCTAACTCTTTCTTCGGTGCATCGAATGGGTCAACACCCGTGTCCTTTTGCACTATGCCTTCAAGGCGAGTGAATGGCACGGCCACTAAACCGTCTTTTGGCGAATAGCCTTTCACATGGCCAACTGTGACACGCAGGCTAGAGTTAGCATCGGCATACACAGGCTTACCCTGCTCAAGGTTATAGGCAATAATGGCATCCATATATTGCGGACGCACCTTCATTAGTTCACCCGCTAATTCTTTTTCTTTCTTTTCTTCGGCCATATCGGTGTCATACATAGCGACAGCGAATTGAATGAAAGGATCTTTAGAGGCTTTAAAATCGGCAACGGATTTGTCCATCCACGCCAGACGAACGTCTTTCTTACCTAACTCAGTTTTGGCGTACATTTTATCTAAGGTTTTCGAAAGCTTAGCTTCACTAAACTTTTTATCGATACCAAAGGCTTTATCCAATGCGGGTAGGCGCTGATCTTCTGGCAGTGCGGCGTAGCGTTTTAGCATGTCGAGCAATACCGCTTTATCAACGCTTGGCGCATAACGACGGTCAATACGCTCCATGCTGGCTTTTAGACGTGTCATATCACGATCTTGGAAGCCCGGTTCACGCTGCATATCTGGCAGTTGTTTCTCGTTCGCGAGGCGATATAAGCTGCGCGCCGTCGGCAACATAGTCGTGCTGCCTATGTAGCTTAAGATCATGTCACGCTCTTGATGCGTTTTGCCTTTGGCAATCAAGGCATCTAATTCCGCTAAGGTTTTACCGTATTTCGCTTCACGACTGCTGTCTTTGGCTATCCACGCCGCAAGCTTAGCTTCGAGGGCTTTACGGTCAGCCAACATGGTTGATTTGCCGTAAAACTCGATCATAGAAGTGAAGTTTTTCGCGTAATTTGCAAGGCCAGCAATTTGACTCTCGTACTTAATACGCTCGTCACTGCCCTCTGGGGCGGTTTCTTTAATGATCTCAATAAAGCGTTCACGCAGCATTTTGCCTTCTGGATAAGCCCACTCAAACTCATTTTGAACTTCAGTGGCTGTGCGATATCTGTTGGTGCGACCTGGGTAGCCTGCCACCATCACAAAATCCCCCTCACTCACGCCTTTAGCCGATACTTTTAAGAAACTTTTTGGCTCATAAGGCACGTTGTCAGCACTAAATTCTGCTGGTTTACCTGCTTTAGATACATAAGCACGGTAGAAAGAAAAATCGCCTGTGTGACGTGGCCACATCCAGTTGTCTACATCGCCGCCGTATTTACCCACGCTCGCGGCTGGGTTATAGACTAAACGCACATCACGGATTTCCAATTGCTTAACCAGATAATATTCGAGACCACCGTGAAAGCTATACACTTGGCAACGGTAACCATCTTCTTTTTCACATTCAGCAACTAAGGCTTTCTCTTGGCTTTCAACGCCTTGATAGAAGGCGCTACCCACTTTACCTTCAAGCCCGTTTTTAACTCGCTCAGTGACATTAGTGACATCTTCAGTCACATAGACACGTGAGCCAGGGGTCGCAGGTAATTCATCGGCGAAGGTCTTAGCTAAAAAACCATCCTGCAGCAGATTTTTCTCAGGAGTGGAATTGTATTGAATTGCCCCATAGGCACAGTGATGGTTAGTCACGACTAGGCCCTTTGGCGATACAAATGATGCAGTGCAACCGCCAAGGCTTATCACGGCATTCATCGGGAATTCGGTGAGTTTAGAAATCGATTTTGCATCAATTTCAAGGCCTTTTGCTTTTAGCTCATCAGCCATTGCAGGCAGTTGATGGGGCTGCCACATACCTTCGTCAGCCTGTGCGCCAAAACTAGCGGCCACGGCAACTGTGAGTAACCATTTTTTCATTGTGTTAAGTCCGTTTTATGTGAATGAAGCCACGCGCAAGCTGGGCCATTTTCTCGTTTTAATAGCGTTGTTTTAATTTTAAATAACTGTGCTAAAACCCAGCATCACTCGCTTTAAAACCTAAAAAGCAAAAAGTCAGGCCGGGGCCTGACTTTATCACATGCGACACTCTCTATAACAGACTCTGAAAAACTCGCTTACAAAGCAAATACATTTAATCAAAGTTACCCAGATGTATTCGCTAAAAAGCCCTCATCTATCGCAATGAATTAGATCCCAACAAATAGCTGGGCACCCACAATCACGGCACCTAACAAACCTGCAATGACTAACGCAACAGATCCGCCAGACACTTGATAACCCCCAAGCTGCGACTGACGTTGACGCAGTGCCATAACAATGGGCAAGAAGATAATCATCACGACCAATGGTACGGCCGCAAATCCCAGTACCGCCACAAAGCCTTCAGGCAAATACAAGGCACACAAGACAGGCGGAATAAAGGTCAGTAACCAAGTTTGAATACGGCCGGCAAACGTTTCTTTGGCGCGAGTTAATTCGGCGATAAAGTCATATAAACTTAAGGTCACACCCAGGAATGAGGTCACTAAGGCTAAGTCAGCGAATAATGAAATACATTTGCTGATCCAAGGTGTATGAGCAATATCCTGCAATGCCGTGACGAGTGAAGGTAGTGAACCTTCAAAACTATTCACCTCATATCCGCCGACAGTGCCTAAAGTCACCAATAACCACAGAACATAGCAAGCAAGTGGGATCGTCGAGCCGATTAACAACACTTTACGCAGTGATACCGCATCGCCATCGAGATAACGCACTAAAGTGGCGATACAGACGTGGAAACCAAACGAAGTAAACACTACGGGAATTGCCGCCATCCAATTGCTGGTCATAGACTCGGCAATCGCCCCAGTTGCCATGCTAGCAATACTGACTTCGGGCAATAAAAATAATACCACCACCACGAGCAATAGAATCATTAACGAAAATAGGAAACGTGAAACTTTATCGACCCAAGCAACACCTAGCGCCGCAAAGCCACCGAGCACCAGTGTAAATAACAACACTGCGACTTGATTATCGAGCACGATATCGAACATGTTCTTCGCTTTAAGCACTAATAACGAAGAACCGCCGGTGAGATAAGCCGCGGTCAAGGCAAATAATAAACTCAGGAAAGAAGCACCTTGAATTATTTGACCTTTTTTACCCAGTAACTTACCCGTAATAGCATGCACGTTATCCCCCACGCCAGTGCGTAAGTTAATTTCGAGCATAAGTAATGAGGTATAGGCGGACACGCCCCAAATAACGACGAGTAACACTAAAGCAGGGATAATACCTAAAGCCGCTGTGGCTAAAGGTAACGCTAACATACCTGCGCCAATGGCCGTCCCGGCAACGATGGCGATCGAGCCTAACATTTTTGAATTCACACAATAGTCCTGTTCAATAATTAATTATTATTTTATTTGAGTAAGATTTGAACCGATAAAGCCTTGCGTCTTAAATCGAAATAAGCGACACATCACTTAAAGCATCCAATCAGATCTCGACCTAGCAGATCAATTGGCCCCAATAGCTTTTGAATGTTTCAACCCAGTAGCCATTGAGGCTAACTAAATCGATTATTGAAAAATGGCATGACTTTCAATTGTGATAGCCCAAATTAATGTACCGATATAAGCATCGATTAAATAGATAGTTTGGGACATTAACAGAGCCAAACCCAGTGGGCAAGCCAGTTGTGAACAAAGAAGGGTAGCAAACGGTACGGTAACAACTTAATAGCGCTGTGATAAACGAAAATAAACAAGCCAACAAAATCGCTACCTTTGTTGAGAATACCTGTAATCTTGTATTAGGCTCGAATCAAAATAAAGCCGGTCTTTTTCCATCCGATGCAGACAAAAAGGGCTTAAACACACGGATATGTTTAAGCCCAATGACACCTTTTTGAAGCTAGGTTAGCTCAAAAAGTTAATTTACAGCTCAGTCCACGCCATAGCCCAAGAAGCGCCAACACCTGGCTCAAATCCTGTGGCAGAAGCCGACCACTGCACGCAATAGCCGCTATAAGGGAATGGCTTGCATTGATACACTTTGCCATTTTTAGGCTGTAACACTGTAGTACCTGCAACGTAACCTTTCACGCCTGCTGGGAATACAAAATCAGCTTCTGGTGCAGGAGCTTGATCCTTTAAGAAGAGATCAAAGTTCTGCTGAATAACATCACCTTGTTTAGGCTCAGCTTTTACCTGCAAATGATAATGCCCAGCTTTAGGCTCAACGACGTCTAACACTAAGCTCGCGCTGGTATTGTTAACAGTTTGGCTCACAAAACCTGACGCGGTGCCATCATGGCTAAACAAATACGCTGACACTAGCATCTCAGCGTTACTGGTTACATCAAAGCTGACCTTCGCCGCACCATCGATAATTTGATAATCGTCGGCAAGTGAAGTGACTTCTAAGCTGTTGCCCGGAGCAGGAGCTAAATCAAATCCGACTTCGACACGCTCAATACCTGAGTTTTTCGCTGTAAAAATGTCGTTTTTGCCATACACAGGCTCAATCACACCCGATGCATTTTTTTGTCCCGCTTTTAACTGGGACTGCTGGGCGTTAATTGCGCTCGCTAATAGGAAAGGCCAATTTTGTTTATCACCTTGAGTCGCATCGCTAATGGTTATGACTGTTTGCTTAGCCGCTTGCTCACCATTGGCGTCAAACACACGGGTCATCACTTTATCGCCTGCTTTTAGATCGAGTGACGGATTGATATCCCCCACATCTTGCCATTCACTCGGCACAACAGGACCCGAGCCCAAGTTCACATCGATAGCATTGTAGAAACTATTCGTCGTATCTCCCACTTCCCACACGGCCAAGATCACTTGATAACCACTGCGACCTTCTGGCACATAGCAGTCATGGGTGACTAACTTAGGCGGCTGTTCCATACCACCATCAACTACGCAAAAGGGGGCTAAGTCAAAGCTCGCTCGGCTCAAAGCTTGGTTTGGGTTCCAATCTTGGCGAGTTAAATAGTAACGCCAATTACGGGTGACATGATTTGCTGTGAACTGCCAACTGAACTTATTCCAGCCCGCTTTAATATCCGTCTTTGCCCAACGGCTCGGACTTTGTTCATCCAAAGGTGAAAAAGCACCATTGCCAGCACTCGCCAATTTGCCATCAGCAGGACCTGATTCAGGAAAACCCGATGGCCCCTCAACACTTTGCGGCTCCCATTGCACCGCACCACAATTGGCATTTTTACCTGTTTTACAGGCATATGAACGCGATTCAGGTGCCACAACATAACCGTGCGCCTGCGCAGAGATACTCACAAACGCATTCATCGCCATTACTGCCGCGGCCAATAAACTCAATTTAGAAATAGGGGAAAAAACAGTAGGATTTGCCACTTTAATGCACTCCATTGATTGCCTATCATCCTAAACATAATGATAGGCTTAGATATAAAAGTGGTATTTGGGCAAACAACAGCATTAAACAGCAGTCGTTTATCTTTCACAGAAATCGAATTCTGCGGCAACTCCGCTATCTTAGTTCACTAAAAAATCCATTTACAACCTTAGACCGGAAGCTTTGCGTCCTAACTTTTCAATTAGTTTGCCAAATACAGTCGTTATCATTGAGTCACTACGAGTTAACAGTATGTAACCAAGTAGAAATGACTTGGCTAAATTAGCAACAAAAGACAACGTTGTCAAAAAATAATTCATTTATATTCATTGAGTTACAGAATGTGAATCGGTATTTTTCTGACACCTGTCAAAGATTTATCAGCACCGACTGTTATAAACTCGTGCTTGAAACTAAATCTTACCTAGGTATAATGCCCACCTCGCTTCGGGGGAGTAGCTAACTGGATTTCGAGCCATCGTCATCTAGGGTGAACATCAACATACTTGGCAACATGCCATGGTGTTCACAGCAAATCATAGATTTGCCCAGCAAGACCTGAGCACAATGACCGCACCTAGGGGTGGACGGTTTATTGTGCTTATGTCATAACCACCCCTAAAGGATCACACTTGGAAGCCCTACTTGCCTCAACCTTTACGGTTGCTATCGCCGAAATTGGTGATAAAACTCAATTACTTGCACTAATCCTCGCCGCAAGATTTAAAAATAAAACCGCCATTATTTTAGGTATTTTGCTGTCGACATTATTTAACCATTTTGCCGCAGCTTGGATTGGCCAATGGGCCATTAACTGGGTAAGCCCAGATCTTGCACGTTATTTAGTGGCCGCGTCCTTCTTTGCAATCGCTCTTTGGGTGTTAATCCCCGATAAAGTCGATGCAGAGGAGAGTCGTTTCTATAAAATGGGTCCCTTTCTCGCCACCTTTATCCTGTTTTTTATCGCCGAAATGGGGGATAAAACGCAAATCGCAACTGTGGTATTAGCCGCAAAATACGATTCATTAACTATGGTGGTTGCTGGCACAACCTTAGGCATGCTGCTTGCTAACGTACCCGTAGTGATCGCAGGCCACTTCAGCGCCGAAAAATTGCCTATGTTGTGGATACACCGTGGCTGCGCCGTATTGTTCGCACTCTTAGGCGTAGCAACACTGTTCTTCTAAGAATCGAGGCAGGGGTTTTGCTGCAGAATAAAATCTCTTCACGCAATATTTTATTCTTTTAAACCTAACCGTTTTGCAAGTCGGTGCAAATTACCTGTATCGATTTGCAATATTCTTGCACACGCAGCCCAATTTTGTTGATTCGCGGCTAAAACTTGACGAATAAGTTGACGCTGATATCTCTCAGTCGCAGCCTTAAGCCCCAGCATAACACTGGAATTATCTTGCGATTGTCGCTCAGGATAGGCCGACTCAGACCTAAATGCTAATTCAATGGCTGGCGTTGCGGCATCTGATGGCCTATCTTCGTCGACTGTTCTGTGTGCTTGATTCATCAAAGAATCGAGCTGAAAATGTTTATTACTTAAGCTGATGTAAGTCGTTTTTAGCTCGGCTTTCGCCAACACCGCAGCCCTGTGTATCGCATGCTCTAGCTCACGCACATTACCCGGCCATGTGTATTGCTCTAATAACTGCTGCGCTGCGGGTGTGATATTGATATGGGTGAGTCCTAACTTCGCTTTACAACGTTCAAGAAAAAACCCTGTCAGCATAACAATATCTTGCCCACGCTCTCTTAATGGTGCTACGTGGATAGGAAATACGCTCAACCTATGGTAAAGGTCGAAACGAAAACGCCCTTCCGTTGCCTCTTGGTGCAAAATTCGATTAGTGGCGGCAATAATCCGAGTATTAACCTTTAGGCTCTTATCACTGCCAACTCGCTGTAATTCACCGTATTGTAAAACCCTCAATAACTTAGCTTGCAGCCCCAAAGGAAGCTCCCCGATTTCATCTAAAAACAAGGTCCCCTTGTCAGCGAGTTCAAACTTGCCTTGCCTATGACTGATCGCCCCCGTAAATGCCCCTTTTACATGTCCAAATAACTCGCTTTCGGCGACGGACTCCGGCAGTGCTGCGCAGTTCAAATAGATAAGTGATTTATCGGCTCTGGTCGATTGATTATGTATCGCCGCGGCCACTAACTCCTTACCCACACCGGTTTCGCCGGTAATTAATACCGATAAATCAGTGCCTGCCACAGCACTTATCTGCTGCTTTAGCGATTGGATCTGTGTGGATTGTCCTATGATCTCCTGCTGACTAGCAGGACGATTGAGCACCTCAGTGCCATTGGAAACTTCAACAACTTGGGATTCTAGCTGTTGCATCAATAACGCAGTATTAAGACTGGCTGCGGCCAGTGCGCTGATCACACGCAACTCGCTATCACTAAAACCATCAAACTGATGAGGGTTGAAACCATCAATGGTGAGCGCCCCAATTAAGCGATCGTTCGCGATTAGTGGTAAACCAATGCAAGCATGTACATGTAAGTTCGCACTATGATGTGAAATTAAACCATCATACGGATCGGGAAGTTCACTGTCGGCCGGGAAACGAACCACATCGCCAGCACGGGCGATAGCCTCTAATCTCGGATGTTCACTAATTTGAAAGCGCCGCCCTAACACTTCGGCAAAGAGCCCATCTATCGCCAAGGGGACAAATTGCTGCTCCCGAAATGCCAATAATGCCGCAGCATCACAATTGACACGCCGCCTGACCACTGCCAACAAACGCTCAAATCTGTCTTGCGTCGACACGCCGACAGTTAAATCTAAGGCTAACTGAGTTAAATCAGCATGGGCACTCATAGCACATCCACAGTCAAATAAAGTCATATTGACAATAGTGTAATGTCAATTTGACTAATATCAAATTGTCATTATGACATCAGCAAGTGATTTAAAATGTTGAAATACGCTAATACCAATAAAAATCAAAACCTTAAAATATTGGCATAGTGAGTGCAATAAGAGATTTAACTAAATAAGCAAGATTTACGTAGCGCATTCATTATTAATTATCACAGGTGTATTTATGACTATTCATGTAAAAAACAATATCCACTGGGTGGGCCAACGCGATTGGGAAGTGCAAGATTTTCATGGTACTGAGTACAAGATAACTAAAGGCACAAGCTACAATAGCTACCTTATCCGTGAAGAAAAAACCGTGTTAATTGATACAGTTGATCATCGGTTTAGCCAGCAATTCTTACAAAATCTTGAAGCTGAAATTAATTTAACCGACATAGACTATATTGTGATGAACCATGCAGAGGAAGACCACTCAGGCGCCCTGACTGCATTAATGGCCAAAATTCCTAACACTCCAATTTACTGCAGTGAAAATGCGGTCGACTCCATTGTAGGACATCACCACCACCCAGAATGGAATTTCATTACCGTAAAGACAGGGGATAGTTTAGCGATAGGCAATGGTAAGCAACTGATATTTATCGAAGCACCTATGTTGCATTGGCCAGATAGCATGATGACATACCTCACCGAAGATGCGGTTTTATTCAGTAACGATGCCTTTGGCCAACACTATTGCGACGAACATTTATTCAATGATGAGGTTGATCAAAATGAATTAATGGAACAATGCCTACGGTACTACTCAAACATTTTAACGCCCTTTAGCAGCCTAGTAACGGCTAAAATTCACGAAGTATTAAGCTTTAATTTACCTGTAGATATGATCGCAACTTCACACGGCATTGTGTGGCGTGATAATCCAGCCCAAATTATTCACCAATATTTAGCTTGGGCCGACGCTTATCAAGAAGACCGTATCACGATTTTCTACGACTCCATGTCCAATAATACTCGCATGATGGCCGACGGTATTGCTCAAGGTATCCATGATGTTGACCCCAATGTAGCGGTAAAAGTGTATAACGTCGCACGTCATGATAAAAACGAAATCCTTGCACAGGCATTTAGGTCAAAAGGTATTTTAGTCGGCTCATCCACCATGAATAATGTGATGATGCCTAAAATTGCCGCCATGCTTGAAGAAATCACGGGCCTGCGTTTTCGCAATAAAAAGGCGGCAGCTTTTGGTAGTTATGGCTGGAATGGCGGCGCAGTCGATAGAATTCACACTCGTTTGATGGATGCTGGTTTTGAAACCTCGGTGGGATTAAAAGTCAAATGGCGTCCCGATCGAGATGCGATGCAAGAATGCCGTCAGCACGGCCAGCGAATCGCGCGAGAATGGGCATTGCGGCCCCTTGATAGCGCTAATAGTCGCTCTATCATTAATCAAGTCATGTCAAAACCTAGCCAAGCCACCACGGCCAGTCAAACAGCTGAAAATACTGCAACTAATAACGTCCCTGTGACGGCACCGATTGCAACAAAAGCGTGCGAATCAAATGATACACAATCAATGATTTGCACCGTTTGCCAATGGGTTTACGACCCTGAAAAAGGAGAACCTAATCAAGATGTCATTGCTGGCACACCTTGGACTCAAGTGGCCGAAGACTTCCTCTGTCCCGAATGTGGCCTAGGTAAAAGCGTTTTCGCTGTCATAAAAAATGAGGTGACTAATGTCTAAACCTATCGTCATTATCGGCAGTGGATTCGCGGCATATCAGCTAGTCAAAACACTGCGACGTTTAAACCGCGAACAACCGATTACAGTTATCACAGCCGACTCTGGTGACGAATACCATAAACCAGATTTAAGCCATGTGTTTAGCCTTAAAAAAATGGCGTCAGACCTCATAAAATTGACCGCGACTGAATTTGCACATGAGCAACAAATTGATGTAATAAATCACTGTGAAGTCATAAAAATAGATAAAGTTCGTCAGGTAGTCTGTTGCCATCAAGGACGCGAAATTGCGTACAAAAAATTAGTGCTTGCCACGGGTGCACGACCCTTTATTCCGCCTATA
Organism: Shewanella sp. SW24; assembly: GCF_025653395.1. Lineage (NCBI taxonomy): Bacteria > Pseudomonadati > Pseudomonadota > Gammaproteobacteria > Alteromonadales > Shewanellaceae > Shewanella > Shewanella sp. SW24. The sequence continues at coordinate 312,231 of NZ_JAKKSH010000002.1, forward strand.
GAGGGGGATGGCGTCGATATCATCCACACAGTTAACAGCTTAATGGAGTATCAGGCCTGCGAAGCAGACATCCATGGCGCGAGGAGAGTACTGGTTATCGGTGCTGGTTTGGTCGGAGTTGAACTGGCAATGGACTTAGCAACTGCGGGTAAGCAAGTGTTTTTGGTCGATCCACAAGCGAGCTTAATGCCGAATATGCTACCCGAAATGTTAAGCCACAAACTGACCGCTGTACTAACGCAGCATAACGTCACAGTGCAATTGCAAACCCGAGTCAGCCAACTGCAACACCAAGATGGCAGTATCTCTGTGTGCCTAGATAATGACCAGCGGTTTATTTGTGATGCGGTTATCTGTGCAGCGGGACTTCTCCCTAACAATCAACTTGCCCAGCATGCGGGGCTAGAGGTCAATAAAGGTATCGTCGTTAACGAATGCTTACAAACCAACGATGCCCATATTTATGCGCTAGGTGATTGCGCCCAAATCAACGGCCAAAATAGGGCCTATTTGCAACCTGCGTTACTGAGCGCCAATGCACTGGCGAACACATTACTGAACCAACCGACAGCAGTGAATTTTCCCGCCATGCTCATTAAAGTGAAAACGCCACTGTTACCTATGCAACTCAGCGGTATAACAGTGAATGGCGTCCATCGCTGGCAAGTCGATATTGATGCTCAAGGAAGCTGTATTAAAGCATTCGACGTGGATGAAACATTTATAGGATTTATCGTAACCGAGGATAAAATGCAGCAAGCATTTGGATTGTTAAAGCAGCTAAATAGCCCTAACGCGGCACTCATCGCGGCCTAAGAGCATATTAACGAGAATGTTAATATTATTGTCGCTGATAATAAAAACTGAGTAGAGGCTTTCTACTCAGTTTTATCGTTTCTACTATTATTCAAACATTCGCAACAGCAATAGTTTAAAGACCTAATGCCAGTTTAATACGTTGTCCGTAATCCGCATCGGCTTGAGTAAAATGCGCCACCATACGTTGCTGCACATCTAAACTCGCTTGACTTAATGAACCCGAAATTGTTGCCACTAGGCGCGCTTTCTCAGCTTCAGAGAAGATGCGATACAAATTACCCGCTTGGGTATAATCGTCTTGGTTATAACGACTGTAACGCGCCGCTTCACCTTCTAAACGCAATGGTGGTTCGCTAAAGTTTACTGGCTCAACCAAGGCATCAGCAGTGCTGTTCGGGCCATAGTTTGCCGAAGCGTCGCCACCAGTTTGACTGCCATGATAAGGACATTGTGTACCCGCCATCGCACCTGCACGTTGATGGTGATTTGCCTTAGCGGCATGCGGGCAATTCACTGGCAATTGGTTGTAGTTAGCACCAATGCGGTAACGCTGCGCATCGGCGTAGGCAAATAAACGTGCTTGTAACATCTTGTCTGGTGAAGCCCCGACGCCTGGGACCAAATTACTAGGTGCTAATGCCACTTGCTCAACTTCAGCAAAGTAGTTTTGTGGCAGACGATTCAGCTCTAATACACCAATCTCAATTAATGGATAGTCGCTATGCGGCCAAACCTTAGTTAAATCAAATGGATTGATATGGTAAGTATTGGCATCCGCCTCAGGCATAATCTGCACATTAACCGTCCAACGCGGGAAGTTACCATCAGTAATCGCAACCACCATATCGCGCTGCGATGAATCGGGATCAATCCCTTTTAATTTATCAGCCTGTTCATTGGTTAAGTTGACCACGCCTTGCTGCGATTTAAAGTGGAACTTCACCCAGAAACGCTCGCCCTTGGCATTCCACAGCGAGAAAGTGTGTGAACCATAACCGTGCATTTGACGGTAGTTCGCCGGAATACCACGATCCGACATCAAAATGGTTACTTGATGCATAGCTTCAGGATTCAATGACCAAAAGTCCCACATAGCCTGCGGATCTTTTAAGTTTGTCTTAGGATTACGCTTTTGCGTATGAATAAAGTCTGGAAACTTAATCCCATCTCGCAAGAAAAAGGTCGGCGTATTATTACCCACGATATCGTGATTACCACGGGCAGTATAAAAACGTAAACCAAAGCCACGTGGATCGCGCTCTGCGTCGGCAGAACCCATTTCTCCACCTACGGTTGAGAAACGAATAAAGGTTTCGGTTTGCTTACCAACACCATTGAAATGGTCAGCAATGGTGTAATCGCTTAAATCTTTAGTCAGCGTAAATGTGCCGTAAACCCCAGTACCTTTAGCATGCACGATACGCTCAGGAATACGCTCACGGTTGAAATGGGCTAACTTTTCAATTAAATGCCAATCTTGTAATAGCAGAGGACCACGTTCACCCGCCGACAGTGAGTTTTGATCGTCGGCCACTGGGGCGCCGTTTTGGCTCGTTAAGTACTGACTTGTTTGATGTTGACTCATGCCCTGCTCCTTAGTCTTGATTGCTGGTTAACCAGGTTTCAATTAAATCGTAAATGGTGGCCATGGTTTATCTCCTTGGCTGGCGACGTGTTGTCGATAGAGCAAGAATAGAGAATTACCAATTGAGAATAAAACGATTAAACTAGATTCATACAATCTAAAAAAAAGATTAAAGATAAGTTTGGCAAGACAGTTAATGAATTACACAGACTCACAGCCAATGGTCCGCTCACATCACTTAAGATGCTGTTGAAAAACCAAATAGCTGCTCAGGACAATGGAGCGAAGTGCGGTGCGAGAAAGTGGAGTTAAGCTGATACACTGCCATTAACTGCTGGATAAGTCGGCTTCACGATAAAGCTTAACCAAATAATAAGTGTCAATCAGCACGATAAAAAAGTTAACTAAGGCAACAGGATAAGCCCCAATTGCCACACCGTAAGCCACAAATAAAGCCGCACCAATGAGATTCCACCAGCGCAGTTTCTTAATGTTTGACATCATCAGTGATATTGCAACGACCACTGAAGCTAAATAACCAACCCATTCCCAAATTGTAGCGTTATCCATATCCAATCCTTATCTATATATTATTTAAATCAAACGATTGATACGCCATTCACACCACAGGCAATAAGCTGGCTCATTGCATTTAGCGTTTAACGACAGCCGCCGTCATCCGTGAAATACAAGTCAGTTCACCCGCGCTGTTGTGGATTAAAATCTCCCATACAGAGCTGCGTTTCCCGAAGTGGATAGGCTTAGCCGTGGCGGTTAATACCCCATTACGGGAAGCCCGTAAGTGGTTAGCGTTAATTTCTTGACCGACACAATAGTACTGCTCAAAATCCACCGCGAAATTTGCCGCATAGCTGGCAACGGTTTCAGCAAGCGCGACATTCGCGCCACCATGCACTATGCCCAAAGGGTTATGCACCGCCGGACTGGCTGGCATAGTGGCCTTCATGTAATCGTCGCCAATCTCACTGATCTCAATTCCTAAAGTCTGCATCAAGGTGCCTTTGCCACCCATACCGGCGTCTAAACGCGCGCAATCCTCTAACGTTACAGCTCTAAACCAAATACTCATTGCAACTTCCTAGTCAATAAAACCAATCAGCAGTTTACTGTGAAGTGGATGAAGTTCAACTAGTTTACTCTTAGCTGGTCACATCAATATCAGCAAAAATAAGGCTCAAGCTAACCAAGATTTAGTGGTACTTAGCTGACTAAACCAGACAAGAAATAATCCCCACACCACGACTACACTTGGCATAATTAACGCGTCAGCTCCTAGCACCACAGCCGCTTGCTGAATGCAAAATACATAGGTCATTTGCAACAAAATAGCGATAAGCGAGGCGACCAGCACTTTATAAGCAATTAATTTTCTGAATAACAATAATAGACATCCTAGAACCCCTGAAACCACGGCAAAGCCAAACACAGCATCAATCCAAATTGGCGTCGTTTCATAGAGTTTAATTTGATCTGGGCTCATCTGTGCGAGTGCATCTGGCGTCATAGTCATTTGCATCACAAAAGCCATCAGCCCCATGATATTCCACAACAAACTGAGCGTTGCGACAAAGTAAAACCAGAGTGGCGCCTTGATATTCATGGTTTTCAGCGGATTTGAGGTGGTATCCATACTCACTCCTAATAAAAACTGAAAAAAAGAGATAAAAAAGGGATGGTTAACCATCCCTTTGTTTCAGTCTAGCTCACAAATTGCACTTGTGAGTTAACCCCATGTACAGGTTAACGGCGACGACGCTGCAAACCAAACAAGGACATCAGTGCTAAACCTAAATAACCTAAAGCACCGCCATCATCTTTAGGCTTTGGCTCAGGTTTTGGCGGCACTACTGGCGCAGGATAACTTAAAGCAACAATCACAGGATCATGATCCGATGCAGAAAAAGCATTTTCAGATTTAGCCAGATCACCAGAGAACTTCTTACCGTATTCAAACAGGCTAGATTCCACTGAGTTGATATGCCAATCTTCAATATCCACTAAACGTTTAGCTAGGCTAGCATTGGCTAAAGCATGATCTAAGTTACCTAACTCGCCGTTATAGCTATAAGAGAAAGTGCTTGCACCGTGGGCTTTCGTGTTCAAGTTGATAAAGCCATAACCTTTTTCAATCTTGCTGCCTTGGCGCTCAAACACTTTGCCGTCGAGCGTCGTCCACGAAGCGGTTAGGATGTCACGCTCTGACTTGCTCGCATCGAAGTCGGTTAGTACACGGATAGGATCCTCCATACCATAGGCATTCATATCACCGATGATCAGTAAGTCGCCTTTCACGTCTTTTAGCGTTTCACCCAAGACTTTAGCTGCAGATACGCGGAAAGCATTACACTTGCCCTGTTGATCCGCAGGATCAACTGACTCTTCGAAGTTAGCCCAATCTTCTAAACAGCCTGAGCCTTTAGATTTCAAATGGTTAACGACTACGGTCAGAGACTCATCATGGATTTTAAAGGTTTGCGCTAAGCTGTGACGTTGATAAGCATCATTGCCAGGGTTAGCCTCAGTTTTGCCATCTTTAGTACGAGTCACGCTGCCAGCACTGGCGTGCTGTTCTGGAGTACCGATAACTTGTGCGGCCCCCGCTAAAGTCACTTTACCACCACGGTATAACATGCCGACAGTGATCGCATCTGTGCCAAAGTACTTGCCGTCATACTTATCAGCATCGGTGATTTCAACAAAGCTATAGGCGTTTTCAGGCGTCTGCTTGTCATTTAGTGCATCGACTAAATCCTTAATAGCACTCTTCTCACCAAAACCGTTGTTAGCAATTTCCATCAAACCCACGATATCGGCGTTCATAGCAGTAATAGCGCTAACGATTTTAGTACGTTGCAGCACCATTTCTTCCAGCGTTAGGGCGCCACGGTTACTGCCTGATGGATTGGTATCACCACCATCAACATCGTTAAAGAAGTTCAGCACGTTAAAGCTAGCCACGCGCAGATCACCCTTAGTTGCAACACTTGGGGCTTCGGTTCTATCGTCACCACGGATAAAATCACCCGCTGTAATAGTATTAGTCGCTACTAAACGATAAGCGCCGTAGCTGTAACCAATCACACCTTGCAGGTTAGTCAGTTGATCGCCAACACGGATGTAACCCGTTTCCACATTGAAATCAGGGAAGTATGGAATAACACCATTGGCAGGCTTGTAATCGGATTCGATAAAGAGTTGGTTTTCGCGGTTAGATTTAACTAATGCCGTTGCTTCAGCAGAAAGCGCTGGATACAGCTGTGTAGGCTTCATTAAAGGCGCTTGATATGACACTAGCATGTTATTGCGACTACCCGCATAGTCAAAGCTGAAGGTACGGCTGATTTTAAGATCACTGCCCGCATCTAAGGCCACATTCATGCCTTCATAGCGCTCTAATGCTTGCGCTAAGGTTTCACCATCGGCCACATAGAAAGGCGCGGCAACAGGGACTTCACCCTTAGCGCCAACATCAAATTTCTTATCGGCTTTAATATCGATTTGAGTTAAGCCAAAGTATTCTTTCACTTTACCCTGCACACAAACTTCAACCCCAGGTTGAATCGCTTCAGGTGCCGCTTCACCTAAGAATACAAATACACCATCAGAGGTATACGGTGAGTTATCACCCTTAACTTCTTGTAAGTAAAAACCTTTAAACAAGCTTTCACCACGGGCAGTCACTACGCCACGCACTGTCACTTCGGCTTCAGATTCGAATGCCCCTGCTGGTACAAATGGGCTCGACTCGCCCGCACCTTGTACTTGATAAATAGGCACAATTGTAGCGCCAGTACAGCTAAAGAGCGGCACTTCTGGCTCAGCAGGCGTTTCTAGAGAACCTAAACCTGAGAAGGTGTCTTTAGGTAATTGTTCCCACTGGGCGGCATTAAATACTGTATTCGCCACTAACGCATCTAATTTACGTTTTAAGGTAACGTCTAATCCCCAACCCGTTGGCGTCGGCACATCACCAATAATATCGATGACGGCATCATCTTTCATTAAGGCAACTGCATCACCGCCATTAAAACTTAAACTACCAGAGTAACTATCAACCCCTTGAGCAACAGTAATAGTACCGCTAGTATTTAAAATAACTTTTGTCGATTTTGCCGCAATAGTTTGACCACCTAAAGCCACCATATCCGACGCAACAGTAGCACCATCTTTATAACGAACCAGTTTATAACCCGCGAGATCAATTGCCGTATCGCCGCTGTTATACAGTTCAATCGCTTTATTATTTGAGCTACCTTCAACATATTCGGTGATCATCACATCTGCGCTTGCCATCATAGGCAAAGCCGCTGCTACAGCTAAAGAAATAGCCGTTAATTTATTAACATTATCCATATCATCAACCCCATTATTATAATATTGCCGCTAACTTCTATTAACGTGCGAGCCGATTATTTCAGAGTTGAATGCGTAAAAAAAGAGGGCAAGATCGCACATTGCCAATGTAACACATTGATGAGTAACTAATTATAGACACTTCACTGTTCACCTGACAGAACAGGATGGTAAATCAAAAGTATTAGCCATGTAAAAACAAATAGTAAGATCAATACACATAAGCTCAAAGTATTTAGTGTCCTGCTCAAATAATAATCAATATTTTAATGTGATATTTTGATGATATTATTCGGTATGCAATACCTAATAAAATATAAGGAACACGGGTCCTTAAAAGGTAATGGATATAATTAAAACTTAATTTAGCATTCATTATTTTGAAATAAACATAACAATCAAACTTCTAAAGTTGATGATGGGTACCCTTGGTTATTGCAGCAGATTAATGTTGATAATGGGTATAAAAATGAAACATAGAGCCAGTCTGAGAACCAACGGCTGTAAGATAGTGAGCTCAATATTAAAACAATAATGTGAATTTTACAGACAAAAAAATACCGCTCATTTAGGAGCGGTATTTTCAATTGCGGCGTATTACACGTCGCAGCTAATCAATTACTTTTTAGCAGGTTCAGCTACTGGCGCCGCAGAAGCTTTCTCGATTGATTTCAACTCAACTTCGAAAATCAACGTAGAGTTTGGTGGAATAGTACCAGTATCACGTACGCCATAGGCTAATTCCGATGGGATCACAAACTTGAACTTAGCGCCAACAGGCATTAATTGCACGCCTTCAGTCCAACCTGGAATAACGCGATTCAAAGGGAACTTAGCCGCTTCGCCGCGTTTATAAGAACTATCAAACTCAGTACCATCAAGTAAAGTACCGACATAATCCACTTCTACAGTGTCTTCTGCGGCAGGCTTTTCACCCGTGCCTGGAGTTAATACTTCATATTGTAAGCCAGACTCAGTTGTCACTACACCAGGCTTAACCTTGTTTTCTTCAAGGAATTTTTTACCATCTTCGATATTTTTCGCAGAAATCGCTGTTGCTTGTTCCTGACGTTTATCGTTTAACTTTTTATCTAGACCTTGAAGAATGGTTTGCATTTCTTCTTCGGTTAAACTTAATTGGTCATTCAGACCATTAGTGAAACCAGTGACGATCAGAGTGCGATCAACTGGCAGGCCTAATTCTTCTTGCTCTTTGATATGGCCAGACATATAACGACCGATTGAAGCGCCTACACTGTAAGCTTCTTTTTGAGCTTCAGTCGTTAATTCAACATTTGTACTCGTAGCTGCTTTTTCTTCTTGATTACAAGCAGATAGGCCAATAATAGCCAATGCAACTAACGATAATTTATAAATCGATTTCATTAAAGCTTCCTCAGCATCCTCAAGCGGTTACAATAACCTAAGCGTGACAACTTTATACTAGTTATCTCGGTTATACCAACTAGATTCTTTATGGGTTAACAGTGATTAATGTCACTTGATCAAGTCTAAAGACAACAACTTAGGGAGCAAGTTCATGAAGAAAAATCTACTGCTGGTAATTTGCACAGTTTTTCTAATCGCTTGCCACCCCAAAGCAGAAGATATCAGTGTTCTCACAACAGAGCCCAGCTATAGCGCGAGCCTATCAAGTAATGGGCAATTCGCCTTAGTTGCCACTCAAAGTAGTGGAGTTCAATGCTGGGATCTCAGTACCCACACCCTCAAATACCAATGGATACATGGCGATATTAATACTGGCGTCACAGGTACAGCGATTTCTCCCAACGGGATATTTGCAGCATCGTTAAGCCGAGATTCAGTTGCTATGTGGAAAATAGCCGACGGTAAGCCTTTGGGCTGGTGGTCCTTACCTTCATCCGGTGAAAGTGTCGCGGTAGCAGATAATGGCGCACTACTTATTGGTTTAAATGATGGTTCAGTCATGTCGCTTAATGCCGAAAAATCTGCCTTAATCAAGTTTCTTGGACATAAAGAGCGCGTCAATAGTGTTGCCCTCTCTGCTGATGGCCGATTAGCATTAACGGGGTCAAATGATATGCAGGCGATTCTCTGGCAGGCACAAACTGGCCAACCGCTTCATACGTGGACACTCGGCAGCCGTATAACCAAAGTGGCACTCAACGACAGTGGTAGTTTAAGTTTTACCAATGGCAGCACAGATGAAGCAAAAATCTGGGATAACACAAGCGGTAAGCTGTTAAATAAGCTGGATATTACCCGTCGCCAAATGAACTTTTCAGCGGTGAGGTTTATCAAACAAGACAGCCAGCTATTAACAGGTACGCCAGCGCGGGAAGTTATACTCTGGCAACGTGACTCGGGTAAACAAATTGAAAAATGGCAGGTTGCACTCACTAAAAACAGCCAAAATCGAGGAGCCGTTGTATACTCTGTGGCAATTCGAGATACCAATAAAGTCGTTAGTATCAGTAGCCAAGGCTTAGTTGAAACTTGGCAGAAATAGAGGTTAGCCATGCAAGGCGTACAAGCACAGATTGAAGATCTAGAAACCAAATTGGCTTTTCAAGAGCTCACAGTCGAAGAATTAAACCAAGAGGTCATCAAATTAAATCGACTGGTGGCTCACCAGCAACACCAAATTCACATGTTAATTGGTAAGTTGCAGGACATGGAACCAAGTAATATGGCGACTCAGGCTGAAGAAACGCCACCACCTCATTATTAACACTGACGCTTTAGATGTTAACTTTGATTAAAAAACAGTTACTGCAAAATATCCAGGGAATGCGATGTTTAAACATTTAATGCCAAAAGAAACCCCAACTCTATTACCCATAGCGTTAGTGGGTGAACCCATTCTAAGGCAGACTGCAATCACAGTACACCATTTCGATGCAGAGCTTATGCATCTTGCCGAGCAAATGTCTGCCAGCATGGACGCTGCCAATGGCGTTGGTATCGCGGCCCCCCAAGTTCACAGCCCTTTAGCCTTATTTATTATGGCTTCTCGCCCTAATGAGCGTTATCCCGACGCGCCTAATATGGCGCCTGTGGTCGTGGTTAATCCGCAAATCATTAATGCATCAAGCGAGTTGGTCAGCGGAGAAGAAGGCTGCTTATCTGTACCGGGGCAAAGATTTACGATACAAAGACATCAAGCCATTGAAGTACGCTATCAAAATTTACAAGGCGAGTGGCAACAAACCGAATTAACGGGCTTTATTGCACGGATTTTTCAACATGAATTTGATCACCTTCAAGGGATCACATTACTCGAGCGTTCACTTATGCCAGAACAGACTCAGGCGATTTCAGCCCAATCCATCAAAAAAGGTGAAGCGCAATAATGAAACTGTCCTTCGTTACACCTTTTTCTCGCGCATTTATTGCACCAACCTTGGCAATGGGATTGGTTTTAAACTTATCGGGCTGCGCTTATAACAGTATTTTCATTAATTATCCTGCGCAGATTGAACCACTCAAACAAGAGCTTAATAGTGCGACTCCCATGGCCGATATCGACAAACTTGCCAGCAATATCAATGGCAATGACGGCTTACTCTATGCCCAAGAAGCGGGACGAATTGCTCAAGTCGCCGGCGATTTTGCTGCCAGTAAAAAATATTATCAGCAAGCAGTAGATGCTTATACCGCCTTTGATGATAAGGCCAAAGTCAGCGTTAGTGACATTGGCGCAACAGCCAGCAGCTTAGTGTTAAACGACAATGCGATTCCGTACCGAGGCCCTGGGTATGAACGCATTATGCTGCACCAATACCAAGCTCTTAACTATTTGTTTAGTGGCGACTATCAGGGGGCTCTCGTCGAAGTTCGTCGCAGTAACGAACTACAGAGCAGCGAGCAAGAACGCTATCAAAAATCACAAAAGTCAGTTCAAGCCATGGCGAACGGCACCATAGATGCCGAGGTTAACAAACTAGGACAAGCTGCGGGCACAGTCACCAGTTCTTTCTTAAACGCTTACAGTTATTACACGACTGGCGTACTGCACGAAGTGCTGGGTGAGCCGAACGATGCCTATATCGATTATCGTAAAGCAGCACAAATCACTCCAGATAACACCTATTTACAGCAAGATCTGGTCCGCCTCGCCAAGCAACTCGGCATGCCACAGTATGATGAGTTTAAGCGCCGTTGGGGCGATGCTAAGTTGCCCAATCCCAAAGATGGTCAAGTGATTTTGATGGTCGAGCGCGGCTTTGTGCCTGCAAAACAAGCTCTCACGGTACCTTTTACTATCCATGGTAACTGGCAGACAGTGTCACTCGCTACCTACATGCCAAACAATACTTTTGTGCCAGAGACGCAAGTGCAAGGTTTAGGTACAGTGCTGAAAACTGAACCTATTGCCAATATCGATGCCTTAGCCATCACAGCACTCAAGGAAGATCTGCCCGCGACGCTAGTTCGTCAAGTCGCTAGGGTCTATGCTAAATCTGAGATGGCCTATCAGATTGAGAAGAGTGGTAAACCAGGTAACAATGCGGCCGATATTGGCAGCATTGCGATGCAGATTTTTAACGTAGTAACAGAACAAGCGGATCGTCGTAGTTGGCTGACGCTCCCTAAACAAGCACAGATCGGGCGGCGTTATTTGAGTGCAGGTGAATACACTTTGCAGTTAGACAAAGCGCCACCGGCTAAAATTGATGTTGCAGCAGGCAAAACCACCTTAGTCTGGGCAATTGATACTGGTAATTACACCCGAATTTATTCAATAATCATTTAGCCTAGCGGTTGTGGTATTTGAATAAGACGTGTGTCATTAAGTTTATACAATCACAAAATGGAACTGACTATGAAACAATTTAAACTGATTTTTGTACTGGCTGCCGTTATGGGTCTAGCTGCATGTCAATCTAAAGTCGAATATGGCGATGCCACAGAAGTTGAAACCGTCAATGAGAACTTTGGCTCGACGGATCTACAAGCTATTGCAGCCAAGATGGTGGATAGCATGATGACTTTCCCTCCTATCGTGGCAATAACAGCCAATGACCGCCCGATTTTATTTGTTGATAGCATCAAAAACAAAACCTCAGAACATATCGACACTGAGTCTGTCACTGACTCTATCAGTAACAAATTATTGCGCTCAGGCAAGTTCCGTTTTATCGACATGACTAAAGTAGATTCAGTCCGTAAACAACTGGATTACCAAAACAACACTGGCATGGTTGACCCATCAACCGCCATCAAGTTTGGTCGTCAAATTGGCGCTCAATACATGTTATATGGCAATTTATCTAGCATAGTGAAGCAAGACGGTAGCACTAAAGACGTCTACTATAAGATGACAATGCGTTTAATGGATTTAGAAACAGGCCTTATCGAATGGTCTGATGAAAAAGAAATCCGTAAGATGAAGTCTAAGTCTTTCTTAGGCATGTAATTGTCCTATTGGCACTTAATTCTGCCAAACAGTAATCTCAAGAAGCCAGCGTTAACGCTGGCTTTTTTTTACATTTTTAACATTGGTAATCCAAGGTAAATAAGGTAGTGTACTCGGCCAAAATACACTGCGATGATGATGCTCAAAATTGGCGCTGGCGCGAGGGATAATTTGCCACAAAGGCAAACCTACACACACGATATTGAATGCAAACATCCAAGCAGAAAACAAAACAAATCGTTGAAGGATTTAAGTTGTGAACTTGTTTAAAGCCAGTCTCGTTGCCCTTACCTGCGGCACATTAATGTCGTGTGCAACCCAAAGTACACTCAATACGGGTCCACGTGATGCTAGCGCTTATATTAGCCAATATCAGGCTGCGCTTCGCTCGCAGGTCATCTCCGATATTCACTATGACTTGGATTTTCAGCTCACAGGGGATGCCGAGTTTTCCGCCACCTCCAAAGCGACATTTCAATTAAGTGAAGTGCCAAAACAACTGAGCTTAGATTTAAACAAGGCGCAGATAAAACGCTTTATCATCAACGGTACCGCCGTATACCCCAATTACAATGGCGCTTACATCAGCTTAAATACGCGTTTGCTCACCTCAGGTGAAAATACCATTGAAGTGCAATTTAGCCGTGCCCACAGCACCAATGGTGAAGGTTTACACCGTTTTAAAGATCCAATCGATGGCAAGGTCTACCTCTACTCTCATTTTGAACCCGCTGCTGCTCAGCAGATGTTCGCAGTATTCGACCAACCGGATCTCAAGGCTAACTATCAAATTACGGTAACAGCGCCCAAAGACTGGCAAGTCATTAGCTCGATGCGTGAAAGCCAAATCACCCCAGCGGGTGCTTACAATCGTTGGACTTTCCCACAAACTCCTAAGCTAAGCCCATATAACTTTTCGATGCACGCGGGCCCTTATCACATGTGGCAAGACAACTCAGGCCGCTATCCTATGCGCCTGTTCGCCCGTCAATCCGTTGCTAATCAAGTCACGGAGCAAGATTGGTTTACCTATACAAAACAAGGGTTAACTTTTTTCGATAATTACTTTGGTATTCCTTACCCCTTTAAGAAATACGATCAAATTCTAGTGCCAGACTTCCTTTATGGCGCAATGGAAAACGCGGGCGCAGTGACCTTTTCCGAAGATATCTTCCTTCATAAAGCGGCTATGACAGCGGATCAGAAGCAAAATCTTGCGGGCGTGATCATGCACGAAATGGCGCACCAGTGGTTTGGCGATCTCGTCACCATGAAATGGTGGAACGGCTTGTGGTTAAATGAAAGTTTTGCTTCATTTATGGGCACACTTGCGACTCAAGAAGCCACAGAGTTCACTAATGCTTGGCGTACCTTCTACGCTAAAGGCAAGCAAAAAGCCTATGAGCAAGACAGCTTAGTCACCACGCACCCCATTGAAGTACCAGTAGCAACAACCCAGAACGCCTTCGACAATATCGATGCTATCACTTACCAAAAAGGCGCATCAACGCTGAAACAATTACGCCATTTACTCGGGGACATGGTGTTTCGTCGTGGCGTCAGTAACTATTTAAAACAATACAGTTATCAAAACGCTGAGTTAGACGATTTTATCAATAGCCTAGGGAAAGCCGCTGGCCGCGATTTAAGTGCATGGACTCAAGAATGGCTCTACAGCGCGGGCGTTAACACCATCAAGGCGGAATATCGTTGTGAGGGCAACCGAATCAGCGAATTTAGCCTACGACAGCTCCCTGCAAGCGCAGAGCTACCCACATTACGTGAACAAAAAGTCCAAGTGGCTTTATTTACCCAAGGTCGCTTTGATCTGCGAAATGACATTACAGTGCCAGTGACTTACAAAGGCGAGCGTACTGAAGTTAAACAACTGATTGGTGAGCGCTGCCCTGACCTAGTCTATCCAAACTTTGATGATTGGGGCTTTGTGAAAGTCGAGCTTGATGACAAGTCATTTAATACCGCAAAACAACAACTGAGTAATATTTCCGATCCACTACTGCGATCTATGCTGTGGCAAAGTCTGTGGGACAGCGTCCGCGAAGGTAAATTGAGCTTAGATCAATACCTAAGCACAGTGTTTGTTAACGCGCCTGCTGAGACGGACTACACGATTGTTGGTCAGATCATCGATAGCATGTTGCGCTCGAAGGAATATCTCGCGCAGATCGCCCCTATTCAGCAAAACTACGCTGAAAATGCAATTAAAGGCTTAAGCCAAATGAGTCTGAGAAAAGCAATGGAAAATAAAGGCGATAATGATTTCCAACGGATCTGGTTCAATGCCTATGTCAGTTTAGCAAGCGACAGAGATTCACTGCGTCATTTAGCACAACTCATTGATGGTGAAACAAAAATTAAGGGGTTAACTTTAGATCAAGATTTACGATGGGCAATCATCACCCAGCTTAATCGCTATGATTTTCCTAACGCGCTGCAGCGCTTAACCAAAGAAGCTGCCAAGGATAATTCAGACTCTGGTGAAAAAGCGGCACTTGCGGCACAAGTGATCCGCCCTGAAGCGGCCGCAAAACGTCGTTGGTTAAGTAAAGTACATCTAGACAGCCTACCTTTCTCCAAACAGCGGATTATTATGCAAAATCTTTATCCTGCTGAGCAAAAACTATTAAGCGCGGCTACAGCGGAAGAGCGTCTGGCGAGCTTAATGGATATGGACAAAAAAGGGCCTGTATTTATGCGTAATTATAGCCATTTCCTCATCCCAACCGATTGTAATTACACTAGCATAGCGGCATTGGACAAAGTACTTGATCGCCAAACTGGGCTATCTAACCTTACCCGCCGTAATCTACTGGAAACCCGTCAAATAGAGCAGCGTTGTGTGCTGATCAAAAATAAGATGACCCACTAATATTTAGGTCATTTTAAAATTAACAAGGGGCTCCTAGGAGTCCCTTTTTTATGTTCTATTACAGATGAGTCTTAAACTTGAACCAGCACACAAGATGCTACCTGCGCAAAATTAAGCTCACTAACCTTTGATATAAACAAGCCAGCATTCTGAATAATGAATTAATCACACTCACAACCATTGACATATTTAATTAAATTGTTAGCTTGAGCTTATGTATTTTAACGGCTTACTGACGATAACTAATGTTATTTATCACCTGTAAAATATTATTCATCTCTTCAGTTTAGTCTGCTAAGTTCCATCAGCTCATCAAATAAACAACCGCTGACGCAATCGTTATTGATATAAAAATCATGTAATTATTAAATTCATAAATTATGGGCGTCACTTCTAAATTTATTACTATAATTCTTCAATGATTTAATGTTTTGCCCCGTACTGCCGCTATACTAAAACAACGTTAGAGAGCTAACGGAATATAAAGGATATAGATTATGCGATCGACACTCAAAACGCGGCTGCTGTTTAGCAGTCTTTCCGCTGTACTGATCACTATTGCTGTACTCGTGAGTATCTCTAGTTATTTCATTAGAAATAATGCGTTAGAAAACACCCAACATGAAATTGACCAACTGGCGAAGACTTTTTCATCCGGCATAGGTCAGTGGATACAAGACAGAAAAATGGCCATTACGAGCCTAAAGCAAACCATTGAAGCCGATCCTAGTACCAACGTTACCCCTCATTTGTTGCAAGCGCATACTGCGGTTGACTTTGCCCTCACCTACTATGGTGACGAGCAAGGCAACATGTATCGTCAAGATCCGTCGCTGAATACCGCAAATTATGATCCCCGCGTTCGCCCTTGGTATATGGATGCTAAAACGGCGGGTAAAATGATCATGACGGCGCCCTACGTCAGCGCCACATTGAAAAAACAAGTCGTAACTATAGCAGAACCTGTGATGAGCTCAGGCCAGCTCATAGGCGTAGCGGCTGCGAACTTAACCATAGATCAGTTAACAGATGCAGTGCAGCGCCTCCAAGTACCAGGCAAAGGTTACACTCTGATGGTCGATAATGCAGGGCTCATTATTAGTCATCCCAATAGCCAGCTAAATACTCAACAACTCACTAAAATCGATAGTAATTTTAGTAATAACTGGTTATCACAGCGCACTAATGCCAATACGATGGAAGAGCGAAACCTCGATGGTGCCACTAAGTTAGTCTATGTTGCGGCAATACCCTCAACTGACTGGGCACTGATTTTCGTGATGGATAAGCAAGAAATCATGTCACAGGCAACCGATCTCGCTTGGTGGATGTCTGCCGTAGGTGTTGCACTATTGGTGCTGTTTGGTTTGATTTTAATCGCCATCTTTAAAATTCAATTCAAAGATCTCGAACGCGTTGCCCAAGCACTCAATGATATTGCCGAAGGCGATGGCGATCTCACTGTGCGCATTCATACTGCCAACAGCCACGATGAAATTGGTATGTTAGCTTCGGGTTTTAACCGCTTTGTAGAACGTCTACACGGTATGATTTCCCGCATGCACAAGATTGCGGGTCAATTGGAATATCAAGCCAAAGGAAGTAGTGCATCGGCAACGGATAACAGTCAGCGCATTGAAGTACAGCAAGATGAAGTGACTATGGTTGCCACTGCGGTGACCGAAATGGCCAGCGCCACCGAGGAAATTGCCAGTAATGCTGAGCATACAGCGCAGACAGCTCAAAATGCGGTCGGACTTTCAAACCATGGCCATAAACAGGTAATGCAAAGCCAGCAATCTATCCGTAATTTAGCCAGTGAAGTCGAAACTGCAGGGCGAATTATCGGTGAACTGAACGAGCACTCACAAAAGATCAACAGCATTTTGTTGACCATTAGTGGCATCGCAGAGCAAACCAACTTACTTGCACTCAATGCAGCCATTGAGGCGGCACGTGCAGGAGAACAAGGTCGTGGCTTCGCTGTAGTTGCTGATGAGGTGCGTGTACTGTCACAACGTACGCATTCATCGACACAAGAAATTCAAGCGATGATCGAAACCCTACAACAAACCGCAGGCAAAGCCGTTAAGTCTATGACTCAAAGTCATGAAATGGCAGAAACCAGTGTGGCCGATGCTAATTCAGCCAGCGAAAGTCTGTTGCAAATCAGCAAAGCCATTAATGATATTTCAGATATGGCGAGCCAAATTGCCACAGCAGCCGAGGAGCAAACCTCAGTCACCAGCGAAATCAACCGTAACACAGAGTCGATTCGTGAAGTGTCAGAGAATCTCTCGATTGAGGCACAAACGTCTATGGTCCAAGCTCAAGAGCTCGCCCATTTGGCCGCATCATTGCAGCAGGAAGTTAATCGCTTCAAACTGTAATCAAAAGCCTTATTTTATATAAAGATTACATCAACAATTCCATACAATAATGCCCGCAAGTGTCAGTGACATTTGCGGGCATTTCTTTACATATTATTTCTTCAAAGACTTACAATGGCTTACCTAAAGCAAGCTTAAATAATCTTCATCGCTTTATTTTCAGGAATATTGGCCTCAGGCCGAAGCTCAGCATGTAAGTTTCTTAATCCTTGATAACCCATTTCAATTCGATTTCCGCCATTCTTTTTAGCTTTATACATAGCAGTATCGGCACAGGAAATAAGCTGTTTCTCATCTTCACCGTGCTCTGGATACAGAGCAATACCGATACTCGGCAGAATATGGATCTGCTGTTCGGCAAGCTCGAAGGGTTGCTCGAATACTTGCAATATTTTTTGCGCAGCCAGCAGGGTATTATGTGCTGAATCGACTCGTTCAAGTAAGATGACAAACTCATCCCCCCCAAAACGCGCAACGGTATCTGAGCCCCTCACACAACTGACTATTCGCTGCGCTGTCACTTGCAGTAATAAATCGCCCACGCTATGACCAAAAGTATCGTTAACCCACTTAAATTTATCTAAGTCTAAATAAAGCAAAGAGAAATAACTTGATTCCCTATGGGCTCGAGATAGCGCCTTTTGAAATCTATCGTAAAAAAGCTCACGATTGGGTAACAAGGTTAACTGATCATAAAGTGCAATATGCTCTAATCGCGCGAGCATTTGTCGGCGCTCAATCGCAAAGGCTATTTGCGTAGAAACAAACTCCAATAACTCACGGTCTTGGTGTGTATATGAAGCCGAAGTGGGCAAGCTATGCATAATCAAAGCGCCGATAACGCCTTTCTGTAGCTTTAGCGGCACACCCAGCCAACTTAAACTACCATTACCCAAATCTTCACGAATCGCTTGGGGATAATCAGTTAAGGTCACGGGACACAGGAGTAAAGACTCAGCACTGCGGATCACTTGGTCAGTGAACACACTGAAACTTGCAATATCGATAAGTGAATCCTCGCCAGTAGCGGCTTTATAAGGAAAACTTAATTCATTTAAATCTTGATCGTACAATGCAATAGCAAAGTTTGCTGCAGGCAATAATTTAGCAATAATTTCATGAATTCGACGATATAGGGCTAGCAAGTCCTCAGCGACATGCACAGCCTCTGAAATCTCATATAAGGCTGCTTGTCTACGTTCGGCATTTTTGCTCTTAGAAATATCTCTAGCGACTGCGACACGCTGTTGATAAGCATCGGACCAACGTGCAGACCAAAGAATATCGACGATAACACCATCTTTACGCACATAACGGTTTTCAAAATCGACTTTAAAGCGACCTGCCATAATTTCATTGGCCGTTGCGAGAGTGCGTTCCCTATCCTCTGGAATGACAAGATCTAGCATCTGCATACCCATCATTTCTTCTGGGGTATAGCCAAAAATACGTTCTGCCCCAGCACTGACAAATTCAAACCTCCCCGCTTTATCGACGACACAAATAGCATCCAAGAGAAGGTCGATAAAATTGCTTAAGGAAGTGTAGCCATCATTATTCACGTAATTCTCCAATAAACGTCCGTCTTTGGCTAAGTCCTAAGTTTGATCATAAGCATAAAAATAATAATAACGCACTATTAGAGTAGGTTAATTTTCAATGTCATTCCAGAGTTGGCTCAGTTAAGTCCGACTTTTGCAGAGTTAAATTCAAACAAAATCAAACACAATACTTAAGGCCATCGGTGGCACTATTTGACTCTGGACGACAGATATCGGCACAATGCCCTAAAATGTTGGTCAACATCAGGGCGCTGCTTTGGTACGCGCAAATCGCATTAAAGGAATTTATTTTTGGACCGATTGTGCTCTCCGTTACATCGACCCAAGCATTTTCGCCTTGGGCTTGCCATGTGGTCGCACTCGAATTGGCAAGAAAGTGTGTATGGTCACGGAACTAAACGAGCGGAGCGACTCGCCCGTTACGCGACAATATTCAATACTGTCGAAGGGAACACCAGCTTCTACGCAACGCCTGCACAGCAAACAGTAATGAATTGGCACAGTGCCACGCCCGATAGCTTTCGTTTTACCTTCAAACTACCGCAAACCATCACTCACCAAAGATTATTGCAACACTGCGGCCAAGAATTGAAAGATTTTTTCCAGATAATGGCACCATTAATCGATAAAACAGGGATCTGGAAAATTCAACTGCCCGCCCATTTCGGCCCAGAAAACTTGCCTGCGTTAGCGCAATTTCTAGATCAAATCCCCCAAGGGTTAACCTATGGCGTCGAAGTCAGGCATGCAGCGTTTTTTGCTAAAGGAGATGCCGAGCGTGCGCTTAATCGATTACTCATCGATAAAAAAGTGAATCGCATCATCATGGACAGTAGGCCCTTGTTTGCACTGCCGCCCTGCAATGTCGCGATTATCGACGCTCACAAGAAAAAACCTCGAGTGCCAGTGCATGCAATTGCCACCGCCAATAATCCAGTGGTGCGCTTTATCGGCCAACCAGACGATGCCGTCGCACAACTCGCACAGCAAGGCGTTGCTGTTTTACCTAAGGATAACGATACCTTTTTTGATAATTGGCTCACCCAACTCCCGCAGTGGCTCGCAGAAGGTCGAGAACCCTATCTGTTTATCCATACTCCCGACAATGAAGCCGCGCCTGAACTAGCCATCCGTCTCTATCAAAAATTGCGCAGCCAAATTGCAGCGCACATTCAACTCGCCGAGCTACGCCTGCTTGATAAGAAACCTGAGGAGCCAAGCACACAGATGGGACTTTCTTGGTAAAACGGGCGCTAAGTAAAATGGACGTAAGAAGAAACCCACGGCAAACTCGCCGTGGGTATATACCCAAACAACCTGAAGCTGCAGGATTCAGCGGGAATTTAACGCACTTTAGGCAAGGCCATTTATTGCTCCTGCATAAATGGCATTCACGCCATCCATGGCGATTGCGGTTATTTGCAGGCCTAGCGGGCTAAGTTAAAAATAACCAACGCAGCATAAAGTGCGTTAAAACCCGCCGGGACGGAGCGCCCAGGGCACTCCACTTCCGTGTTGCATCAATTCAAAAGGTGGCCGACATTCTGTCATTAATGCGCCTTAAATTGAAGCACCCTGGGCGCTCTGAAACTCGTATCTTCAGGTAGCTTGGGTATAGATGAAAAACAGCTTTAACTCGGGATAAATAAGTTATTCATTTGCTCAAAACCAAGGGAAATGGCTTTAGGTATTGAATCCTTATCAACGGCAATAACCGCATCATTTGACTCTCGCTGAAACGGTTTTGCCTTAATTGAATTTAACAAAATTGGATTAAGCAAAGTGCTATAGGCCTGTAAAAATGAAGCTGGGCCAGTGGAAAAACGCTGCACACCTGCGGCAAATAACTCGCCGATATCCATCTGCTCATTCAATAGCATAAAATTCAGTGGCATATCCACAGCGGCAGACAAGCGCTTAGCGGTCTCGACCTGATTCGCGCCAGGGATAAAGCCACCATCAGCACCCGCAGCCTGATATTGAGTTAACCTATCGATAGTCATAACAACTGCGGCCTCACCACTGGCTAAACCCAGTAAATACACATCAGTTCGCGCATTAATAAATAATCCTTGGCAACGAGGATGGGCGCGAATAGCTTTAATTTTTGCCACCATCTCTGCAACACTTGCACTGCCATCCTCAATATTAATTCCTGCTACGCCAAGCTCAGCGAGCTGCGCAACAAAAGCAGCAACCTCATCGGGATCTTGGCTATAACCAGATTCAATATCTATCGTCATGGGCACTCGACTCAGCCGTAGAATATTGTTCACTACGTCCAATAAAGTCGCTTTAGGTAGCGCTTGCCCATCGGGATAACCGAGCGACCAAGCCAATGCCGCGCTACTGGTCGCAATCGCACGGGCGCCCGATGCTTGGATGATGGCCGCACTGGCGGCATCCCAAACGTTAGTTAATATCAGCGGCTCTGATTGTTGATGTAGTGCTTTGAAAAGTATTCTAGATTGCTCAGCCATCTTATGTCCTTGTTGGTTTTGAAGGCTCAACTCTAACAAGATGGCTTAGGTAATTATCGCGGGAAACGGCACTGAACCGAAAAGCCAAGCCCTCAAGGCTTGGCTATGTGAGCATTCAACTTGAGTATTATTGGCTAACCCCAAAGTGCATTGGCAAGGATAAACACACTCGCGGAGAGCAACATAGTAATAGGTAGTGTCAGCAGCCAAGCGAGCATGATTTGCTTAATGGTTTGGATCTGAAGCCCTGAACGATTAGCCACCATGGTACCCGCTACAGCGGAAGACAAAATATGAGTCGTCGATACCGGCATCCCCGTCATACTGGCAATCCCAATAGAGACGGCAGCGGTGACCTGCGCGGCAATGCCCTGGCTGTAAGTCATACTCGATGAACCAATTTTTTCCCCCACGGTATATACAATCCGCCGCCACCCCACCAACGTGCCGCAACCCAGCGCAGTCGCAATGGCAATAATCACCCAAATGGGCGCATACTCAGTAGTTCTAGTGAGATCTTTTCGCCATTTAGCCAATGAACTCAAATCCTTAGCAGGAAGATCCAATTTAGCCACTTGGCGAGCAGTATCATCGATGCACAACAATAAACGTCGCACCTCGCGTCGCTCTTCTACATCCATATCTTTGTAAGTTGAGACTTTTGCTAAGCGACGGTCAAGCAACGACATCGCCGGTAATACATTGGCAGATGAGCAATGGGCCAGCATATATTCGGGAACGTTGACTAAGGCTTTAAAGTCGATAACATCCGCGATAACGGCTTGGTTACGGTCATAAATCGCCATAATGCGACGATTAGCATCTTGAGTTCTTTCTAAATCATAGGTTTGACTGCCCATATCCAAGGCAAAATAAGCCGGTGCCATACAAATCAGCACTAGCATCACTAAACCTATCCCCTTCTGTCCATCGTTAGAACCATGGGCGAAACTCACCCCCATAGCGGAGATAATTAAACTCGCCCTCGCCCAAAATGGAGGGTGTTTTTTACCATTAATCTGCATCTGCTCATCTGGGGTACGGTGAATTTTATGTTTCTGCCAAACGTATTTCATGATGAGCAAAAAAATCCCTGCCATCACAAACCCTAAGGTCGGCGAAATAATCAAGGACAGCATGATCTGCGTTGCTTTAGAGACATTAATGCCCTGTAGGATAGGCTGATGATTTATCCAAGCGAACGCGCCACCCAC
The DNA here is from genome assembly GCF_025653395.1 of Shewanella sp. SW24. NCBI lineage: Bacteria > Pseudomonadati > Pseudomonadota > Gammaproteobacteria > Alteromonadales > Shewanellaceae > Shewanella > Shewanella sp. SW24. Next base: position 334,946 of record NZ_JAKKSH010000002.1, read on the forward strand.
GCCCATTATCGAACCAATCAAGGTATGGGAACTCGATGCCGGAATACCAAAATACCAAGTACCTAAGTTCCAGATAATTGCCGAAAATAGCAGGGAAAACACCATCAACAAGCCTTGGATTGAGTCCATACCGAGCAAGGAGTCTACGGGTAATAAATGCACTATCGCATAGGCCACCCCTAACCCCCCTAACAGCACCCCCGCAAAATTAAATAGTGCGGAGGTAACGACCGCCAGATTTGCCGGCATTGCCTTGGTATAGATCACCGTCGCCACCGCATTTGCCGTGTCGTGGAAGCCATTAATAAATTCGTATGCCAGTACAAAAAGTACGGCAAGGACTAAACCCACCGACCACGCAAAGCCTAACGTTGTGAACATTTCAAACATAAAATACTTACCCATGGCGAGAACGCCCACAGATTACGCCCAAGTTTAGGGTCTTTTACAGTGAAAAATTGTTTAGATTGTCAAAAAGTGAATTAGCCCCCAATAACTCAGTAGCATGCTTGCAATTAACACTGGCTTGATTTTATTCGGCTAAATGAATATCTGTACTGCGAAAAGGGCAAAACATTGATTCAATGTTAAATAATTCAACTAAAAGCAGTGTTAAACGCCATAAACCGTAACAGGGTTATATCCCATGATCGCCTAACCGAAATCGCTGTGGCGTCATCCCAAAACGCTCCTTGAAGGCTTTGATATAGGATGAATCATTTTGATAACCAATTTGGTGGGCCACATTCTGTATTGATAGGTCAGTGGCCAATAACGACAGCGAATAGATCAGCCGTAAATGTTGACGCCATAATACGAATGAAGAACCAAACTCCCTCACAAATAGCCTCGACAATGTTCGTTCCGATGCCCCAACCATCTCACCCCATTTCACTAAAGAGAAATCTAAAGCTGGCGTTTGGGTTAAATGCTCAAAAATCAATTTTAGGCGCCTATCTTGCGGTATCAGTAACTTGAAAGTCTGTCCTTCCGCACTATTAATTTGATCATATAACACCTCAAGCAAACGCAGTATTGGCGCCTGAACCATTGGATCAACATTCGTTGGGGTATTAAAAGCACATTGTTTTCTGAGCGTTAGCACTAACTCCCTTATAAAAGCACTCATGGCGACGGGCTTAACGATGGCACCATAATCTCGACCATACATAGGATTCAAATAGACACCAATAAAGCAGGTATCTGTGATCGCAACAGACTCATGCATGACACCTGCAGGCACAAAAAGCGCTGTGGTATGGGGGACCAAAAAAAGTGCCTCATTTGCCTCTGTCTGTAACAGGCCTTGAAGCGGAAAAATAAGCTGATGCCAACAGTGCTGGTGTAAAACATCCACATAACCCTTCTGCATCTCAATCGTTTTGACAAAAGAAGGCATATTAGGCGCTTGCTCAATAATGGCGTTAATCGAATCGAGTTGGCGACTTAGCATCATTACTTGTCCATATAACGTTATTCAGCCAAATAAAAAGGATTGTAGCATAGCGTTATCCCATAAAAGACACAGGAAAACTCGATGCGCATTCATTGCATTATCCATGAAAGCTATGAAGGTCCAGGCTATTTTAGCGATTGGGCTGCAAGCAAAAACTACAGTATGAGCTTTAGCAGAATCTATCTAGATGAAGCTTTACCCGACAATAGTGATGGTTTTGATCTATTAATTATCCTCGGTGGCCCTCAGTCTCCCGCGACATGCCAAAACGATTGTCAATATTTTGATAGCCAAGCAGAACAAAGGTTTATCAGACAAGCTATCCAAAAAAATAAAGCCGTTGTGGGGGTTTGTCTTGGGGCACAGTTAATCGGAGAGGCATTAGGTGCCCGTTATCAAAAGAGCCCGCATACCGAGATTGGTTACTTCCCCATTGAACTGACTGCGGCAGGAAAAAGTGATGTTAACCTTACGACATTTTCGACAACTGAAGTGGTTGGCCACTGGCATAACGATATGCCTGGCCTCACTCCCGATTGCGAAGTGCTCGCCACAAGTGAAGCTTGCCCGCGGCAAATTGTACGTTACACAAATTTAGTTTTTGGATTTCAATGCCATCTTGAATTTATCAGTAGCCAATTAGCGCCATTAATTGCCCAAGAAAATGCTTTTTCTAGCACACAGAAAATGCCATATATTCAAAGCCCTGAGTTCATACTGGGACAATCAACGGCTAGGATGAATCAGTTACTGGGGCATTTTTTAGATAATCTAGTCCTAACCTATCAAGCCGTATATACCCAAACAACCTGAAGCTGCAGGATTCAGCGGGCTAAGCCAAAACAAAAACGCCAGCTAAGTTAGCTGGCGTTTTAGATTAATGACTCACGAATCGCTTATTGCAGATGACCTGCATTGTGCAATTCACGATCATCCTTTGCAGGCGGATTCCACTGATACATCCAAGTCTCAGACAATGGCTGACCATCGACCTCCAAATAGACTCTCAGGTTAATCGGCTCAGTCCCGTCTCCGGGTGGCACTACGTCAAACATAGCGCGGTAACCATTAATCGAGGCTAAAGGACGGGCTGATTCAATTTCCACTTTGCCTTCAGATGCTGTGATCACGGCTTTAACTTGGGTATCTTTACCTATCATAGGTAAAGTTCCGCCCGCGAAATCAACCACAAAACGCTTACTGTAGTATTTGCGTTTCTGGCCAACTACGCCGCCAATCCCGGTGAAGGTATCGACAACCCGAGCACGGGGTGATTGAACCGGTGGAATGCCACCCCAGTACATGTTGTAGCTGTACAGCAGCTCTTGACCAGGAACAATCGGCTCAGCAGGATTCCAGAAAGCCACTATGTTATCGAAGGTTTCATCCAGTGTTGGAATTTCAACCAACTGCACTGAACCTTTACCCCAACTGCTGGTTGGTTCAATCCATAGGCTTGGGCGTTTATCATAAAACACGCCGTCGTCCTGATAATGATCGAAGTTACGATCACGTTGCAGTAAGCCAAAACCTTTTGGATTTTCATCGCTATAGGCGTTGAATCGCAGGTTTTCAGGGTTACCTAGCGGACGCCAAATCCATTCACCATTGCCCGTGTGCATGGCTAGACCATCGGTATCATGGATTTCTGGACGCCAGTCATAACCGGTGCGGCGATCGTTCTCCCCCACCATAAACATACTGGTCAGTGGCGCAACGCCTAAACGTTCAATCGCTTTACGTGGATAAACAGCCACATCCACCTTCATTTTTAAACGTTCACCCGGTTCGATATCAAAACGATAAGCACCCGTGACACTCGGAGAGTCTAGCAAGGCATACACAGTGGTGATATTCGATCCTGGTTTAGGTTTTTCTAACCAGAAATTGGTGAACATTGGAAACTCTTCGGGTTTTGGCAGTGCAGTATCAACCGCTAAGCCACGAGCCGACAAACCGTACTGCATTTCTTGACCCACTGCGCGGAAATAACTAGCGCCAAGGAAGGCAACAATGTCACGCTGCCAATCGGTATTAAATTGCATACGGAAACCCGCAAAACCAAGATCCTTAGGCAACTGACTACCTTTGACCTTTGATTTGCCGTAATCGAACATTGAAGGTGAATATTCGATTAACTTAGCCTTACCCTCATTTAGCTCATAAATATGAATAGGGGTATCGAAAAACAGCCCAAGATGGAACAGTTCGGCACGAAACTCCGAATCTTGATCACGCCATAGTGCGGCTTTCTTCTTGAAGTGGAATTGTTGGTAATCATCCCAACTCATGCCCTGAAGGCTTTTAGGTAATTCGCCTTTATGACTCTCATAGGGTTGTGCCGCCATAGTACGGGCATAACCCTTTAGCCAAGCGTAACTAAACTCTTCACCTTCTTGTGGTGACGCCTGCTTACCTGCCGCACATGCTGAAAGACTCAGCAATACGCTACAGGTTAACAATACGCCGCCAACCATACGCTGCAAACGGCCGCGACGAGAGGAAGATTGGGCTTCTATCGAGGGTTGTGTCGCCCTCGATTCTTGATAAACGTTTCTTTGTTCGGGAAATAAATTGGGTTGCATAAGCAGACTCTGAATTGGTGTAACTTCCTGACACTTCCCTGCAAATCTGACTCAATTGCAGCGATGGCCCTGTGGAGAACTGTTGATGACAGAGGTAACAATACAGCGATCAGCAACAATTCACCAGAATCTAGCATACTTTCTGTCGAATGGAATATGGCATGCTAGCTATTTTCAATCTTGAGGCCTATTTATGAAAATATGATTAAAAAATTCCGTTATTAACTGAATTTACGCCCATAAAAACCTCACTGCCAGCAAGAAGGCCGTTGACTTAATACCCGAAGATAAAGTGCACCTTCGGCATAGGTTAATTATCTGCTCAGCGTGTTAACTCGAAGAGATAATATCGCTAGCCCGCAAAATCGGTTTATGGCCTTAAAATCATACAAGTCGCCGTAGCGGTGGCGAGCAGTTTTCCATCCTGCGTTTTTAGCGTACCTTCCGAAATGCCTAAAGACTTAGATAAATTGATCACCTTGCCCTCAGCCACTAACACTTGATGTTTAGGCACAGGTCGAATCATTTTAATATTCAAATCGATAGTGCCGTAACCGACACCCGCTTCAAGCAATGTATGCACGGCGCAACCAGTAACCGAATCCAGTACAGTCGCGGCAAAACCACCATGAACACCGCCCAATGGGTTGAGGTGCTTATCATCGGCAGTCGCATGGAATGTCACCGTTCCTTCGTCGGCTTGAACCAGCGACATTGGCATAGTGAGAGAGATAGAAGGTGCAGGTAATTCACCCCTTGCCATTGCCTGTAAAATGGCTAAACCCGACATTTGCTGAATATTCATATTCCACCTAAATTGATGAGCGTCAAAGCACATGAATAAAAATGACCGCTTAACCACTTTGGATTAGGCGATCATTTAACTGAAAATCCACTTAAACGCTCAGTCTGCATTAACTCCAGCGGCGTCTAAATTGGGTCCATATACCACTAAAAAGACTAATAAATAAAAGCTCAGCGCAGATCAAACCTGTCTAAGTTCATCACCTTAGTCCAAGCGTCGATAAAATCATCGACAAATCGCAGCTGTGCATCACTGCTCGCGTACACTTCTGCGAGTGCACGCAGCTGCGAATTAGAGCCAAAGATCAAATCAACACGACTTGCAGTCCACTTTTGCTGACCACTGACGCGATCAACACCCACAAACATATCCTCCGCTTTAGAAGTGGGTTTCCACGTCGTCCCCATATCGAGCAAGTTAACAAAAAAGTCATTGGTCAAAAACTCAGGACGCGCAGTCAAGACACCCGTTTTTGACTGATCAGAGTTCGTATCTAACACCCGCAGACCGCCAATAAGCACTGTCATTTCCGGCGCAGTTAAGGTCAGCAATTGTGCCCTATCGACCAATAACTCCTCCGCCGAAACAGAAAACGGAGTGGGATGATAATTTCTAAAGCCATCTGCGACAGGTTCAAGTACCGCAAAAGATTCCACATCAGTTTGTGCTTGCGTGGCATCCATACGACCTGGCGTAAATGGAATCGTCACTTCAACCCCCGCATTTCTAGCCGCTTGATCAATACCGACACAGCCTGCCAGCACAATCAAGTCAGCAAGGGAGATTGTCTTACCTCCTTGATTGAACTCAGACTGAATACTCTCAAGCACTTTGAGCACCTTAGCGAGTTGCTCAGGCTGATTCACTGGCCAATCTTTTTGCGGCGCGAGTCGAATTCGCGCACCGTTCGCACCACCGCGCATATCAGAACCGCGATAGGTCGACGCCGAGGCCCAAGCAGTGGCAACGACTTCTGAAATCGTTAATCCAGAACCGATAATCTTCAGTTTAAGATCAGTAACATCCTGCTCATTAACCAGAGGATGATCAACCGCTGGAATTGGGTCTTGCCAAAGAAACGTTTCTGCAGGCACTTCAGGACCCAAATAGCGTGTGCATGGCCCCATATCTCTGTGTGTCAGCTTGTACCAGGCTTTTGCAAATACATCGGCAAACTCATCGGGATTTTCAAAGAATCGACGTGATATTTTCTCGTAATCAGGATCGAAGATCAGTGCAAGGTCGGTAGTCAACATGGTTGGCACATGACGTTTTGAGGCATCATGCGCATCGGGGATCACCCCTTTACCCGCGCCATTTTTAGGTATCCACTGATGGGCACCCGCTGGGCTCTTAGTCAGTTCCCATTCATATCCGAATAGATTTTCAAAAAAATTGTTACTCCATTGGGTTGGCGTTGAGGTCCAAGTCACTTCGAGGCCACTGGAAATAGTATCGCCACCTTTACCGCTTTTATAGCGACTCTGCCAACCTAGCCCTTGCTGCTCAATACCTGCGGCTTCTGGCTCAGGTCCGACTAATGCTGCGTCACCTGCACCATGGGTTTTACCAAAAGTATGACCCCCAGCAATCAAGGCTACGGTTTCTTCATCATTCATCGCCATGCGGGCAAAGGTTTCGCGGATATCAACGGCGGCAGCGAAAGGATCAGGGTCGCCATTGGGTCCCTCAGGGTTAACATAAATCAACCCCATTTGGACTGCGGCGAGGGGATCTTCAAGATCTCGCTCTCCCGAGTAACGCTTATCATCTAACCATTTATTTTCCGCACCCCAGTAAATATCAGCTTCGGGTTCCCAAATATCGACTCGCCCACCAGCGAAACCTAAGGTTTTGAATCCCATAGATTCCAGCGCAACATTACCCGTAAGGATCATCAAATCGGCCCAAGAGATTTTATTGCCATATTTTTGTTTAATCGGCCAAAGGAGCCGGCGTGCTTTATCGAGGTTTACGTTATCTGGCCAGCTGTTTAACGGTGCAAAACGTTGATTACCGCTCCCCGCTCCGCCACGTCCATCACCGGTACGATAGGTGCCAGCACTGTGCCATGCCATACGAATAAATAGCGGCCCATAGTGGCCAAAATCTGCTGGCCACCAGTCCTGTGAATCCGTCATTAATGCGAGGAGATCTTGCTTTACAGCAGCTAAATTGAGGGATTTAAAGGCTTCAGCATAATTGAAGTCATCACCCAAAGGATTAGATAAGGAAGAGTGTTGGTGCAGAATATCGAGCCGGAGCTGTTTAGGCCACCAATCTCGATTCGAGGTGCCACCAGCAGAATGGTGCATAGGACATTTGTTCTCAGACATAACGTGCTCTCCTTCTGTTCGCAAAAAATATTCAAGTAAATAAAATCTAAATGACTTTTGCCGCAAGTTTGTACTGCTTAACGCTCTCTACCACAGACTAATCGTTTCAATAGAGAAATAAAAACCAGTCTAACGACCTTACCTTACCTCTAGATGAAACGCGATGAATCTGCTCATTAAAAAATATTCAGCAAAAATTACCCTTTCTAAAATAAGCCATTAAAGGATAGTAGAATGATACCAATCATAAAAAACAAGGGCTGCAAAATGCAGCCCTTGTTTTTTATTGGGTAAAACTATGGGATAACTGACTATTTGACTTCTGCCACAGGTTTACGTCTATTGTGCGCAATGATCAGGGCAACTAAACAGATAACCCCGACAGCGATACCTACTGGCTGGCTCAAAGGTTGCGGTAAACCTAGGCCAATGCCCGCAGTCATAATATAAGACACAGTAACGCTGGTGCCGCCAATCGCTGGTAAGCTAACAATCCAATGGAAGGTCCCACGATCGAACAAATACTTAGTCGCTAACCACAATACACTGGTTGATAGCAGCATATTTGAGAAGGCAAAGTAACGCCAAATCAAAGAGAAATCGATCTTCGTCATAAAGTACGCAATGGTCAGAATAGGCACTGCAACCAATAAGCGATTACGCATACTTTGCGGAATATGGAAGGCATCGATAATCGTCAAACGCAGCGAACGAAATGCGGTATCGCCAGAGGTGATAGGGAAGATAGCCACGGCCACAATCGCCATAATACCGCCCGCAACACCTAAATACGTAGTTGCCACTTGGTTAACCACTAAACCTGGGCCACCTTGGTCGAGCAAACTCTTAAGCTCAACATAACCGCCAGGGAAAGCTGCAATACCCGCCGTTGCCCATACACAAGCAACGATACCTTCAGCAACCATAGCGCCATAATACACAGGGCGAACATATTTCTCATTCGTCAAGCAACGAGCCATGATAGGCGCTTGAGTTGAATGGAAACCGCTAATCGCACCACAGGTAATAGTCACAAATAACAGTGGCCAAACAGGTAGCCCATCAGGGTTTGGTTCGAGTAACTCATTGTTGTAATGGCTGTGGTCGAAATAGGCAAACACATCACCCATTTCAGGTAACTGCGGCGCATTGATCATTAGAGCAACGGCGATAGAAACTGTCATGACTATCATCAACAAACCAAATGCGGGATATAATTTAGTGATGATTTTATCAATCGGCAGCATAGTCGCTAAAAAGTAATAGACTAAAATCACTAACACCCAGAAGGTATTATTGCCAAAGATGGTGTCTTTAAAATAATCGAGATTACTCAGCAAACCTGCGGGGCTCATGATGAAGACCACGCCCACAAAAAACAGCAGCATAGCCGTAAACAGCAACATCACGCCTTTAAAGTAAATATTAAAGTAGTGGCCCGCAATCTCTGGCAGACTCTTACCGTCTTCTTTTATGCTGAGCACGCCAGAAAAATAATCATGTACTGCGCCGCCAATAATATTCCCCAGTACAATCCACACTAAGGCTATTGGGCCGTAAAGTGCACCGAGGATCGGGCCAAATATCGGCCCCACACCCGCGACATTGAGGAACTGGATCAAAAACGCTTTAGCCGGATGAACCGGAACGTAATCGACGCCATCTTCGAATCTCGCCTGTGGTGTTATCGCTTTAGGATCTATACCCGCTTGCCGCTCAACAAAGGGACTATAGAACTTGTATGCAAGCACTAAGAGTGCGATACAAATAAAGAAAATTAACATTATTTAATTATCCATACTTTAGTAGGAGGTGATTTAATGGAGAGTTTCATTGAGTTAGCGACTGAGGTCAAGCAACACACTATTAGACTAATGTCGGGTTGATTATCTGAAACAGCCGTACGAGTGGGTATAGATGAACAAACGCGTTTAAAAATAATCCCTATGAAGTATTCAATTTATCTGCAACAGTACTTATCATACTAAAACTGAGTTCCTCTCATCGTCCTTATTCCATTCCACTATTTAGTAGTACTAAGCTAGTCAGTCAACACCTACTAAGTTAACCATGGACATACAAGTAACCTTAAGTAGAATACTTAAATCATTGCTGATTTAAAACTTCTTTATAAATTGAGCTAAATATCAGACCACTTAACCCCTACCCAAGTAATAAACCTAATCCATTCTATAACTTCATATTACAATAGAGTCTAATTTAGTTAATCAGCAACATAAACAAAACTACCTTAAGCGCTAGCGACTTATTACTTAATCATTTTACGATTTATAAAAATCGTAAAACTGCAAGAAAAAACCAAAGACCAAAGACCAAAGACCAAAAATAAAATAATCACTCGCTTTTAAAAATAACAGCAAACAAAGCAGACTACTATTTGACATCACAAAATTTAAAATAAATCATTAGTAAACCAATAAAACTTAAGTTATATTTAGCAAAAATAAAAACACCATTAATCTGCCTCTTAATGACTTTATAATAACTTATTTTTGGCCGAGTGCTCTTGCGCAAAAATGATAATAGCTGACTTTACCAACATGACATTCCATACATTCTGCCAATGTTATGGCGTTCATGTTGAATGTTCAAACGAGCCCAAAGGAGATAACACATTTAAAAACTTTAAAAGCTCAATAAACTAAAGCGTTATAAATCAAGATAAATTTATATAAATAACAAAAGCTTGTATTTTTACAATCAAAATAAGACACTTATTTAAGGACAAATCATGTTAAAAAAACTTCTAACGCCTATGCTGGCCATTTTCCTTCTACTCTCAGGTTGTGCCACAGTACCAATGGCTTCACAAGAGGAAGATGCAAAGCTTAAGACATTCCAGAAGCCAGCTGACAATAAAACAGGGATTTATATATACCGCAATAGTTTTGCGGGTCAGGCTCTAAAGAAAAATATCTATATTAATGGTGAGATGATTGGCGAATCTGCTAATAAAGTCTACTTCTACAAGGAAGTAGAACCAGGTGAGCAAACACTTTCTACCGAATCAGAATTCAGTGAAAATAATTTAAAACTATCGACAGAAGGTGGTAAAAACTACTTTATCGAGCAATATATAAAAATAGGTGTTTTTGTTGGCGGTGCGGGGTTGCAGTCAGTAACTGACGGTGAAGGCATGAAGAATGTTAAAGAATGTAAACTTGCCAAATAGTTTATAGCTAATTTTTGCTTTTATAAAAATTCAGCTGTAACAACATAGCTTATCCAGTTGTATCTTTAATAATCACACCTTTTAAAAAGTTCTAGAAAACAAAAAACCAGCCAAATGGCTGGTTTTTATCACTATGATTGTCAGCTAATGAGTAAACCTTTTACTGTTTAGCCAATTCCCACTCATTCATCGTCGATAAAATGACTAACCGAAATATCTTGTTCGACTGCATTACGCCTGTGGGCGCATAGCAGGGAACAGGATCACGTCACGGATAGTATGAGTGTTAGTGAACAACATCACTAAACGGTCGATACCAATACCTTGACCTGCCGTTGGTGGCAAACCGTGTTCCAGTGCAGTGATATAGTCTGCATCGTAGAACATAGCTTCATCGTCACCTGCATCTTTCGCGTCAACCTGTGCTTTAAAGCGGTTGTCTTGATCTTCAGCATCGTTCAGCTCGCTAAAGCCGTTAGCCACTTCGCGGCCACCGATGAAGAATTCGAAACGGTCAGTGATGAAATGGTTGTCATCATTACGACGTGCCAATGGTGAAATGTCCGCTGGGTAGCCAGTGATGAACGTTGGTTGCATCAATTGCCATTCAGCAGTTTCACCGAAGATTTCTTCAAGCAGCTGACCACAAGTCCAGAATTTCTCAATCTTCATACCTAAGCTTTTCGCCAAATCGCGCATGAATTCAACATCTTTCACTTGCTCATAGGTCATAGCTTGGATAGTGGCGTTATCAGGATTGTACTTCTGAATCGCTTCTAACATGCTTAAACGTGCGTATGGGCCACCGAAATCGACAGTGTGCTCACCGTAGGGCATTTGCGCACTGCCAAGCAGTTCGATAGCAATCGAGCTGAGCATTTCTTCGGTAAGGTCCATCAGATCTTTGTAGTCAGCATAAGCCATATAGAATTCCATCATAGTGAATTCTGGGTTATGACGTGGCGACAGACCTTCGTTACGGAAGTTACGGTTGATTTCGAACACACGCTCAAAACCACCCACCACTAAACGCTTCAGATATAATTCTGGCGCGATACGCAGGTACATTGGCATGTCTAAGGCGTTGTGATGGGTGATAAAAGGACGCGCCGAAGCACCACCTGGGATCACATGCATCATAGGGGTTTCAACTTCCATGAACTCTTTTTTGATCATGAAGTTACGAATTGCAGAAACCACTTTAGAACGCATGATAAAGGCATTGCGCGAATCTTCGTTAACGATGAGATCCACGTAACGTTGACGGTAGCGCATTTCTTGATCGGCTAGACCATAATAGTCCGCAGGCAATGGACGCAGCGCCTTGGTCAGTAGCTCGTACTGTTCCATGTTGACGTATAAGTCGCCTTTGCCAGACAAATGCAGCTGACCGGTTACACCGATAATGTCACCGATATCCAGACCTTGAAAACGCTCTTTCAAATCAGCTTGTACGCTTTTTTCAGCATAGGCTTGAATACGGCCAGACACGTCTTGGATCACTAAGAAAGGACCACGTTTTGCCATGATGCGGCCAGCGATGCTGGTCTTAAAACCTAAGGCTTCGAGTTCTTCTTTAGTGCTTTGACCATACTGTGCTTGTAATTCAGCCGCTTTATGGGTGCGACGGAAGGTATTTGGATGGGCATTAGCACTACAATTTGGGCGGATGCTTTCTAGCTTGGCACGGCGCTCGGCGATCAGTTTGTTCTCATCAATTACTTGTTCAGTCATCTTATTTCTCGTCTATACCTTGAATTAATTACAGCCCAGATTTCAAACTGGCTTCGATAAACTTATCCAGATCGCCATCGAGTACCGCTTGAGTATTGCGGGTTTCAACGCCTGTGCGTAAGTCTTTAATGCGGGCATCGTCTAATACATAAGAGCGAATTTGACTGCCCCAGCCGATATCAGACTTAGCGTCTTCTGCGGCCTGTTTGTCGGCATTTTGCTTGAGCATTTCTAACTCAAACAGTTTTGCTTTCAGCTGCTTCATCGCAGCATCTTTATTTTTATGCTGTGAACGGTCGTTCTGGCACTGCACGACGGTATTCGTCGGTAAGTGGGTAATACGAATCGCCGATTCCGTTTTGTTAACGTGCTGACCACCCGCGCCCGATGCGCGATAAGTGTCAATACGCAGATCCGATGGGTTGATATCAATCGTGATATCGTCATCGATTTCTGGATAAACGAACACAGAGCAGAATGACGTATGACGACGACCCGATGAATCAAATGGCGACTTACGTACTAAACGGTGCACGCCAGTCTCAGTGCGTAACCAACCGAACGCATATTCGCCAGTAAACTTAATGGTCGCGCCTTTAATACCGGCCACGTCACCATCGGTCACTTCCATCAACTCAGGGCTAAAGCCATGGGCTTCGCCCCAACGTAGGTACATACGCAGCACCATGTTGGCCCAATCTTGGGCTTCGGTACCACCACTACCAGACTGAATGTCTAAATAACAGTTTGACGCATCTTGCGGGCCGGAGAACATACGACGGAATTCAAGATCGGCAAGGCGGCTTTCGAGATAATCCAGCTCTTTACTGGTTTCATTGAAGGTATCTTCGTCTTCCTCTTCAATAGCCAGCTCGAGTAAGCCTTCAACATCTTCAAGACCTGAGTCCATATCGTCTATGGTTTTGACCACAGCTTCTAGGCTGGCGCGCTCTTTGCCTAAGGCTTGGGCGCGCTCTGGGTCGTTCCACACTTCTGAACTTTCAAGCTCACGGGTAACTTCTTCTAGACGCTCATTTTTGGCATCGTAGTCAAAGATACCCCCTAAGAAGCTCCGTGCGCTCGGCAAGCTCCTTAATTTTGAATTTTACTGGATTAACTTCAAACATGAGTTTTCAACTTTCTTTATTTGGCCGCTTTAATTGATCTTCCACTAAAAGGGGCGGTGATTAACAGTATTTGCAACCGCGCATTTTAACCTAACCAGACTGGTAAACCTAGGGGTGCACTGTTCATTAAATGGGATAACAAGGATTATTTTCCAAGCTAAAAGACCACAGCACTAAAGCCGAGACTAACAAAAAGCAATGAGTTAAGACTGTGATCTTACTTAAATTTAGCCAAGATAGTGCTATGCGCGAGGCCAATGGCTGACACACAAGCGCTCTCCTGCCTAAAAAATCCCCATAATATCAAAGGAAACACGACTAAAAAGGCCTGATAACGCCAACCCCATCACGACTAAATCAGAACAAACATTCACCAGCGCACAGTCTGGGCGGGTTTGTGATTCAAGCTGCAATTTTGCAGCAAACTTCACTCGCCCATAAGCGTCTTCTAAAGCTGTCTAGGTATACTCGAAACAACCTAAGCCTGCAGCCCCGCGCTATAGCAGCTAAGCACCCTACATATAAAAAGGCCATGGGATGATAGAACTTCGAATTAATGACCAAGTGTTGTCGGTTAATCCGACCGATAACCTACTGCAAGTGGCGCATGCTGCTGGCATAGCAATACCCAGCTTATGTGATCCCAGCGCAGCCTCGCAGCAATTAGGCAATCACGAACATGCAGACAAGCAAGCCTGCAATTTGTGTGTCGTCCAAATTGAGAATTCCGACGCCAGTTTGCGCTGCGTACGCGCCTGTGAAACGTCCGCCACAGTCGGCATGCGAGTCATAACTCAGTCTGAATTATTAAGTCAAAAACGCAAACAAGCGCTGACTGAGATCTTGAGCGATCATTTTGCCGATTGCGAAGCCCCCTGCCAACAAGCATGCCCTGCGGGCGTCGATGTGCAGAGTTACCTGTATCACATAGCCCAAGGCAACCATACTGAAGCCGTTAAAGTCATTAAACAAACTTTGCCGCTGCCACTCTCCATTGGCCGTGTCTGCCCTGCTTTTTGTGAAGCACAATGTCGCCGCGGACTCGTCGATGAGCCCATTGCCATACGCCAATTAAAACGTCACGCCGCCGATCTCGACTTAGCTGATGGCGAAAATGGGGGCATGAGTTATGTGCCACCACGCCAAGCCGACACGGGCAAAAAAGTCGCGATTATTGGTGCGGGTCCAGCAGGGTTAAGTGCCGGATATTACTTATCAAACCAAGGCCATAGCGTTGAGATATTCGAATCTATGCCACAGGCGGGTGGCTGGCTGCGCTATGGCATTCCTGAATATCGCTTACCTAAGGCGATACTCGATAAAGAAATCGAACTCTTGTGCCATAACGGGTTAACCATCCACACAGAAACGCGTCTCGGTCACGAGATACATTTAAATCAATTAGTTGAAGATTTCGATGCCGTTTGTCTTGCCATTGGCGCCCAAAAAGCTGTGCCAATGGATTATCCAGGTAGCACACTCGCAGGTTGCTACTTAGGTGTCGATTACTTAAAAGATCATTGTCTCGAAAAGACACTTATTTTAGGTAAGAAAGTCGCCGTCATTGGTGGTGGCAATACCGCTATTGATTGCGCCCGCACAGCGGTGCGTGAAGGCTGTGATGTCACCCTAATTTACCGTCGTACCCGCGCAGAAATGCCCGCCGAAGCTTACGAGGTACACGAGGCCGAAGTCGAAGGGGTGAAGTTTCATTTTTTAACCAATCCGCTTGAAAACCATAGCGATGCGCAAGGTAGAGTACATTCTGTCACCTTCGCTAAGATGGCACTCGGCGAAGCCGATGCCTCTGGCAGACGCGCTCCCGTTGATACTGGTGAAACCTTTACCCAAGATTTTGATACTGTGATAGCCGCAGTATCACAAACTCCCGATATGAGTTTTATGCAAGATCCCGCGAGCCACTTAAGTAATGGTGAACTCGCTCTCAGCCGCTGGAATACCTTTATTGGCTGCGAGCACACTATGTCATCAGGGGTTGAAAAACTCTTCGTGGTGGGGGATGCGCGCCGCGGTCCTGCCACCGCAGTCGCCGCCATAGGCGATGGCCATAAAGCCGCCATCGCCATAGATAAATTACTCAAACAAGGCCTAAGCTGTGAGCTGCATGCCACTGAATTTAATTCATCAAAAGCAGTCGGTAACACAATAAAACAAGGCTTGCCAACTACCGAGCTCTACCCCTCTGTCGCACGTAAAGCCCGTTTAACCATGCCCGAATTGAACGCGGTGCAACGTTTACTCAATTACGGCGAAGTCGAGCTAGGCTTTGCTCCCGATGCCGCCATGCAAGAAGCGGCTCGCTGCCTCGAATGCGCCTGCCAAGCCAATACTGATTGTAAATTAAGGGACTATGCGACCGACTACCATGTCGAACCTAAGTCACTCAGCACTCAAAGCGTGCGTAAGTTTTCGGTCGATAAATCGAGTCCGTTCATTCAATTTGATGCAAATCGTTGTATTAGCTGTGGTAAGTGCGTCGATGTGTGCCAGTTGCAGAGTGGCCATTGTGCGATTCAATTTGCCCATGATTCCTATCAAGCACTGCCGCAAGATATAAGCGAAACCGCCACGCGCCGCGCACCGAGAGTCGGCTTTAGCGCTAGCATGGCCGACAGCAAATGTGTGCAATGCGGCAACTGTGTGCAGGTTTGCCCAACGGGTGCACTCGTCGATGCGCGGGATAAACGCCAAGGCGATGAAACGCCACTCAAAACCGCCTCAACGATTTGTACCTATTGCGGCGTAGGCTGTCGGCTTGACCTTAAAATCGATACCAACACGAATCAGATCCGTCATATTGAGGGCAATAAAGAGTCTGTGGTTAACCAAGGCATGCTCTGCGTCAAAGGGCGATTTGGTTTCGATTTTATTCACAGTGAAAAACGCCTCACCACGCCACTCATTCGTAAACATGGCCAGCTCACGCCAAGTAGTTGGCCTGAAGCCATCGCCTATGTGGCCGAACATTTACAGCAAATAAAACAGCAACATGGCAGCAATGCACTGGCAAGCTTGGCCTCGGCAAAAGCCACCAATGAAGAAAACTTCCTCCTGCAAAAATTTGTCAGAAGCATACTCGGCACCAATAACATCGACCATTGCGCCCGTCTGTGCCATTCATCCACAGTCACTGGGCTACAGCAAAGTATCGGCAGTGGTGCCATGACCAATGACATTCCGAGCATTCAAGCATCGGATGTGATTTTTATCATAGGCTCAGACACCAGCAGTGCTCACCCGATCATCGCCTCGAAAATTAAGCAAGCCGTGGCTTTGCATGGCGCAAGATTAATGGTGGCCGATCCTAAACGTGTCGCCATTGCCGACAGTGCACAGCTTTATGTCGCCCACAGACCCGGCACTGACGTCATGCTACTCAATGCGATTATGGCGGAAATCATCCGTAATGACTGGCAGGATAAAAGCTATATTGCAGCGCGCACCGAAGGCGTGGATGCTCTCTATGCTGAACTCAAAAAAGTAGATTACAGCCTAGAAAATGCAGCCTTGATAACAGGTGTTAAAGCCGAAGATATCGCCCGCATCGCCCGTACCATAGGCACGGCCGACAAAACCGCAGTCTACTATGCCATGGGCATTACCCAGCACACGACGGGACACGACAATGTCACCGCCATATCTAATCTACAACTTCTATGCGGCAATATTGGAGTTGAAGGAGCGGGGATTAACCCACTACGGGGACAAAGTAATGTGCAAGGTGCCTGTGACATGGGCGCACTGCCTAACTTCTTCAGTGGTTACCAAAAAGTCACCGACATTCACGCCAGAATGCGTTTCGAGGCACATTGGCAAACGCCGTTATCGGGAGAAATTGGCGTGACCGCCACCCATATGATGCATGATATTTCCAAAGGGAAAATCAAGGCTTTATATGTAATGGGCGAAAACCCCGTATTAAGCGACCCAGATCAAGCCCATGTGCTTAGGGCGCTTAATGCAATCGACTTTTTAGTGGTGCAGGACATCTTCCTCACCGAAACCGCCGAGCTTGCCGACGTGGTTCTGCCCGCCGCGGCCTTTGTCGAAAAACGCGGTCATTTCACTAATACTGAACGACGAGTGCAGCGACTCGAACAGGCCCTGCTACCGCCAGGTGAAGCCCTGCCCGATAGGCAAATTGTCCAAGCCATTGCCAATGCGATGGGTGCCGCTTGGGATTACCCTAATGAAGAAGCGATTTGGCAGGAAATCAATGAGCTGACACCACAATATCGCGGTATTACTTGGCAGCGATTAAGCACTAGAGTTGACGGTAAAATTCCCCAAGGTATTCAATGGCCTTGCCCAGATGATGCTCATCCAGGTACTCCCATTATGCACCAAGGCCAATTCACCCGCGGCTTAGGTAAGTTCACGCCAGTGAGTTATCGCTTACCCGCAGAAATGCCCTGCAGTGAGTACCCGCTCACCCTCTCGACCGGACGTTTACTGGAACAGTTCCACACAGGCACCTTAACCCGTAAAACGGCCGGACTCGACTTACTCGGCTCGCCTAAAGTAATGATTTCAGTCTATGACGCCGAGCAACTCGGCATAGGCAATGGCGATAAAATCAAACTTACTACCCGTCGCGGTGAAATTGAAATCGACGCCTTTGTGACGAAAAGAGCCCAAGCTGGCGTGTTATTCCTGCCCTTCCACTTTGTGGAAGCTGCGGCGAATAAACTCACCATCAATGCGCTCGATCCTGTCGCTTTTATCCCAGAATATAAGGTCTGCTCGGTAAGGGTTGAGCGGGTTGCCGAGAAAATTGATTAGAATGAACTGACTAGGCTGGATTGACTAAAGTAGATGGATTAAGTACTCTTCAAAAAGGTAAATAAGCCAAATAAAAACGGGAGACTTTAAGTCTCCCGTTTTTAATCAAGATTGCTGCAATTAAATCTTAAACTGGCCCACTAACTTGCCCAAGTTAATGCCTTCTTCCGAGACTGTCATACTGATCCTAGCGGCATCTTCGCTGGAATGAAGCAGCTCGTTTACAATCTCTTGGATGGCATACACGTTACGGTTAATTTCTTCGGTTACTGAGCTTTGCTCTGTCGCCGCGGCCGCAATTTGGGTACTCATATCATTAATAGCCGTTACCGCTGAAGTGACTGAACCTAAACTATCGGAAATCGTGCGAGAAGAATCCACCGAACGTACACAGCTTTGCTGACTCTCTTCCATGGCTTTCACGGCTTGGGTCACTAGCTTATGCAGTGCCGATAACATCTCGTTGATTTCTAACGTGCTGGCTTGAGTTCGACTGGCTAAATTGCGCACCTCGTCGGCGACCACAGCAAATCCACGACCCTGTTCACCAGCACGGGCCGCTTCGATGGCGGCGTTTAATGCCAATAGGTTAGTTTGCTCGGCAATACCGCCAATGACAGAAAGCACGCTGTTGATCTTCTGTGATTGCTCGCTGAGTGACTTTATACTGCCAGCCGCATTGTTGATTTGCGACATTAAAGACGCAATCTCCTCAAGCGAAGCATCAACACAACGCTGTGCATTCGCCACATCACCAGTAGCAGCGTGAGTCGCTTCGGCTACTTGAGTGGTATTCTTAGCCACTTCGTTCGCAGTGGAGGACATCTCAGTGATTGCAGTCACCACCTGATCGGTTTCATTGTTATGACTCACCAACTGGCTCGACATGACTTTAGTTTGATCATGAATCGCATTGGCTGCCGTTTTTACTTTAGCCGTCGCAGTCGCAACATCGCCGATAATATGCTGAAGTTTATCGACAAAGAGGTTAAAGGAGCGCCCAAGTTGGGCAATTTCGTCTTCACCTTTTACGGTAAGTCGTTTGGTTAAATCCCCTTCGCCCTTAGCAATATCATTTAAGTTATCGGCCATATTCTTGATTGGCACAACCATACGATGGGCGGCAATCATAATGATAAAGCCAGTAATACCCGTAAGGAAAAGCGCTATCAGCAAAATCGCGAAGGATTTTTCTGCCATTTGCTCAGTCACTGTCTGGCGATAATCTTCAACAACAGCTTCAATATCATCGATATATGCCCCAGTACCTAACATCCAGTCAGTACTTGGGATCATCATGGCGTAACTGATTTTTTCAATCTGTTCATTAGTATTAGGTTTTTGATAGTAATAGGAGAAACTACCATCGCCACGTTTAGCGGCATCGAGCAGACCGACGATAATTTTAGTGCCGCGAGGATCTGTCATATCCATTTTATTTTGCCCTTCTAAACTCGGTATTAGGGCATGGAAAATATTTTTCCCTTGAGAGTCATACATGAAGAAATAACCCGCACTGCCAAAACGTATGTCTCTTAGCGCTTGATTCACATTCCCTTGTTCTTTTAACGATAATTGGTAATTCACTATACCAGCGGCAATTTCGGTAGCTTCTTTAATTTGTTGTTTACGTTCACCGACGAGCTTAGATCTAAAGGTAACCACCTCATCGGCAAGCGCATTTTTCTCGACATAATAAGAAACCGACATCAACACCAATAATGCGAGGATCAAAGGGAACAGCGATAGCAATAATAATTTATTGCGCAAACTCAACTTAGACATACTTGAATGCTCCAAAGGATTACAACTTGTATCTTCGGAGTATAGCTAAGATTGTTGTATTTCTATGCGCTTAAAGTAACAAAATCTTAATCTTGCTCAATAAACATTCGATTAATAACGACTCAGTTCAAAGCATATTAAGCAGCACACCACATACACTAAAACCTAATACCAGTTGTAGCATGGGTGGTTTAAATAACTTTAATGCACCAAAACCGAGCAATACCAAGGCCATATCTTTACCTGAGAATACCGCCTGAGAAAACACGGGTTGATAAAGTGCTGCGGCAAGTAAGCCAACAACACAGGCATTGACGCCCGCTATCGCACCAGCAATTTTTGGTCTTGCGGCAATCGCATGCCAGCTTTTCAACCCCACCAGCATGAGTAAAAAACCGGGTAAAAAAATGGCTGCGGTTGCGATGCAAGCCCCCATGAAGGGCTTATCTAACATCACTTCAGCGCCTAAAAAGGTCGCAAAGGTAAACATAGGTCCTGGCACTGCTTGGGCAAAGGCATAACCTGTCAGAAAACGATCGCCACCTATGGTATCACCCACCGCAGTTTCCAACAGAGGTAGCACAACATGACCACCACCAAATACTAAGCTCCCTACGCGATAAAACTCACCGAAGATCCAAGCTTCAGAGCCTAAATCCACGATAAAAAAACTGCCGATGAGCAACACGAAAAAGAGCAACAAATAGAAGTAATTCAATCGAATCGGTGCCAGGGCTACTGTGTCATCTTGGCTCGCACTCAATTTATAGATGCCGATAGTGGCGGCGCCAAGTAACAAAAGGATTTGCGTCCACATAGATGGCACAATCAAAATTGCAGCAGTACTGACTAACATTAATAGGCGTGCGGATTTGCGTTGGCAGAACTGTTTAAACATGGCGAGAACGGCATCGGCAACCACAACGACGGCCATTAACTTAAGCCCATAAATCATCCCTTGAACATAATGATTGGCGAGCCAAGCCGACGTCGTTACCGCCAGTAAGTACATCAAAATAAAGGAAGGTAGTGTAAAACCGGCAAAAGCAGCAAGCGCGCCAACAAGCCCGCCTCTTTGATAACCAATGGCAAAGCCCACTTGGCTCGACCCTGGCCCCGGCATAAATTGGCTTAAGGCAACCAGACTGGCGTAACGCTTATCATCGAGCCAACCGAGTTCATTTACGAAGGTCTGGCGAAAATAACCAATGTGCGCCGCAGGTCCACCAAAACTCATCAAGCCCAAGGTAAAAAAGCGTAGGAAAATCTGTAGCATAAATCGCCGCCCATCAATGCATAAAGTGCTGAAGATTATGCCACTAAAAAGACACTTTGATGAAGTTTCACGCGAGCAGCGCAGATAAAAGTATTGCAAAGACTCCACATGGTAGAGTCCTTATGATTGTTTGAGCGGACTTCAAGAGTCGTAAAGCGAGTGAACACAAATGCTTAGTGATAAAATGATGAGAGAAAAAGCTAATCCTTCACCAACATAGCTAAGACTTCAAAATGATCCGTGTGGGGGAATAAATCAAATAGCTGCACTTTGGTTAAGTGATAGCCTTGAATATATTCGAGATCTTTCGCTAAGGTTTGCGGATTACAGCTTGAATAGAGAATGGCCTTAGGGGCAAACTCGCTTAAAGACTGACATAGCGCCTCGCCAATGCCACGCCTTGGTGGATTAACAATGATCAAATCCGGCTTATCGGCAGCGCTTTTACCCTTAGCAAAGTCGGTGGAATCGAGCGCCATAAATTGCACGTTTTCGAGCCCCATCATTTGCGCTGACATTTGCGCGCATGCAATCGCTTCAGCTTCAATTTCAATCCCTGTGAGGGTAATATCTTTGGATGCACAGTGCAGTCCGAAACCGCCTACACCACAGAAGAGATCCCATAACGAATGAGGTGAAAACTCGGCAACCCATTCACGGGCCGTTTGATATAACTGAGCCGCAACGTGTGGATTGGTTTGGAAAAAGCTCTTAGGCCGAATAAACAAAGGCACATGATTAAAACGTTCTTCAAGCCTAGTATTCTCAGTTAAGAAAATCTCTTCATCACCCTCAAGTATTGCCATATGAACCGGTTGGATATTGACTGACACCACTTTTATTTGCGGATATTCAGCTAATAATGCAGGTAATTCACGTTCGATACGTTCGATACTATTGGTGGACCGCAGTACAAACCGCAGTAGATATTCACCACGCACTTGACTGCGGGTCAGCAGAATAAATTTAAGTTCACCCTTGGCTCTATCTACCCGATAAGGAGGAAGTCCAGCCTGCTGCACAAAGCGTGTTAAGCGATGTAATAAATCTTGCATATCAGATGGATATAAAAGGCAGTCGCAAAGATCTACCGCCTCGCCACTTGGGCTCACAATCCCCAGCACTGGCGCATGGGCGGCGCCTAAGGCTACCATTTTAGCTTTATTACGAAAGCCGCTGTCCTCCCCAATTACCGGCGGCTGAAAAATATCGTGTAAATTAGCTGGGATAAAAGGCGCGAGTAGTTGCTGTAAAGTTTGAGTCTTAACCGCCACTTGCTGCACCATAGGCTGTTGTATATGTCGGCAAGAAAGGCACTGACCTTGGTTAAAATAACCACATTGCTTGGCGGTATTTACAATAGCAGCATTCACGGCAGATCCTAGATATCAGTAAAAAAGCGCCACACTGTAGCGGTTTTACAGGTAAAAATCACCTTGAAGCATATTCAAATCAGCATCAAGTGCATAATTCACGGCGCACTCAAGATAGGGTGAGTTTATCAACATCAGCAATAGACTGCCGCTTACCCAGGGCCTTTTCAATCCATTCAAGCACTTCGGCTGAGGTACTGCGAAACGTCGTTAACTTACCGCCATATAAACTGAGTATTCGCGGATGGGAAATCGATGTTTGCATTAAGGTATCTCGCGGTCGCTCAAAGGCTTGGCTATTTTGCTTAGGCAAGACCCGAATACCACAGAAAGTTTTGGTTATTAGCGCCTTGAGCTCATCAATCTCCGGCGTTAATGGGAAATAATGTTTGTAGATCCCCAGCAGATAATTAATTTCAGATTCGGTCGCCTCAGGCGGCTTATCTAAAGAGGTTAATTCAGTTTCTGTGGTGCCGATTAAGGTTTGACCATACCAAGGCATCACAAAAATTACCCGCTTATCGAAGCATGACTCTAAGTACAAGATGCCATCGGGCGCGGGAATATCCAGCAACACATGGGCACCTTGTACCCAATCGAGTTCAACACCCGCAAGTGGGGGCAAGACTTTGCTTAAAACAGCATTTACCCAAGGACCTGCAGCATTAATCACAAGCTTCGCCTCGGCTTTATGGATTTCGCCCCTGTGGCTAAAACTCAGCTCACAGGTCTCGCGCTTGTGTTCCAACTCAAGAAATTCAGCCTCGGTATAGACTTCAGCACCCAGTGCCTGTGCGCTACGCGCCACCGCTTGAGTGAGCAATTTATCGTCGGTCTGTGCATCCCAGTACTGAAATACGGCTTTTAATCCAGAGAGTTTTAATCCCTTGAAACGATGCCAATGCACAGCAGGTACTGACACAAATTGGCCTAAAGGATCAAATTCACTCAGCAGTGCATACATACTCAGTCCTGCGCGAATGGTCCAAGGACTGCGCTGACTGTTGTCGTACACGGGAATATAAAAGGGCACAGCTTTAACAAGTGATGGCGCAAGATTGAGTAAATGTCGCCTTTCAAGCAATGACTTACGGACTAAATTAATTTGTCCGGTTTCTAAATAGCGTAAACCACCGTGGATAAGCTTGCTGGAATTAGCTGAGGTTTGGCCGCCAATTTCGCCCTTTTCAATCAGCAAGGTGGAATAGCCCGCTGCTGCTGCATATTGGGCAATGCCGACACCGCTGATCCCACCGCCAATAATGGCTACATCGAAACAGGCCATAACTTACTCTCGCTAACCTTCAATAGACGACTGACCCGCTGAGCCTCAAGCATAAAACCCATTACACTCAGTCGAAACGCTAATAAGCGTTAATATGTCAATAAGTTAATCTTAGATCAAATCTCGACGATAAGAGTTTAATCAATACTGGCATGTAATTGTTTAAGTGCTTGATCGCACATAGTCTTTAAGGCTTTTAGTTCGCTCGCCTCGCCGCCTACTTTACAGCGCATCAAATGGGGAATTTCACTTGCCTGTGTTTTGAGGGCAAGCCCCGCTGGCGTTAAGGCCAGCACTCTCACGCGTTCATCCTGCTCGCTACGCCCGCGAGTCACTAATCCTTTAGATTCTAGCCGCTTCAGCAATGGCGTTAACGTGCCTGAATCGAGGAAAAGTTTATCGCCTAAGGTTTTGACACTAATCCCCTGCTCTTCCCATAGCACTAGCATGACTAAGTACTGCGGATAGGTTAGATCTAATTTGTCCAACAAAGGGCGATAGGCACGCACCATAGCATTTGCAGCACTATAAAGTGAGAAGCACACTTGATTCTCAAGACATAAGGCATTCTCTGTGCTGGTATTTTCGGCCATATCGACAGTATTAACACGGGTGTTGGGTTGAGTTGTTGCCATAGGAAGATCCGACAAATTAAATATATTGCGCACAATATACTTGCATTCACACCAAAGATCGAATTATAGTTTACCACAATTAAATTGCGCGCAATTCAAATAGGTTTACTTAATCCTTAACCTCAGAAGGTCTAATACTATGAAAACACTTTATGAAACACGTGCCACAGCAAAAGCGGGTCGTCAAGGTCAAGTCAGCACTGATGATGGTTTACTGGATGTCGCTTTAGCCTATCCAAAAGCCATGGGCGGTAGCGGTCTCGCCACGAATCCTGAACAACTGTTTGCCGCAGGTTATGCCGCCTGTTTCTCAAACGCCGTTCTGCACGTCGCAAAAATCGGCAAAGTGGATATTACCGAAGCGCCAGTCAGTGCAGTTGTTGGGATTGGTGCCAATGACGCCGGTGGTTTTGCATTAGCGGTTGCCTTAGAAGTCAGCTTAGATTTACCGCAAGAAGCCGCAGAAGCCCTAGTGCGTCATGCGCATCAAGTTTGTCCGTACTCGAACGCCACGCGCAATAATATCGACGTGAAACTTAGCGTAAATGGCGTAACGTTAGGCTAACCATAACCCATCATCGACACCTGTTGATAACGTCAGAAATAGAGCACCCTCGGGTGCTTTATTCTTTATTAGCCAATAACGACTCAAGCTGAGAGTGAGTGTGCATCACACCATTTCACAGGGAGATAAACTGGTTTCAGTTCCCAAAAAATTATTATTCGCGAGTTAACTAACACTTCTTAATATCTAATTTAATCAAAATGATTGATTTAAGTAGAGTAAGAGATAATCGAACCGTTTGACGATACTTAAACCCACTCTCTGTGGGAGGCGCTATGACAAAATATCTATCGAAATTATCTCTCTTTTGCTCGCTATTATTCCTCTTTGCCTTTTCTATCCCGAGCTGGGCCGAGACAACACCCTCAAGCTCAGCGGATCGAACGTGGCATTATGTGAATGCTCAGGGTGAACTCAAAATTAAGCTGTATTTCTTTTGGTCAAAAACCTGTCCGCACTGTGCAGAGGCCCATCCGTTCATTGATTCATTACCGCAAAAATACCCTTGGATAGAACTCGAATCCCATAGAGTGTCAGATCCCGGCGTACAGGATATTTGGCAAAATATTGCCTCCAAAACCAGTACTGAAGCACGCTCAGTACCCTATATGGCAAGTTGTGAAAAGGCCATTGTGGGATATTCAAGTGAAGCGGTAACGGGTGAGTTTTTAGTCAATCGACTGAAGAATTGTTATTTATCCCTTGGCGGTAAACTGAGCGACGCTGACCTCCCCACCAAAGGAGCCACCAGCACAACCACAAGCGCTCAAACTGATGCACCGCTCTTTGGCACTTGTGGCACGGATACTGGTGAAGGCACCTGTGATGCCACCAGCTTAAGCGAGTCCGTTGCAGAGGCAGAAGTTCAGCCCGTTGAATTACCTTTAGTGGGAGTAGTGACACCTGAGACTATGTCTCTGCCGTTACTCACCTTAGTGCTCGCAGGTGTCGATGCTTTTAACCCTTGTGCCTTCTTTGTGTTGCTATTTTTACTATCGATAATGGTTAATGCCAAGAGTCGCAGCCGCATGTTACTTGTCGGCGGGATTTTCGTATTCTTCTCCGGCTTTATCTATTTCCTGTTTATGACGGCATGGCTAAACATCTTCCAACTGCTGGGGGCAGGCAGTGATGGCGGTATGATCATTTTAGCGGCGGGTTGTTTAGCTTTGATCGCAGGAGCCATCAATATCAAAGATTACTTCTTTACTAAGGGAGAAGTGACACTATCGATGTCGGCAGAAAATCGTACGAGTCTAATAAAACGCATGGGGAAACTATCCAATTCCAGTAACTTAGGCGCGTTACTCATAGGTTCTACCGTATTAGCTATCCTCGCCAATGCCTATGAGTTACTTTGCACCGCAGGCTTCCCAATGATCTACACCAGTGTGCTATCTATGCACAATCTGCCAGACATTGAACGCTATATGTATTTGGTTTTATACAATATTGTTTATGTGATCCCGCTGGCTATTATTGTTATCGTTTTCAGTGCGACCTTAGGCAAACGTAAGTTAACCGAAAAAGAAGGCCAAACCCTGAAACTTATGTCAGGCGTGATGATGTTGGGTATGGGTATCGCACTGGTTATTGACCCAACAGCACTGCAAAATGTGAGCCTGGCACTCGGATTGATCTTAGGCTCGCTAGGCGTTACAGCAATAATTGTTATCGGCCGCAAACTGCTCACGGCCAAGGCAAAATAATTGCAGATTGGCAAATTCATGTGTAACGACTAAAGTTAACCGTGGGTTTGCCGATAAAGGGATCCAGCTTACAATCGAGGTTAGTTATGTCAATTTCACTGAATACCCAAGCTATCGCACCGAATCTAGAAAATGGTGCAATTGGCGTTAAGGTTGCTCAGTTAGCAAAAGAGCAGCAAAAAGCCGAAGGTAAAATCGCGGTAGATTTAATTGCAGCTGCGGCGCCAAAACCCGTAGGCAATGCAGGCCACAACATCAACACCACGGCCTAATTGTTAGCAATACAAAATCAAAAAAAGCGCTCTGATTATCAGGGCGCTTTTTTTTGTTATTTTCTCTAAAACGTCAAGCGAATTTAAGAAAAAGCGTTACCATTCACGTGCATAATAGTAAATGTCCACACCACAAATGCCAGTGGGATATGCACTAAGGCATAGAAACACTGATCGAGTCGCCCCATTCCTTTTGCTAACAAAATCAAATACAAGTGTAATCCAATCACCAAGGGAAATAGCGCTAACAGCGGATAGAGTGCGACAGGGTTTGCATCGGAAAATAAGCTGTGACTGAATAAAGCCCACGCCACCATAAAGGCGGTCGTCAACGGCGGCGTTGCAATGCGATATTGCTCTGGATAGGGAAACATCCTACGACCTCTGAGTCTCAATCAATAAATTTACGTTGTAGGTTTTCGCGCAATCAACTGGGCTTTATAACTGCTTTGAGTGGACTGCGGATCACATAATCGACCTTCAAAGTAATGTAAAGATTGCCAGTTAGCAAACACTGATTTGAGTTCATTTTCAGTAAGTAAGAAATCTGGGTTGCGTGGCCTACCTATCTGCGCCTGTTGCGTTGTAAAGGTTTCATAGACGATAAGGCCTGTGCTCTTAACCGCCTTAGCAATTTGTGGCAGTAATGGGCGATGCAGATAATTAAATACTAAGACAATATCGTACTCTTCAACCGGCAATAATGGTCCTGCCTCTGCTTCTAAATCCCTTTGTAATTTGTAAGCATTAGCCTGATCAATGTGTGACATGGCTGACAAATCTCGATCGATAAAAGTCACTTCAGCCCCTCGCGCTAAAAACCACAAACCATTACGCCCAGAACCGCAAGCGAGATCGAGTACCTTAAAGCAACTCAAGTCTAAGTTAGACACAGATGGATTATGCCAAGCGAACTCTGTGATTAACGCAGCAGGCGTTAAAGTTGACGTATGGGTTACAGACATATCAATTAGCCCTTAATTTCTTTTTTCGAGTCAATTTGCCGACGATGCACAATAGAATAATGCCTGAGCCCTGCAGGACCATGGGACACGATAACTGACAAAAAAAGTATCACGATTAACAGCTCAGGTTTGTAATGAGCCAGCGGCACAAACAGGCCAAGCAAGCCTATTTTTACTAAAGTTAACACTCCCTTAAGCTGGATCAGCCAGCGCCAATCCCGTGCGATTTCCCACAACATTAATATGCTGCCCGTCGTCATCGCGAGATACCAATAACTCAACCATTGCACTTTATTTACATCTAATAAAATGCCACCACCGACACCAACGATCCCTAAAATATGTAATGCCCTTAAACTGGTTTTACTCAAACGTTGAAACCAAAAACGTTTTTCAGATATGCCTTGTTTGTGCATTACAACCCCTTAAGAATCAATTGTGTAACATTTGATTAAAATGATAATATAATTTTATACAATAAAGGCTTTTGAAATAACATTATTAATAGAATATATAAAAATAAATAAGCCATCTCCTCAATATACAAGATTAAATTATAATATCTATAAAATACAAATAGATAAAACACGCCACCAAAACCATAATTCATACCATTTTTATTTTATAAAGTTAAAATCAATCCATTCAATATGTTAACTCACGCATGTTATACCGTATTGAAGCAGTGATTAGCCTCAACTTCATTAATATTTCCCATCCGATTGCACATTTTAAATATGTTATTTTCGCTGTAACAAAGGTTATGTGATCTGAACACACATATACCTCTTTAGATAGTGATAAATTTGCAAATGGAGAATGCTCTAACAGTGCGTGAGCTAAGTAAAAAATAAATATCACGCCACGATGAATAACCCTTATTAAGTAGATGAATGTACGGCGGAGGAACTATCATGTTCACAAGAAAGATTCAAAAAACAGCACTAGCCATGCTGATCTCTGGCGCTATGGCAGGTACTGCCTATGCAGCACCAGAAGTGCTAGCCGATTTTCACGGTGAAATGGGTAGCTGCGATAGCTGCCACGT
Source organism: Shewanella sp. SW24 (assembly GCF_025653395.1). NCBI lineage: Bacteria > Pseudomonadati > Pseudomonadota > Gammaproteobacteria > Alteromonadales > Shewanellaceae > Shewanella > Shewanella sp. SW24. The sequence continues at coordinate 363,898 of NZ_JAKKSH010000002.1, forward strand.
ATCAGACAAAGGTGGCGTCACCAACGACAACCTTACCCATGAAAATGCTCAGTGTGTTAGCTGCCACGGTGATTTAAAAGAACTGGCCGCCGCTGCACCTAAAGATAAAGTATCACCCCATAAATCTCACTTGATTGGCGAAATTGCTTGTACTAGCTGCCATAAAGGTCATGAAAAATCAGTCACCTATTGCGATGCTTGTCACAGCTTCGGCTTCGATATGCCTTACGGTGGCAAGTGGGAACGTAAGTTTGTGCCTGTTGATGCAGACAAAGCTGCTCAAGATAAAGCCATTGCCGCTGGCGTAAAAGAAACCACTGATGTCGTGATCATTGGTTCAGGTGGTGCAGGTCTTGCAGCAGCCGTTTCAGCCCGTGATGCAGGCGCTAAAGTTATCCTGTTTGAAAAAGAACCTATCCCAGGCGGAAACACTAAACTTGCTGCTGGCGGAATGAACGCTGCTGAAACTAAGCCACAGGCTAAACTAGGTATTGAAGATAAGAAACAAATCATGATCGACGACACCATGAAAGGTGGTCGCAATATTAACGATCCTGAACTCGTAAAAACGTTAGCCAACAACTCATCTGACTCTATCGATTGGTTAACCTCTATGGGTGCCGATATGACTGACGTAGGTCGTATGGGTGGCGCAAGTGTTAACCGTAGTCACCGTCCAACAGGCGGCGCTGGTGTGGGTGCACACGTAGCACAAGTTCTATGGGACAACGCGGTAAAACGTGGTGCTGACATTCGCTTAAACAGCCGTGTCGTGCGTATTCTTGAAGATGCAAGCGGTAAAATTACCGGCGTATTAGTGAAGGGTGAATACACAGGTTACTACGTAGTTAAAGCCGATGCTGTCGTTATCGCAGCGGGTGGTTTTGCTAAAAATAATGACCGTGTCGCTAAGTACGATCCAAAACTGAAAGGCTTTAAAGCAACTAACCACCCAGGTGCTACAGGTGATGGCTTAGATGTGGCACAACAAGCTGGCGCGGCAACTCGTGACTTAGAGTTTATTCAAGCTCACCCAACTTATTCACCTGCTGGTGGCGTGATGATCACCGAAGCGGTACGTGGTAACGGTGCGATCGTGGTTAACCGTGAAGGTAACCGCTTTATGAACGAAATCACCACCCGTGACAAAGCGTCTGCCGCGATTCTGCAACAAAAAGGCGAAAGTGCTTATTTGGTATTCGATGACTCTATCCGTAAGAGCTTAAAAGCCATCGAAGGCTATGTGCACCTGAACATTGTTAAAGAAGGCAAAACAATTGAAGATCTGGCTAAACAGTTAGATATTCCTGCAGCCGAACTCGCTAAAACAGTGAAAGCTTATAATGGCTTTGTTAAATCAGGTAAAGATGCTCAATTTGAACGTCCTGATTTACCACGTGAATTAGTTGTTGCACCTTTCTACGCTCTCGAAATCGCGCCAGCAGTTCACCACACTATGGGTGGTGTTGTGATCGATACTAAAGCCGAAGTGAAGAGTGAAAAAACGGGCAAGCCTATTGATGGTTTATATGCAGCAGGTGAAGTCACAGGTGGCGTTCACGGTGCTAACCGCTTAGGTGGTAATGCTATTTCCGATATCGTTACTTATGGCCGTATCGCGGGTGCATCTGCAGCTAAATACGCTAAAGACAAAAAGTAAAATGCAATAACGGAGGGTTAAAGGACTAACCCTCAGCTCATATAGTACGACTTTCAATATGAGAGCCCTAGCTTGAACACTTCAAGTAAAAGCAGTCAATCAATAAGCGAGCCGTCAGGGGCTCGCTTTTTTTATTCCCAATTGATGATAAAGCTCACTCTTTTAACGGGGAATTTTCTAAGGCTAAGGACAAAAAGCCCTAACTCACTTACACTCTTTGCCAGATAATTACATCAGCAAACCCGTTAGGTGACTGAAATGAGAATTGGATTTTTTAGCGCAAAACATTACGACATGCAGCACTTTAACCGCACAAATGCTGCGTTTGGTGCACAAATTGAGTACTTCGATTATCGCCTCTGCATGCAAACAGTGAAGCTTGCCGAAGGTTTTGAAATTGTCTGCGCCTTTGTCAACGATTCACTCTGTGAAGAAGTTCTGGTCGAACTCGCTAAGGGTGGCACAAAAATTATCGCCATGCGCTGCGCTGGCTTTAACAACGTCGATTTAGTTGCCGCTAAACGCTTAGGCATGCAAGTCGTTAACGTACCAGCTTATTCTCCTGAATCCGTGGCCGAACATACAGTCGCACTGATGTTGACACTGAATCGAAAAATCCACAAAGCTTACCAACGCACCCGCGATGCCAACTTCTCCCTCGAAGGCTTAGTCGGCTTTAACATGTTCGGCAAAACCGTCGGCGTGATTGGTACAGGTAAAATCGGCGTAGCAACCATCAAGGTATTACTCGGTTTTGGCTGTAAAGTCATTGCCTTCGATCCCTTTATCAATCCGGCTGTCATCGCGCTGAATGTTGAATATCAAGATCTCGACTCTATTTATGCCAACAGCGATATCATCAGCTTGCATTGCCCGTTAACCGCGGATAACCGTCACTTACTAAACCAAGCCAGCTTCGCCAAGATGAAACCCGGTGTCATGGTGATCAACACCAGCCGCGGTGGTTTACTCAATGCTTTCGACGCAATGGAAGCATTAAAACTGGGGCAAATCGGCTCGCTTGGGCTCGATGTATACGAAAACGAAAAGGGCCTGTTCTTCGAAGACAAATCGAATGAAATTATTCAAGACGATGTATTCCGTCGTTTATCAGCCTGCCATAACGTGATTTTCACGGGTCACCAAGCCTTCCTCACCGAAGAAGCCCTAGGCGCCATTGCCAAAACGACCTTGAGCAATATAAAAGCACTATGTGCAGGTGAACTCTCAGGTAACGAATTGTTTTAACTGACAGATAAAATCCTGACTGCTAAAGTGAGGCTTCAACGTTTGAAGCCTCATAGAGGAATATAAATATGTTAGTGACTCAGGAAATTCAGGATATCTCCACGCCTTCAGGGCTAATGCGCACCTATATCTATCGCCCAGAAGCACAGGGAATATTCCCAAGTATCATCTTTTATTCCGAGATATTTCAGCAAACTGCGCCCATCGCCCGCACCGCGACTATTCTTGCTGGCCACGGTTTTGTGGTGTTAGTACCCGAAGTGTTCCATGAACTGAATCCTTTAGGCACACTGCTGGCCTATGATGAATCAGGTAAAGATAAAGGTAACGCCGATAAATTTGCCAAACCCCTAGAACACCACGATAGCGATACCCAAGCACTGATCGATTTTGCCACTCAACAAACTTACTGCAATGGCAAAGTTGGCTCTATGGGCGTGTGTATCGGCGGCCACTTAGCCTACCGCGCCGCACTCAACCCCGCTATTTTAGGTGCATTTTGTCTTTATCCTACCGACATTCATTCCAACACCCTACCCTGCGCTTACGGCAATGACTCATTGAGCCGCAGCGGTGATATTCAAGGGGAATTAGTGTTAGTGTTCGGCAAGCAAGATCCCCACGTATCCGCGGAAGGCCGTGTTCTAATCCACCAGCAATTAATGGCGCTGAACCGTAACTTCACTTGGCTTGAAGTCAACGCCCAACACGCCTTTATGCGTGATGAAGGCGAACGCTATGATCCCGCACTCGCACTGCAAATGTACCTGCAAGCGGTAGCTTTTTTTCAAAGAGTGCTTCGATAATTGCCTTTGAAGAATCCTACCGCCACAAGTTAGAAGCCTTTATTGCATAATTCAAATAATGCAGCAGGTTATCCAAAACACACTTAACTAGCAAAATTCACGCTTAATGAAACAGACTAAAACCTTAACTCGCGTTAAGGTTTTAGTGATTCATCATCTTTTTATTCAATGAAACTAAGCGCCTAGTAAAGGTAGATGTTTGATACTTTTGTATTTCAACGATAATTCAATACATTGGGAAATCGCAGATTCTGGTAGGGGATCATGGATATTCAACACTATGGCTCGATTCCCTTCAAACTGCAGCACGTCGGAATGCAGCTCTCGAAATGTATCAATCAGCTTAGTTTTACAATTAAAGAATAGGTAATATTGTTCGGGATATTTAGGCTTCCAGTCAAACCTTACTGTGCTCCCATTTTTAACGGAATAACTCGGCTCGCCCCATTTTAAGCTCTCTTCCACCGCGCCTAAATTTTGCGCTTCGGCAATCGAAAAAATCAAAATTCGGATCCGTAATAGCAAGGGAGTTATATGCTCAGGGTAGCCTTCAAACTTGTTCTGTACTTCCGCTTGCATGCTCTCATCCTCCAATTTATGCAATGCCGAATCATCATATCTGTAAAACAAAAAACTATGCAGCGGGCCCACATGGTTGAACTTCCAAACCCTTAGTCATTGGTGATTTATCACTTAGTGGAAATATAGAGATAGTGGAAATAAGCAGAAACAAGCGTAATTTTATTTTTCCATATCAAAAGTGTCGATTATATCAGCACTTTATTATAAACCGCGTATTAGGGGTGTGACACAGTGTCGCAGGTAGTTGAGTTTTTATTGAGATATCAGCTTAATCCTTTATAAAACATCTCATTATTTAAACAAACCTTTCATAGGCTTATTATGTCCCGCTCTGCAGTAATGACTTCAATTGCAATATCCCTAACAAGTATGGCCACTTTTTCAGGGATAGCAGCCGAAGCCGAAACTGAAGCAATGTTTCCAGCATCTGCAATTAAACCTCAATTATCGACACCAAGCGCTATCGAAAGGATTGCCATTACAGGGAGCCGAATTCAAAGGGAAGAGATGGCTTCCACCGCGCCGATGACCGTTTTTACCGCACAAGATATCGAGAAAACTGGTGCCACCTCAGTTGAAGTATTGCTGCAAAGAATGACGGCCTCTGCGGGGTTTGCGGGTAATCAAACGAATGCCTATTGGACAGAAGGCGGCTATGGTTCAACCCAAGTGAACCTACGCGGATTAGGGGTAAATCGCACACTCGTACTGCTCAATGGTCGACGTATGCTGAACAGTGGCACAGGGGCGAACTCCTCTGTAGATCTTAATACTATTCCCGTTAGCGTGGTTGAACGAATCGAGGTATTAAAAGATGGTGCATCCGCCATTTATGGTGCCGATGCAGTTGCTGGCGTGGTCAATATTATCACTCGGCAACAAATCGAAGGGGTTGAGTTTCAAGCGCGAACTGGCATAACCGAGCAAAATGATGGTGAACAGTACAAGCTCGACCTTGCCATCGGTCATATCGGTGAGCGTGGCAGTGCATATGTGGCGATGAGTTACGATAAAACCCAAGCCGTCGATATGTTGAGTCGCGCGCCTTGTCCGCTTGAGGAAGTTAATGGCGAGCTAGTGTGTGGCGGTAGCTCGGCGCTGTCGGGGGGAAAAGGCCATTTCATTGATGCAAATGGCAATCAAATCGGCAATGAATTAATGCTATTGCCAACAGGAAGTGCCCCTTACACCAGTAGCCATAAGGATAATACTTATCAGTATTTTAATGCGGTTCAACCTAACGAGCGAGTCAATCTGTTTGCCTACGGTGAATATGACTTAACGGCGAGCAGCCAAATGTTTGCTGAGGCTATGTACACTCACCGTCACTCACAATTACCCGCTACTCCGCAATCGGTGTCAGGTATCGTGATCCCTGCTTGGCATGAATCAAATCCGACCGATGAAGACTTCCTGCTCCAGAGTCGCAGACTGGCAGAAGCTCCCCGACAATTTAATATTCAAGCGGATACTTGGCGCTTAGTGACAGGTTTTAGAGGTGATTTAGACAACGGTTGGCAATGGGATGCTGCCGTTAACTTCGGCAGTAATCGTGGTTCCTATGAAGTGACCAATGTCATTAATAAGGTTCGTCTTGCCGACGCGACAGACTATAGCAATTGTAATATTGATCCCAATGTACCTTGCGCAAACTTTTGGGGAGCTGGCTCACTCACACCTGCAATGCTGGACTATTTTCTGTTTAACATGCGTGATAGCGGCGGTAATGAGCAGTTTAGCCTCACAACGAATATAACAGGCGATCTATGGCAGTTACCCGCGGGCATGATGAGTTTTGCCGCAGGACTAGAGCACAGAAACGAGAAAGGATGGAATGATCCTGACCCACTTAAAATCAGTGGTGAAGCAAACACAGCCCAGCAAGAACCGATTGATGGTAGTTACAATGCCGACGAAATCTATCTTGAAGCCTTATTACCTATGTTAAGCGGCCTGCACTTTGCTAAGTCGGTCGAATTAACTGCGGCGTTGCGATATTCCTATTTTGATACCTTCGGTGGTGATACCAATTATAAAATGGGGCTGCTGTGGGTCGTCAATGACACAGTGACGCTGCGGGCCACCCAATCTACGGCATTCAGAGTACCGAATATTCCTGAGTTGTTTGGCGGCATAGATCAAGGCTCCATGAATACCACAGATCCTTGTAGCGAGTGGGTTAAGCTCAACCCTAGCTCGAATCGATACGCTAATTGTATGGCATCAAACGTGCCAACGAATTATAAGCAAGAAGGCACAATATTAACCGATCGTGGTGGCAATGCTGAACTTGAACCAGAAGAAGCCAATACCTTTACAGCCGGCTTTGTTTGGGATCTGGGATTTATTGAAGGGCTCAACATCACCCTCGATTACTACAAAATAGAGATTGATAACGCCATTAACTCAGTCAATGGTTCGAGCAAATTAGCCGCCTGTTACGACAGCAAAGGGATGACGCATCCTTTCTGTAGCGACGAGCACTTTGTGCGAGACGTGATGACAGGCAACATCACCTACTTACAGACACAACTGGGCAACGCCGCCAACGAAGTGGTTTCAGGTGTTGATATGGCGATGTTTTACCAGAAAGAGATGGGCAGCGTTGTGACGAATACGACTTGGGAGCTGAGCTATTTAGATCAATACGATCTACAAACCTACGCTGGCGCCCCCGTTGAATCACGAACTGGCACCATTGGTTATGATGGTAGCTACACCAAATGGCGCTCAAACCTCTATTTTGATATCACGAATGACAATTGGCGCTTTAGCTACAACATTCAATATATCGGCGCGGCGGATGATCAATATGCCAATGCCGGAGATATAGGTGACTCCGTTGATGCGGTCACTTACCATAACGCACAGGTTCATTATCAAATGGACAACAATATAGCCTTAACGGCAGGTATCGATAACCTGTTCGATAAACCAGCGCCATATCATCAAAGCTTTACCGATGGTAATACCAACACTATGACGTACGACCTAATGGGACGTCGTTACTATGTCGGAATGAAATGGGCTCTGTAATGCTTTGGGCTTAAGGGGGTAATCCCCCTAAGCAAGCTGGCTAAATTAATTAAATAAAAAGTGAGTCATCAACTTGAAGCGGGTTAACACACTAAAACGAGTCTCATCAGCACACTTTCTACACAGATGGTTGATGCTATTGCTGGTGCTGCCGATTGGGATCTGGTCAGTCACAGGCAGCTATTTCGTCTTAATGGATCTTGGGTTTATCCGTGGCGATTATATTAAAGTGCAAGACACCCAGCATATCAATCCCAGCCAGATCCAGTACCCAATCGCAGCGGTTTATGCGCGTTTCCCTAAGGCTCAAGCAATCGCGTTAACCTCAATCACTGATACCCTCTATTACCGGATTAAACTGAACGATAAGTCCATTCTCGTGGACGCAAATTCGGGTGAGTTATTGCCTTCGATAACGGAGAAACAAGCCCGAATGATAGCTTCAAACTATCAGCATAACGGGTCTTTACCCGTAGAGGCTAAGCTTGTTAGTGCAACTCTGCTCACCGATATCGCCCCAGCTGAACTAGCGCCGCAATACCTACCAGTTTGGAGAATGGATTTTAACGATAGTGCAGCCACAAGCCTTTATCTGTCAGCGACAACGGGTGAGTTAGTCACGCGCAGACATGACTATTGGCGTTTGTTCGATCTCTTTTGGAAATGGCACATTATGGATTACGACGAGGGTGAAGCCATCGACAATCTTCTACTGCTGAGCACGGCTCTAGTCTCCATTGTGGCTGTGTTAGCTGGCTTCGTCTTACTGTGGCAGCGAAGAAGGAGGTATCTGAGATGATGCCGAATCTTAAACTTAAGCCTAAACCTAAGCCTAAGCCTCAAAGTAAACACTTCAAACGCTGGGTCAAAATCGCCCACTATTGGCTCGGTGCCATAGTAAGCATTCAACTGCTACTTTGGCTTGTTACTGGGGTCTATTTCAATTTAACGCCCCATGATGAACTCAAGGGAATGGAGTACCAGCTTAGCCATAGTCCTGCACCGCAAAAGCAAGAGTTTGATCCACAAAAGCTCGTGGATATCGCTCCCTTACTGGCTAAGCATACTCAGGTAGAAAGCCTGACATTAATGGCGCTCGCGGGTAAGCCCGTTTATGTACTCGATGCAAAGGTGCAGCGCTATGCACACCAGTGCCAACAGCAAACCTTGATTGATGCCTATACGGGAAATACCTTACTCATTAATAAACAAAGCGCGCAACAACTGGCGCTTGAAAGTTATACCGGGCCAGGGAAAATTACCCAAGTTAAGCAAATATCAGCCCCCATTAGCGAGTGGCCAACCCAGTGCAATTCACTTTGGCAAATAGATATGGATGATGACCTGTCGACGCGAATTTATATCAATACAGTTAATGGCGAATTAGTTGGCCATAAAAATGACCACACAGACATCGCCGACTTGATGTTTAAATTGCACTTTATGGATTACCTCAATCAAGGTAGTTTTAACAACCCCTTTAGCTGGCTGCTGGGGATACTGACCTTATTGTTATCCCTATCTGGTCTGTATTGGGTTATTGATAATCTTGTACTCAAGCGCTATCGGTTAAGTCTGAGTTGAATGGCTAGAACGGCAAGAGCTATTTCATTCATCTCATCGTACGCCGCGATGGGTTAATAGACCCTATAAGCCTGCCAAACGACTCAGACACGCCCACGAACGCTCAGCACAGTTTGATAATCAATGTAGCGCTGCGCAACAATCCAAACTACTCAGGATCAAACTTCTTTTTGCCTTCGAGTAAGGCCTGACGTTCGGCTAAGGGAGTTTGATCGGCGAGCTTTAACACTGCCTTTTGCAGCATGAGGTTATTAGGATAAGTGATGGTATCGCCGTTATCGCGATGGATCAGCACATGGAATAACGCGATTTCGATGATCACGCCGCTAATATCTTCATCCTTATCAACCACCCGAATGCGCTCGCCGATACGGTAGGGAAACACGAAAAAGATCAGCACGCCAGCAGTTAAATTACTCAATATCGACCATTGAGCAACCAATGCAACGCCCATCACCGCAAAGGCAGATGACACAAATAGCGACACATCCTGATAGCCTAGTCCGAGCGAGACCGCCATCAAGGACAGAGTAATAAAAAACATCACATAGGAAATAAAACGGGTCACTAAACTGGTCCGTGCAACACTCACTTGCTTCATTTGCGCGAGTTTTCTAACCCAATGGGTTAAGGCGCGCTGTAAAAAGAGAAACACTGCAAGATAAATACAGGCAAGCAGGATTTGATTTGTCATAATAGCGGCTCAATTAACTAAAACTGTCTGAATTCTAACTTTTTTGCGCGAGCAGTTATAGCCCGTGCAAACAAGCCAAACAGCTAAACCGAGTAATTAATCCAATATGGCCGATTCGACCCTCTTACATGAAACCCAAGACGCACTAGGCCCGATTCGTGTAATCGATTACGACGACTCACGGATCCTGTCCTTTGGGGATAACGATGAGCAGAGTAAGATCCTCAAGGCGGCGCCCCATATTCCCCAGCACACTTATGTGCAAGCCATGCTGTTGGTTTTACTGTTTTGTAAGCCTAAGAGCGCTATTGTTTTAGGTTTAGGCGGCGGCTCGATTATTCACTCACTGCGCAATTTCGACGCGGCAATAAAGTTAACAGCGGTGGAATTACGCCCCGCGGTGATTGAGTTAGCTAAGCGCTATTTTCAGCTGCCGATAGGTAAAAAGCTCAATCTTATCAATGATGATGCTATTGCTTTTTTAGCTGCTGGCGATCATAAAAAAGTGGATGTAATTTTTGCCGATATTTACACAGCCAAAGGCGTTGAAACAGGGCAGCTTTCGCCAATATTCCTTGAGCAGTGCACTAACCTCATCAAACCCAATGGGTATTTAGTGCTGAACTGCTGGAAAGAACATAGCCAAAATCGCGAGTTGTTAGCCGACTTACAACAACACTTTGCCCATGTGAACGCTTGTCTCACAGGCGGCGGGAATTGGGTGATTTTTGCGAGCCAATCGCCACAGCTTTTAGGCACCTCGGCCCTTAAAAGTAGTGCTCAATCTTTATCGCAACAATTGGGTTTTGCCCTTGATCGATCATTGACACGCTTTGGGCCTTGGATTTAATACTAATATCAGCAAAATAGCGTAAATTAGTTAACCCTAAGGCTGAGCTTTGATATTCTTCTCACACTTCCATGATATGAGCTGTCACCATGAAAAATAATAATAAATTGATGTTAAGCGTTATGGCGCTGGCGTGCCTTAACTCTCTCAATGCTAACGCCGAAAGTTTTAGTTTTGACACTCGTAGCTCACTGAATTCAGATACATTAGTGCTATTCCAAAGTGCTGATTCTACTACCTATGGGATCGACTTTTTACCTCAGTCGACCCAAGATCAATTAAACCTAGCAACGGCGGATAATATTTTTTCCGGCAAACGGGGGGAAATCCTCGAGATTTTGGTACCCAGCGAAATTGATGCTAAACGGGTCTTACTGGTCGGCATTGGCGATGCAAAAAACTTAACGCCCGGTGACATTAATACCATTGGTGGCAATGTTGCGGCCAAACTCGATACGGTTCCCCAAGCCACAGTGCGTGTACTCACCCAAGGCTTAACTGCCGCGCCGCTATTTGCCTCTGAGCTTGCTCACGGAATTGAACTACGCAGTTATCGTTATACTCAGTTCAAAGCGAGCCCCCGTGCCGAGAAGAATTACCAAATCGCTGTCGATGATTTAAGTCGCAACCAAAAACACCATAAAAATCTGCAAGCGGTTGAAGCAGGTGTGTTTTTAGCGCGCGATCTGACAAACGCACCTGCAGACATTATGTATCCCGACAGCTTTGCTAACGAAGCCAGAAAACTCAAATCCCTCGGCGTTAAAGTCACGGTATTAGAAGCCAAAGATATCGAACGTCTACAACTGGGCGCCTTAGCTGCTGTAGGTAAAGGCAGCGAGCGCCCACCTAAGTTAGTGGTCGCCCATTGGCCTGGTAGCAAAGACGCGCCAATCGCACTGGTCGGTAAAGGCATCACCTTCGACTCGGGTGGTTACAATATTAAGGCGACAGGTACTTCAATCGCGCGGATGAAGTCAGATATGGCAGGTGCAGCCACTGTGCTAGGCACTATTAAAGCCATGGCGATTCAAAAAGCGCCTGTCAACGTAGTGGCGATTATGCCCATGGCGGAGAACATGGTATCGGGTCATGCAATGATCCCAGGTGATGTGATTAAAACCGCCCAAGGTCTCACCGTTGAAGTGCTCAATACCGATGCCGAAGGTCGCCTAGTGCTGGCCGATGGCCTCTGGTATGCCAGAGAAAATTATAAGCCATCGGTGATTATCGATGTTGCGACACTGACTGGCTCAAAAGTGAGTGCGTTAGGCAATGTTTATGCTGGCTTGTTTACCGATTCTGAGCCTTTAGTGCAGCAGCTAACTTATGCAGGTCAACAGGTTGGCGAAAAGGTCTGGCGCTTACCGTTAGATCAAGCCTATGCGGATGAGCTTAAATCCACTATCGCGGATCTCACAAACACAGGTAAAGAAGGCAGCGCGGGTGCTTCCTCTGCGGCCATGTTCTTAAAACGCTTTGCGGGCGAACAGCCTTGGGCACATTTGGATATCGCGGGCAATGCCTTAACCGCCACTGATACCGCTGTTGTGCCTGCGGGTGCAACAGGTTACGGCGTGCGCTTACTCAGCACTTGGTTAACTCAACCCAAAGCACAGAACTAGAACCTAGAACCTAGAACCTAGAACCTAGAACCTCAGTATCTTGTTTTAATTGTATTTACACTTTAAGGGATATCATTGATATCCCTTTTTTATGCTCGAAATTTATCTTATCTCAATCAACAAAAACCAGCTGGCTAAACCCTGACTACACCCAATCACGCCAAACCCGCAGCCGTCGTAGAAAAACCGATTGAGTCCGACCTAATCGCATCATAATTCGACTAAACCGATTAGGATAATAGTTTTTATCCGTTATCTTAATTTTAATCGAGTCGGTAATATGCTTCACATCGACAGGACGCAAGCAAATGTCCTCGTTATGAACTTAAGCCATCATCAACTAAATGGAAGCATAAAATGACTCAATCAATTATCAACAGCACAATCAAACCATTCAAAGCCACTGCATTCCACAATGGTGAGTTCGTTCCAGTAACTGAACAAGACCTGTTAGGTAAGTGGTCAGTCGTATTCTTCTACCCAGCTGACTTCACCTTTGTTTGCCCAACTGAATTAGGCGACATGGCGGATCACTACGAAAAACTGCAAGGTATGGGCGTTGAAGTTTACTCAGTATCAACTGACACACACTTCACTCACAAAGCATGGCATGACACGTCAGACACCATCAAGAAGATCAACTTCCCAATGCTGGCTGACCCAACAGGCACTATCAGCCGTAACTTCGGCGTGATGATTGAAGAAGACGGTTTAGCACTGCGTGGTACTTTCGTGATTAACCCAGAAGGCCAAATCAAGGTCAGCGAAGTTCACGATTTAGGCATCGGCCGTAGCGCTCAAGAGCTAGTTCGTAAAATTCAAGCAGCTCAATATGTTGCTACTCACGATGGCGAAGTTTGCCCAGCTAAATGGCAACCAGGTGACGAAACATTAGCACCGTCTTTAGACCTCGTTGGCAAAATCTAATTTAGCCTGCAAAGCGTCAACCCCGCCAGTCTAGCGTCCCAAGCTGATTGGCGTTACAGCCAACACAGTTGTAGCGCCACGCAGCAAAGGATTAAGCCCGCCCCTGCAAGAGCCTAGACTGGCCCCCTTACTTCTCCCTTTTAAGCGATTTTGGAGTCATCACATGTTAGATGCGAATTTAAAAAATCAACTGCAAACCTATCTGCAAAACCTCAAGAGACCAGTTGAACTTGTCGTGTCTGCAGATGAGAGTAGAAAGTCTCAAGAATTAAAAAGCTTAGCGCAAGACATTGTCAGCCTATCTTCTCTGGTGAGCCTGAAAGAAGTTCAGGGCGAACGCACCCCGGCAATGACAGTGATTAACCCAGAGCTTAATACGCAAATCAGCTTTGCTGGTCTGCCTATGGGTCACGAATTTACCTCACTCGTGCTGGCATTACTGCACACGGGTGGACACCCAATCAAACTCAGCGATGACATTATTGAGCAGATCCGCAATCTGCCAGGCAAATATGCCTTTGAAACTTACGTCTCACTGACGTGCCAAAACTGCCCAGACGTAGTACAGGCACTGAACATGATGGCGGCCATTAACCCGAATATCACCAACGTGATGATCGACGGTGCCCTGTTCCAAGAAGAAGTAACCAGCAAAAACATTATGGCGGTGCCTTCTGTCTACTTAAATGGCGAAGTGTTTGCAGCAGGCCGTATCAGCATTGGCGAGATCCTCAATAAACTGGATACCAATGCAGCAAGCCGTAAGGCCGATGAAATTAATGAAAAAGCGCCATTCGAAGTCTTAGTCGTTGGCGGCGGCCCAGCCGGCGCAGCGGCCGCTATTTATGCAGCACGTAAAGGACTTCGCACCGGTATTGTTGCCGACAAGTTTGGCGGACAAGTGGCTGAAACCGTCGGTATCGAGAACTTTATTTCGGTCAAAGCGACCGAAGGTCCAAAACTAGTGGCAAACCTTGAAGCCCATGTACGAGACTACGAAGTCGACATCATGGACAACCAAAAGGCAGTGTCGTTATCAACAGATGGCTTGTTCGAGCTTGAACTGGCAAGCGGCGCTAAATTACGTAGCCGTACCGTATTGTTAGCCACAGGTGCACGCTGGCGTGAAATGAACGTCCCTGGCGAGAAAGAATACCGCGGCAAAGGTGTCGCATACTGCCCGCATTGTGATGGCCCGTTATTTAAGGGCAAGCGTGTGGCGGTGATCGGCGGCGGTAACTCAGGTATCGAAGCGGCTATCGATCTTGCGAACATAGTAGAACATGTGACCGTGCTGGAATTTGATAAAACCCTGCGCGCTGACGATGTACTGCAACGTAAAGCGGCTTCTATGGGTAACATTAAAATCATTACCCAAGCTATGACCACTGAAGTGACTGGCGATGGTACTCGGGTTAATGGCCTGAACTACACAGACAGAGCCACTGGCGAGAGTCACCATGTCACACTTGCAGGTATCTTCGTGCAGATTGGGCTAGTACCGAATGCGGAATGGTTGAAGGGCACGATCGATTTAACCCCAAGGGGCGAGATCATAGTCGATGAGCGCGGGCAAACCTCAGTCCCAGGTATTTTTGCCGCAGGTGATGTCACTAACTCACCTTTCAAGCAAATTATCATTGCCATGGGCAGCGGCGCGACCGCATCACTGGGCGCATTTGATTACTTAATTCGCCACAGCGATGAAGAAACCGCCGCGACCAAAGCCGCTTAAGGCTTCGTCAACAGACATCAAAGCTAACGCAAAAATAGCCAGCAAATGCTGGCTATTTTTTTGATGTTAACTAAGGTATTGATAAGGCTTAGCAGGCCTAATTTGCATGAGCATTTCAGGGGTATCGACCGCGTTGAAACCAAACTGGGCGTAGAGTCCATGGGCATCGCGGGTGGCTAACATTATCCGTCTTAAACCTTGTAATTCAGGATGTTCCATAATTGATGTCATCATCAACTTACTTAAGCCTAAGCCACGGTGCGACTCAAGTACAAACACATCGGCAAGATAGGCAAAAGTGGCTTTATCTGTGATTAAGCGGCCAAAAGCCACTTGTTGATTGTCCTTATCAAATACCCCAAAACACAGGCTATTGGCTAACGCTTTTTGTAGCAGCGCCTTTGGCATGCCCTGCGCCCAATAGCTATTACTAATAAAGCCATGGATAACCTCAAGATTCATTTCAGCTTGATCTGTACTGACTCTGTATCCTGTTTCCTGCAGCATTTTCCTTTCTCCGAAATTTTCCGTTAACGTCAGTTCAGGTGTTATTGGCACTCATAAATATCATAAATGCCATCGCTAATAACACCACTTTAGCTAACGAATACAAAGCCCCCGCTAAAGTGCCACCGCCATGATAACTAAAGGCTAAGTGGCGATTGATTTCATACTTAAAGGATTTAGCTAAATAACGGTAAGCGAGAAAGTAAAACAAGGAGGCTGCGGGCCAAATCCCCATAAGCAGCATTTGCCCCTGAGCCTTAGTAGTGAGTAAGGTTGAGATAAACGGTACACTTAAGCAGATAACATATATCCAAGCAAAACGCTTAAGTAGCTGGCGAATTTTTTTATCGGATAATGATTTCAACTTAACTCCTTGTCATCAGAAGCTTACATAGCTTCGATTTGCTCAATCATAAGTTGCAGCGAAAAATTGCCGCGATACTCATTCACATCGAGTTTATACACAATACGGGCATGATTAATCGTCGCATCTGGCCAAGTGTGCAAATCCACATTAAAGGCAATGGCATCGAGCATCACAGTGCCGCATTGGGTTTCGAGTACGAGCTTAAGGTGGCGCTCACCGACAAGACGTTGTTGCACTATCGTAAAGTAACCATCGAATAACGGCTCTTCGAAAGCTTGTCCCCAAGGCCCCGCATTGCGCAGTAACTGAGCCATTTCAAGATTCAACTCTGCGGGAGTGAGCTCGCCATCGGACCAAAGCTCACCCGTTAACAACTCAGGTTTAAGCTGCTCACGCACCGCATCATCATAGGCTTTGGCAAATGTCGCAAAACTGCCCGCTTTGAGCGATAAACCCGCCGCCATTGCATGACCACCAAATTTGATAATCAGTCCCGGATGGCGAGTGTTCACTAACTCCAATAAGTCGCGCATATGCAAGCCTGTGATCGAACGCGCCGAGCCTTTAATTTCACCATTGCCCGCATCGGCAAAGGCAATCACGGGTCTATGGTATTTGTCTTTAATGCGCGAGGCCAAAATCCCGATCACGCCTTGATGCCAATCCTCTTGAAATAAAGCAATCCCCCAAGGTAACTCGGCTTCGTTAAGCTTTAAGTGCTCTAGGCTTTTTAAGGCTTCCTGCTGCATGCCGACTTCCAGCTCACGACGTTCTTGATTCAATCCGTCAAGCTCTGCCGCCATGCGCCGTGCATACATCATGTCTTCGCAGAGTAAGGTTTCAACCCCAAGTGCCATTTCATCTAGTCGCCCTGCGGCATTCAGTCTAGGGCCCACGGCAAAACCAAAGTCAGATGCGACAATGCGCGCCGGATTTCGCTTCGCCACTTCAAGCAACGCAGTAATCCCCACACGGCAACGCCCGGCTCGCACGCGCTGCAAACCTGCTTCAACCAAAATACGATTATTGGCATCGAGTGACACCACATCGGCAACGGTGCCAAGGGCAACGATATCGAGTAATGTGCCTAAATTAGGCTCAGAAATACCATGGGTTTGATACCAGTTTCGCGTCCGTAATTCAGCCCTTAATGCGGTCATCAAATAAAAGGCCACGCCGACACCCGCTATCGATTTACTGGCAAATGGACAGCCCGGTTGGTTAGGGTTCACTATCGCATCGGCAGCGGGTAACTCATGGCCGGGTAAATGATGGTCGGTAATCACCACTTGCATACCAAAGGCTTTGGCCGCCGCAACACCGTCAATTGATGAAATACCATTATCAACTGTGATGAGTAGTTCAGCCTGTTTGGAAGCCGCAACTGCAACAATTTCAGGGCTTAAGCCGTAGCCGTAATCGAAGCGATTGGGGATCAAATAATCCACTCTCACCGCGCCCATCATCCGCAGCGCCAACATACACACACTGGTCGATGTGGCGCCGTCTGCGTCAAAGTCACCCACGATCAGAATCGACTTATTCGCCTGCATGGCATCGGCAATAAGCGCCGCAGCTTCAGGCAGGCCCTTCATGGTTTCAGGTCTTAATAGACCCTTAAGGACAAGTTCGCATTCGTGGGTGAGCGCACCACGGCGAGCGTAAAGCTGCTTCAATAGCGGCGAAAGATGAGCAGGTAAATGGCTATCATCAACGGTTGGGCGACGGACTATCTTATGGATCAAGGGACTCAAACTCTCATGAAATCGTGGCAATAAGATAACAAAAAGGTGAGCCTTAAGCTCACCTTTCGTGGGATAAATTTTACATTTTAGACTGTTACTGACGTGCCTCTAAGGTGCGTAATAAGTCTTCAGGCGGTTGATAACCAGGGATCATATTGCCATCTTCTAATACGATTGCAGGCGTACCATTGACACCAAAGGTTGTGCCTAAAGCATATTGCTCGGCAATTTTAGCATCACATGTTGCCGCGGCAACTTTGCTGCCCGCTTTAGCATCAGTCATAGCTTTTAATGGATCTTTAGCACACCAGATAGCTTGCATCTCGTCGGCATTAGCTGACGGCACACCCGCGCGCGGGAAGGCTAAGTAACGCACTGTAATACCAAGTTTATTGTAGTCAGACATTTGGCTATGCAATTTACGGCAATAACCACAGCTAACATCGGTAAATACAGTGACCACGTGTTTTTCGTTTTTCGCTTTATAGACAAGCATATTCTCTTCAAGCGGCTTCATCATTTCTAAACGCGGACCCGCTAATGCGGCTTCGGTTAAGTTTTTCATGCCCTTATCGATATCATACACACTACCGTGGAATAGTTTTGAACCATCACGGCTAATATAGAGCACGCCGCGGTTGGTCATGGCTTGATACAAGCCCTCAATTGGTGAGTCCTGCATAGAAATGACTTCAACATCTAACATCTCACCGAGTTTTTGCTTAATCGCAGCGGTATCGGGAGACGTCGCAGTGGCAGCGCTGGCAAGTGGTGCAACTAGGAGGGCAAAAACTAAGGATAATGCTGGGGTCAACTTCATGGGACATCCTATAAATTGTGTCGCTACAACGAGATATTGGGGCCGTTCTAACTCGAGATATTCAATAGACCCTGTATAGGGGCAAAAAGTTACAGACAAGCCGCGCGGAAAGCAAATTTATGCTGTAACTAAATCCTTTTTTAGCCTCTAGGATGATGCTGTTGATGCAATTCCTGCAATCTTGCCCGTGCGACATGGGTATAAATCTGTGTCGTCGATAAGTCGCTGTGACCTAATAACAGTTGGACAACGCGCAGATCGGCACCGTGATTAAGCAAATGAGTGGCAAAAGCATGGCGTAAAGTGTGCGGTGATAATGCAGTTTCAATCCCCGCACGCAGAGCATAAAGTTTAATCCGATGCCAAAAAGTTTGCCGCGTCATCATCTGACCGCGTTTCGACGGAAATACCACATCGGATTGCTTATTACCGAGCAACTCTTGGCGAGCAAATTTCATGTAGCCCTCCACTTCGGTAATAGCCAATTCCCCCAGCGGCACAAGACGCTCTTTGCCACCCTTGCCCACAATACGTACTAAGCCTTGGCGCAAACTCATTTGCTCCATGGTCAAGCCGACAAGTTCACTCACCCTGAGGCCAGTTGCATACAAAAGCTCTAGCATTGCCTTGTCACGGCATTCGACGGCATCATCCACATTGGGCTCAGACAGTAAACGGTCAACCTGCGACTCACTCAGAGAATCCGGCAAATGGCGCGTTAACTTAGGTGACTCTACTAAGGCCATAGGATCGGCTGAAATCTGCTTGGTCTGCACCAGATAAGTATAGAAACGCCGTAAGCTGCTGAGCAGCCGAGCGCTACTGGTACGCGCAAAATTCTGCTCAACTCTAAAGGCCAGATATGCCCTAACATCGGTCTGAGAAACCGCGAGTAACGTCACTCCTTGCTGACCTTGATAACGATCAAAATGGCGTAGATCGGTACGATAGGCCGATAGCGTGTTATCACTCAGTCCTTTGCTTGACCAAAGATCATCAAGAAAAGCATCGATAAGTGGATCTGGCATATAGGTTTTAGGCACAAATACTCCATAAAAAAACGGCGTAATCAAATGATACGCCGTTGATATTAATTTAAATATGTCTAAGCCTGCATAAGCTTAACTGAGTTAAGCATAAAGACGAGAACTAAAATGCAAAGCCTAGGCTGCAGCCGTTTGACCACGGCCACGACCGAATACTAAACACAGTGCAATCGTCGCAATGGTCGGCAATAACCAAGCCATACCTTCTTCATAGAGTGGCAGCTTAGATAACACTGGAGACATAACATTCACTATATGGATAAAAACCTGTGCTAAGCCATTCATGGCTTGACCATCAGCGTCAGTCAAACTTTTCGCAGCCACTTTAAGACCATCGAAGATGCCGAAAAACAGTGCCACGCTCAGTACTGCACGATGTGCAAACTGTGGATTCGCAAAATAAGCGGTCAGGAAAGTCACAACAACAAGAGCAATAGCCACAGGATAAATCGTCATTAATACGGGAATACTAATAGCAATCAACTGACTTAGGCCCACGTTCGCAATCACAGCGCATATCAAGCTTAAAAAGATCACGAGGAAACGGTAAGACAGTTTAGGCATCAGCTCATTAAAGAACTCAGAACACGCACTCACCAGCCCAACCGCAGTGGTTAAACAAGCTAAAGTCACGACTGATGACAACAAGACTGAGCCTAGTTCCCCAAACTCGCGGGTCACGTAATTTGTTAATATTTCGCCACCATTTTTAGTGCCGATAGCGATATCGCCAGCGGTTGCACCTAAAAAGAACAAGGACACATACACAAAAGTTAAACCAGCGGCGGCAATAAAGGCTGCACGGATTAGATACTTAGTTTGATCACTGGGTTGGTCAATGCCCTTTTTACGCAGGATATCAATAATCAACATACCAAACATCAAGGATGCTAACGTATCCATAGTGTTATAGCCTTCCAAAATACCTTTAGTCAGCGGATGCTGTTGGTAATCCCCCACAGCTTGGCCCACTTCGGATGCAGGTAAAAACAGCACTGAAACGGCTAATCCGACCAACAAAATCAATAAAATAGGCGTTAATACTTTACCTACGCTATCGAGCAACTTACCAGGGAAAAGCGCCAGCAACATAGTGACAGCGAAGAAACCTAATGTGTATAGCAGTTGCGTCAGGTTTAATTCCAAACTGCCCAGCAAAAACGTTGCCGTAGTGTCATCGATAAATGGCTTAGCGCCAATCTCGTAAGCCACTAATCCCGTACGCGGCGCAGCAAAAGCAGGGCCGATAATAATGTAAATCGCGACGGCCAATATCGTTGCTGCAAATACTGGCAGCATAGCCATAACCTTACCTTGAGCCTTAGCGACAGCAATCAGTCCAACTAAAGGTAAACCTACGGCGGTAATCAAAAACCCCAACATGGCGAGGGGCATATTTTCGCCCGCTAACATACCCGCGAATGGTGGAAAAATTAGGTTTCCCGCACCTAAAAAGAACGCAAAGGTCATAAAACCTAAGCCTAATGTATCTCCGATACTCATCTGATTGTCTTGCACTGGAAGCCCCATCTTGTCTTATTGTTTTTTTACAAACTTAAGTGATTATGTGTCGATTAGCCATAGCTAAAACAAAGCCCATCCGGAGTGCAAATCTATGTTTACACAATTCCGTGGTAAATATGTTCGATATCTGCCGAGTTTATAAACGATGGCGAACGTTTATGTAGCCTAACTGACGACTAATTCACCAACAAACTCGTTTACCTATCCGTTAATCTTAAAAGTGATTAAAAATGGGGGCGAAACTAATACCAGACTTAAAGCATCAATACAAGACAACAAGTCCGTTCAGGCAAAAAAAACGAAATAATGCTAATTAACTGCTAATAAAAGGTTTCTAAGGCAATAAATTAAAGCGTTAATTAAGTGAAATCAGTATTACCACGTAAAATAGGAAATGATTTGGCGACACAAATTCATACAGCTAGGACAGATGCGACTGTTTAAAAACATTAGCTAAAAACAAGGGCTAGAATTAGAATATTGCGCGCCCAATATTGGGCCTAAATCACTTTAGAACGGCAAAATTAACTCCCCATGGCATTCACTTTTAAACAATTTCATATCGATGACATGAATTGCGGCATGGCCGTAGGCACAGACAGCGTCGTCCTTGGGGCATGGGCACAACTGACCACCGCGAAATCAATCTTAGATATAGGCGCAGGCAGCGGCTTACTCAGTTTAATGGCAGCTCAGCGCAGTCAAGCACATATCACCAGTGTCGAATTAGACACCAATGCCGCCCATGCTTGCCAACATAACTTCCACAATAGTCCTTGGGCTAATCGACTGACCTTAGTTAATTGCAGCATCCAAGACTTTTGCCAACAAACTGAGTATCAAGGGTATTTTGATCACATAATTTGTAATCCCCCCTATTTTGAGCAAGGCACGCAAGCGATACAATCCCAGCGCGCTATGGCCCGTCACACAGATAGCTTAAGCTTTACCGCACTACTCGATGCCATTCATGTGTGCCTAGCACCGCAAGGAAAGGCAAGTCTCATATTACCAATGCAGAGTATGGCCCGTTTCGACGAAATATTAACGCACTCTCAGCTCAATTTGATTGAAATAACCAACCTTATCAGCATTGTAGGGAAAAGCGCTAATCGAGTACTCTGCGTACTCGCCCACAAGACTCATCCACAAATGGCTCCAAAGCTCAGTGATATCACTATTCGTGAACGTTCTGGCCAATACACACAAACCATGGTGCAATTGATCCAAGATTTTTACCTTAAATACTGATATCGAGTCCAATCCTGACAAGTTAAGTAAAGCTCGCTAAGTTTGGCAAATTTAACGAAAGGTCCAATTTCCCACAAATTAAATGCTAATACATTGACCTAAAAGTAATTAACTTATGCCAATTACCATAAAACTTTACTGACACAGAAGATAAACACAGGAGATCTAGATAAGTTATTTAAGTTAACCGCCATAACCTTTATAATGCTTCGCTATTATCCGTCGAGACGCTGCGCATGCAATTTGAAGATTTCCAGCTTGACCCTAGCTTATTAGAGTCGCTTAATGCCATGGGGCATCATTCACCCACTACGATTCAGCAAGAAACGATTCCTTACGCCCTAGAGCAAAGAGATATTCTTGCGCGCGCCCCGACAGGAACAGGTAAAACAGCGAGCTTTTTACTGCCCTCGCTACAACATTTGATCGATTTTCCCCGTCGTTTTGCTGGACAAGCAAGAGTGCTAATCCTCACGCCAACCCGTGAGTTAGCCAGCCAAATCCACCGTTATGCGAGTCACCTAGCCACGGGCCAAGGTTTAGATATTGCTATCGTTACTGGTGGCGTTCCTTATGGACCACAGGAAGAAGCCTTAGCAGGCAACGTCGATATTCTGGTCGCGACCCCAGGCCGCCTGATGGAATATTTAGACAAAGGCAATTTCAACGCACAAGAAGTCGATATCTTAATTATCGACGAAGCCGATCGCATGTTAGACATGGGCTTCTCTTCCGTGGTGCAAGCCATTGCTATTGAGGCCCAAGGCCGCAAACAGAACATGCTGTTTTCTGCCACCTTAGAAGGCGGCGGTGTACAACGTTTTGCCCGTGAAGTGTTAAACGACCCGATTGAAATCGATGTTGAAGCCCCTCGCAGTGAAAAAGCCAAGATCCACCAATGGATCCACTTAGCCGATGATAAAGAGCATAAATTTGCGCTGTTGTGTCATCTGCTACGCCAAGAGGATGTCAAACGGACTATCGTATTTGTGAAAACCCGCGACATCGTTTCTAGCCTAGAAGGCCAGTTACTGAAAGTCGGTATTCCCTGCGCCTTTATGCGTGGCGATATGGAACAGAAGAAACGCTTCCAAGCCTTAAGTCGCTTTACTAAAGGTGAAGTCAATGTCTTGTTGGCGACCGATGTGGCTGCACGCGGTATCGATATCGACGATATCACCCATGTGATCAACTTCGATATGCCACGTTCTGCCGACACTTATATCCACCGCATTGGCCGTACTGGCCGCGCTGGCGCAAAAGGTACCGCGATTTCGCTTGCCGAAGCCCACGACATGCGTATCGTTGGTAAAATCGAGCGTTATATCGAGCAACCGTTGAAACGCCGCGTGATCGAAGAGCTGCGTCCAAAGAATAAAGAAGCGCGCACACCGGGTAAGAAAAAAGCCAAAGTGAAAGCGAAAGAAGCTGCGAAGAAAACGAGCAAGAAAGAAGCGGCAAAGAAAGCGAGTAAAATCGCCCGTAAGAAAAAGTAACACCCGCTTAAATTCACCAAACTAAAGCCGCTATATGCGGCTTTTTTATTACCAAAATATAACTTACATGGGTGATTTTACTAAAAATATCCTGCTATGTTTAATTATATAGAATGAAATGCGGCGGATTTAGAGCCGTTAACCCCAATACGTATTCATTCTTATTTCAATATATTCCAATTACCTAACTGAACCTTTCATCACCTTTCTGCTCTAATTTTCGCCCAAATATCGATGCATGATGAGCATATCTGTCGCGGCATCACTTTTAGAAACATTTAATTTACAAAAATAAATTTATTGGCGTGGCCGACTCTGCTACTTTAACCCCATTACGCGATTAGCATGGATTTAACCATTATATGATGAAGACCCTACTGAGGAGACTGTCTCCTTTTCTTATTCTGCTGCTGTTTGTATTTGGCGCAGCCTTATTAATGCAAACGAAGGAGGCGCCAGAACAAAAACCTGAAGAGATGCCCATTCCTATCGTTGATGTCACGCAAGTGACTCAGCAAACAGTATCGCTAAACTTACCTTCCTACGGCGTGGTTACCCCAAAGTATAAAACCCAACTAGTGACCGAAGTTCAAGGCAGAATGCTCACTATTTCCCCTCATTTTGTTGCAGGTGGCATAGTCAAGAAAGGCGACCAATTAGCGCAAATCGAGCCCTCAGATTACGAGGCTGACTTAATGCAAGCCGAAGCGACGCTGGCCCAAGCCACCGCCGCACTGAACGAAGAAATAGCCCGTGGTGAAGTCGCTAAAATCGAATTCAAAGGCTACGACAAGGGCTTGCCCCCTGAGTTAGGTCTACGTATCCCGCAACTCAAAAAAGAACAAGCTAACGTAAAATATGCACAAGCAGCACTGGCGCGCGCCCAACGTAATCTTGAGCGCACAGTTATTCGTGCGCCCTTTGACGGCATAATCAAAGTTAGAAATGTCGATTTAGGTCAATACGTTAGCTTAGGCACTAATCTAGGTGAACTCTACGATACTCGCGTTGCCGAAATCCGCTTACCCATTTCTAATGATGATTTAGCCTATTTAGAGTCTGTCGATAATCCCGATACCCAAGTCACGCTTAGCGCCTCTTTGGCGGGCAAAGAAAATACTTGGGAAGGCAATATTATCCGCAGTGAAGGTGTTATCGATGCCGAAAATCGCATGGTGTATTTAGTCGCAGAAATCAAAGATCCCTATCTGCGCGCGAATAAAGTGCCAGGTAGCTTACCACTTAAATACGGCAGCTTCGTCAATGCAGTCATCAAGGGCCGCACTGTCGATGGCATAGTTAAATTACCCCGCCATGTGGTTCGTAACGACCAAGTCGCCCTAGTCAGCGACAAAAATATCATTGAAATGCGCCAAGTAAATGTGGTTCGTAGTGATTTAGAAAATGTGTTCATCAAAGACAGTCTAAAAACGGGCGAACGCGTCGCTACGACCCACTTTAACAGTATGGCAAATGGGCAAATGGTCAAAATCTTAGGTGAAGCGGCATTGCCCACTGAGACACCAAAAGAAAATACTCCTGAATCGAGTCTTGCGACCGCTGGAGTCAAATAATGGACACTCAAAAAGGGATCTTAGCTTGGTTCGCCCGCAACAGTGTGGCCGCGAACTTATTAATGTGTGTTCTGCTCATCGGCGGCCTGTTCAGCAGTATTTTGATTAATAAAGAAGTTTTTCCTTCTTTCGAACTCAATTTATTAAATATTTCCGTCGCCTATCCAGGTGCGGCGCCACAGGAAATCGAAGAAGGCATCAATATCAAGATTGAAGAAGCCATCCAAGATATCAACGGCATCAAGAAAGTGACTTCTGTGGCTAGCGAAGGCGTTGGCTCGATTACCGTTGAAGTTGAAGACGGTTACGAAGTGCAGACCATTCTCGATGAAGCCAAACTGCGGTTAGATGCAATTTCAACCTTCCCAGTGAACATCGAAAAACCGAATATCTCTCAAATCAAGCCAGAGAATAACGTCATTTGGGTGTCTGTTTATGGCGATATGACACTCCACGATATGAAAGAATTGGCTAAGTCGGTGCGTGACGATTTAACCCAACTCCCCGCTGTAACCCGTGCGAAAGTCACAGGGGTGCGCGATTATGAAATCGGTATTGAAGTTTCTGAGAATAAGTTAAGAGAATACGGTTTGACCTTCTCGCAGGTCGCATTAGCAGTGCAAAACTCCTCCTTAGACTTACCAGGTGGCTCTATTCGTGCTCAAGATGGCGATATCCTATTGCGCACCAAAGGCCAAGCCTACACGGGCGATGACTTTGCCAATATAGTCGTCACAACTCGCGCCGACGGTAGCCGCGTGATGCTGCCACAAGTGGCGACCATCAAAGATGATTTTGAAGAACGTTTGGAATATACCCGCTTTAACGGCAAGCCCGCTGCGATTATTGAAGTCACCAGCATTGATGATCAAAACGCCTTAGACATTGCAGACCAAGTTAAACAGTACGTCGAGCAGCGCCGCGCCACACTGCCAGCTAACGCTCAACTCGATACTTGGGGTGATATGACCCACTATCTCCAGGGCCGCTTAGACATGATGATGTCAAACATGTTTTACGGTGCCTTGTTGGTGTTTATCATCTTAGCCATGTTCCTCGATCTGAAGTTAGCATTTTGGGTCATGATGGGAATACCTGTTTGTTTCCTCGGCACTATGTTGGTCATGCCGCTCGAACCTTTCTCCATGACGATCAACATGTTGACCCTATTCGCTTTTATCTTGGTGCTCGGAATAGTGGTGGATGATGCCATTGTCATCGGCGAGAGTGCCTACACAGAGGTCGAACGCCACGGTCACTCGGTTGAGAACGTGATCCGCGGCGCGCAAAAAGTGGCGATGCCCGCGACCTTCGGGGTCTTAACTACAATTGCGGCATTTATTCCCATGTTAATGGTTTCTGGCCCTATGGGGATTATCTGGAAATCCATCGGTATGGTGGTCATCCTCTGTTTAGCCTTCTCATTGGTAGAGTCTAAGTTCATTCTGCCAGCGCATTTAGCGCACATGAAGTTTAAAAAACCTGGCGCACCAAAGGGATTCTTTGGCCACCTAAAAGCCAATTTTAACGACAGAGTGCAATACTTTATTCACCACAGCTATCGCAACTTCCTCGAGCGCTGTATCAAACACAGATACAACGTGGTCGCGGCCTTTATCGGTGTATTGATTCTGTCGATTGCCTTAGTCGCCAGTGGCAAAGTGCGCTGGGTATTTTTCCCAGACATTCCCTCAGACTTTATTCAAGTTGAACTTGAAATGGATGAAGGCAGCTCCGAAGGTAACACCTTAAAAGTGGTACAGAGCATAGAAGAAGCCCTGTACAAGATGAACGAAAAAATGGAGAAAGATAACGGTTATCAAGTGGTGAAGCACAGCTTTATCAATATGAGCTCCCGTACCTCAGCCTTCATTTTTGCAGAACTGACGAAAGGTGAAGACCGGGAAGTCGATGGCGTGACGATTGCTGCCGCGTGGCGTGAACAATTGCCCGAGCTTTTGTCGGTTAAAAAACTCAGCTTTAACGCGAGCACAAACGATGCTGGTGGCGATATTTCCTTCAGACTGACCTCGAGTGACCTCGATGAGCTGTCCGCAGCCTCTAAAGAGTTGAAGCAAAAACTCGCCAGCTATGAAGGCGTGTACGATATTGCCGACAACTTTTCATCGGGCAGCCATGAAATTCGCCTCAAGATACGCCCAGAAGCAGAAGCCCTTGGCCTGACCCTTTCCGATTTAGCCCGCCAAGTACGTTATGGTTTCTACGGTTACGAAGCCCAACGGATTTTACGTAATAAAGAAGAAATCAAGGTAATGGTGCGCTATCCATTAGAGCAGCGCCGTACTGTGGGTTATCTGGAAAATATGCTGATCCGCACGCCAACGGGCACTTCGGTTCCCTTCTCGACTGTGGCACAAATTGAAAAAGGTGAATCCTACGCCTCAATTACCCGTGTTGACGGTAAGCGAGCGATCACCATCACGGCAAATGCCAACAAAAACATCGTTGAACCTTCAAAAGTAGTGCAAGAAATCCAAAAAGATTACCTGCCACAATTGCAGGCCAAGTACCCTAAAATCCAAACTGCACTGGACGGTGGCAGTTTGGATGAACAGAATGCCATGGTCGGTTTGATGCAAGGCTTCTTCTTTGCGCTGTTCACCATTTATGCTTTGATGGCCGTGCCACTTAAATCCTACAGTCAGCCGTTAATCATCATGTCTGTGATCCCCTTCGGGATTATCGGCGCCCTGTTTGGTCACTTAATTCAGGGACTCGCGATGAGCGTGTTAAGTCTCTGCGGCATAGTGGCATTAGCGGGAGTGGTGGTGAACGACTCCTTGATTTTGGTGGACTTTGTGAACCGTGCGCGGGAGCAAGGGCAATCGGTCAGGCAGGCGGCGGTCGATTCAGGCTGTTATCGTTTTAGGGCGATCATCCTGACGTCACTCACCACCTTCGTCGGCTTAGTGCCTATTATTCTCGAACGTAGTTTGCAGGCGCAAATAGTGATCCCTATGGC
Source organism: Shewanella sp. SW24 (assembly GCF_025653395.1). Taxonomy (NCBI): domain Bacteria; kingdom Pseudomonadati; phylum Pseudomonadota; class Gammaproteobacteria; order Alteromonadales; family Shewanellaceae; genus Shewanella; species Shewanella sp. SW24. The sequence goes on from NZ_JAKKSH010000002.1 coordinate 391,958, forward strand.
GACATCCCTCGCCTTCGGTATCCTGTTCTCGACCGTTGTGACGCTAATTTTAGTACCCTTGCTGTACATCATACTCGACGACGTTAAGCGCACTAGCAGCCGCTTCTTCCATTGGTGGTGGCAGCCTAAAAAAGACCATGAAGTGGACTTTACACCTGAGCATTTAGAGCCGCCGGTCCCCACTGACTATAAAAAAGACTATCTATAGGAAGTTAACTAGAAGCAGTTAATCAATGTCTTGAACCTTAAAAAGAGAGCTTAGGCTCTCTTTTTAATCCTCAGTGCGAGTCAATAACCTCTCAATCATCTATGTCATTTTCAGTCTGCCGCGAGTGGCTTGAGCTTTCAAGTTGCGATCTAGTTGACAGTTATCGCATCAGGCTTTCGCTACACTGTGTTTAAGTCGTCAGCTATCGTTAGAATGAAACCCATCATTATGTCTGAGCATCTGCACAAGCAAAATATTGATAAACCACAAGTTGTCACCACAGAAACCCTAGCGAACGGTCACATAACAGATGAAGTTTGCACAAATGAAACCTGTGCGACTGAAACGCTTGTCTATGATATTCGTCGCAGTCGCTACCTTAATATTACAGGTCGCTGCACCCTGCGCTGCGCGTTTTGTCCAAAACATAATGGCAGTAAACAGATCCACGAATATCAACTGGCACTGTGTCACCAACCTAAGCCCGAAGAAATTATTCCACTGCTTGGCGATGTTAAAGACTTCGAAGAATATGTGTTTTGTGGCTATGGCGAACCGACCTTAAATCTTCCAACCTTGCTGGCGGTGGCGAAAGAAATTAAACAAAGAGGCGGACGGGTACGTATTAATACCGATGGTTTAGGTAATTTAGTCCATAGGCGCAATATTTTGCCGGAACTAGCCAACTGCGTTGATAGTTTATCCATTTCCCTCAATGCGGATAATGAAGCCGCCTATATGGAACATTGTCGCCCCAAACTCGCCGGTTCTTATGCCGCCGTACATGCCTTCATCGCATTAGCGCCACACTATATTGAAACGGTACAAGTTTCAGCCATCGAAGGATTAGCGGGTGTTGATATCGACATCTGTCGTGAACAAGTTGAGTCCTACGGCTGCGAATTCAAGCATCGCATATTAGGCGCCTTAGGCTAAACGGCATTCTAATACAGCCAAAATCGACTGAAATACCCCAGCAGATAACACTGTCGATTACGTGAGTGGTACATGTGTGAATCGTCTTAACTTTTACTCAAGGAATCTTGCTGAGTAACTTGGCACTGTCGTAACAATTCTTTCGTGTTAACATAGCGAAATTAACAGTTCACCCACTCATAATCGGTTCATGCTGAAGAATAACCCAAGCACGTATCCCGCTGCGCCACTGCTCTCTTTAACTCAAGGGATCTATTGGTCGCATCAACGCTTACTCGCTATTGCAAGCCAGCTTTCTATGCTGGTGATTGGCATGATTATTTTAACTCACTTAATCATTACTTTAGGTGAACGACGCCTGCAAGAAGAGTGGGCAACGCAAAGATACAGTGAACTGCAAACCATAGGCTCATTGATCGCAGATAAAGTGTCTTTTCAGCAATTTCGAACCCAAATTTTCGCCAATGGGGAACTGCTAAAACAATACTTAAGCAATCCTACCGACAAGCAACAACTTAAATTGCAGGAAAACTGGCAAGATCTAGTAAAACATATTCCTGAGTTACTCGGCATTGCACTGTACGATCCCCAAGGTAACTATAAATTCTCAACGCCCCCTAATTTCAATAAAGATGCCTTACCACCGACCTTACTTGGAGCGAGTCGGAGCATGGGTGGCAAGGAGGTCTATACCTCGCCACTGGAATTTGTTCCGATAGACGGCATGCTTGAACCTTATATGTATCAAATGGCGTGGCTCGAGAAGCCCGATCAGAGTTCTATCGGTTATCTGGTGACGTACAACTCTATGGTAAAAATGCTGGAGGCCATAAAACCAGCCTTTTCAAGCAATAAGTCCCCTATGTTAGTGCTTGATACTCAAGGATTACTCTATGCTGGCGCGAGCGATCTCGCCCCTCTAAGCAATATGCCAGAGACCTTAGGAGCAAGTTTAAGACAGAGCTATCCGGCCCTGTGGCGCGATATGTCCATGAGCAACTTTGGACAATTCCACGGTGAAGAAGCCACTTATGTTTACCTTAAAATCGAACTCACTGCCCAACCTGAGACTCACAGAGAATATTTTTTACTCTCCTATGTGCGCAACTCAGACATAGCTGCTCGTTTCTCACAATGGCAAAACATTGTCATTGTGGCATCGTTAATATTAACGGTTTTAGCCGCTTGGGTTGTACTACTCAGCCACATGTATCGCTTACAACAGCGTTCACGCCAATACAGTATTGATGTTGCTAATGGCTTATTTAATAGTGACATTGGCTTTATGATGGTAAACGAAAATGCCAGAGTCATCAGTGCCAATACTAAAGCGGCACAAGCGACCTTAGTACCATTAGATGAACTGACAGACCGAAGCCTACAGCGTACCTTATGCCTCGATGATAAAACCTACACGGAGTTAATGGAGCAGGTACATAAAACCGGTCAATGGTCTGGTGAAATCAGTCTAGACAGTATCAATGGCCCCACGCTGCGGGTTCATATCCGCCAAGCACCAAGGGCGAGCCGAGGCTCACCACATCTATTAATCACCCTTGAGGACATCAGTGAGTTAATCAGCAGCAAACAAAATGCTTTTCTCAGTGAGCTTTTATGCGATAACACAGTAGCGACAGCCCTCACAGATGCTAACGGTAAACTGATTAAAATCAATCCAGTATTCGATGCGCTAATGCAACTCAATGGCGATTTAAATCAAGATTTAGCGTCATTACTCGCAAATGATTTAGGCAATCAATGGCAGAGGATCAGCGCCCAAATTGCCATGCAAGGTCAGTGGCAAGGGCAAATTCTATGCTCACCTAAACAGGCGCATTCCAATTGTTTGCAAGCCACATTGAAGGGCCATGTGGCCGCCGATGGTGAGATTGATTATATCGTCTGCACTTTAGAACAAGCCGCCGAGCGTGGTCGAGGCACAGAGAAGCGTAACCTTGTGCCCCATCGCAGTACTATTCTGCTGAATTTGGCAGATTTAGAACGTTACTTTAACTCTCTGCCGCCGCCAAGCCGTCTCAGCTCAAGCTTACTGTTAATGGATATCAATCCAGAGGGCATGCTAAGCCACATGAGTGATATCGACCAACTGGCAAATCGTCAGCAAGAAATAGAAGTGCAATTATTGCTTGAAATTCCAGCTAATTATCAAATTCTGCATTGGCAGCTAGGGAAGCTCATTGTGATGTTACCTGACACAGACGCCACCCATGCGCACAACTTTGCCCTCAATATGATGGAAAAGCTCAATGGTAATGGCTTAGGGGAAGGTATTAGTATTGGTATTGCGGGTTATCAAGAAGGCCAGACATTAGAGCAATATTTGAATAATGCCGAAATCGCCCTAAAACGGGCGAAGCAAAATAACGATCAGAATATCGGTCAGGCCTTTACTCGTCATCAATCGTAGATTCGGGTGCATTAACTGAGTCAGGCAACTGACTCTGGGTAATTTCTATGATTGCCGAGCGGTTCATGGTGATTTTATAGCGAATATACTGCGGGGCTTCGCGCCCATCACGCAACACTAAAATCAGATTGACTTGATAGCGCCGCTCAACCGATTCATAACTAATTTTGCCTTCAACTTCCTTATAAATCTTCGCTTTACCCCGTTCTAAATAACGGGCAAAAGGCACTAAGCTAAAGCTCACTTGCTCTTGAATAGTCGAATATCCCGCTTGAAATTCACTCTGATTCACCTTAGTGGCGATTTTATAGTGCAGAATTTCCGCATCGACCTTATTTTGGCTATGTCTGTGCTTTAGAATGTCACTGACTTTTTCGGGTAGATCTTGTTGACGCATAAACTCAAGCCATACCAACTGCTTAGCGATAACCGCCTGACTCGTAGTATCCCGTAAAATGCGGCTCCAACGTGGTCGACCCCGCTGAATAAATCGCCACATGGCATTGCGCACATCGTCCTTAAAGATTTCCCTGAAACCGTAGATCACGGCCAAGGTCAGCACTAGCGCAATAGTAAAACCACTAAAGGCACCCTGTGCTTGAATTATCAACGCAGACACCACCAACATCACTAACGCGGTCGCCAGTCCTGTCGTAAACTTTTTAAGGCCAATCCCTAAAGGCTTTAACTCTTCTTTGAGTACCACACCTTGTTGAATTAAACGGCGCAATAACAACATCTTATTAGAGATACGGTTAGGATCTTGCTTAGTTTGCGCTGAGTTGTACTTATGCTCATCACGATAGGCACATTCATTACGGCAGAGCGTGAGTACCCGCTCTAAAATATCGTTGAAATCACTGGTACGAGTGGCATAAGCGAGCACTTTGAGTAACTGCTGCTCACAAAACCAAGACAAGTAGTTATCAGCATTTTCAAAGTAAGATTTCCATTTGGGATCACCTGGTTCGTTACGACGAAACTTTTTCAGCAACTGGGCAATTTGTTCGCGTAATTCGTCGAGGGCAAAATAAAAATGGGTTACATCTGTGATTTGATTGAGTTCTTTAACATCGTTTTCAACCGCAACCGCAAACTGATAGGCGAAGAGATTTAGGTACAATCTGAACTCTTCAACAGTACGGCGATTTAAACTGGCAAAACGCCCCTGCACCAGAGGTAAGTGCAAGCCTTCTGAATAGTATGAGCGACGTCCAACTATTGAGCTGTAGTAGTACTCTTCTTCATTGAGCGTGCGCGAGCCTATGCCCATTTCCTTAGGTAAAAAGAAATAGAGATCGAGCTGACGATTATCGCCCTTTTCCATCTGATGGCTGAACTTAATCGACAGGGATTCTTCTTGCTTTACACGTATCTTAGACACAACACCCTTTTCATGAATCCCTCACAGGAGACTCACCACAGTAATCACAAATCAATGAGCACTAATCTTAACTGAAATAAACTCAAATTCACTGATTAAATTCGACTATTTACGATTCTGCATCCACAAATAGTATTGCTAGGCTGAAAAAGGACCACGGCATAATCTTTGGTGTCATCCATATCTAACACCTCGATACTGAGATTGTGCATTTCCGAGTCATTAAAATGTAAGCTGCTGATATAGGATAGATATTTCATATGTTCTGGCCAATTTTTTTGCTTTTCAATTTCAGATTCCGTTTTCGTTTTAACGGTAACTTTATAGGTCATGCTATTGGCCTCAATACTGTCGACTTTGCCTTGCATTAAAATATTGCCCGCACTCGTACCGTCAATATTAAAGTAACGATAATTGATCTGCGTATTGTCAGCGGCAATCAAAACATCCACGAGTAGGTAAAATTTACCGTCACTGCTAACACTCGAGCTGCCGCTAGGATTGGCACTAGAATGGCGGTCGAATAATTCAGAGCTGCAATTTAAAATCATCGTCTGATTGGTAGCCGACTGTTTGTATATCACACCGCAGGCCATAATCAATGCCGACAAGATAACAATATTAATCGTCCACTTTAGCCATTTAGCCACAGATGTTAACCTCCTGCAGCCAAGCAGCATCGATGAAGGTTTTCGGTCGAGTGAAATCACTGATTTTAATATTACGGATCACTGACTGACCGAGTTTTTCGCCTCGAAAAGTAATATTAAGCACTTGTTTATCATGGGACAAAGAAGCATAAACATCAGCCCAATCACTTTGACCGCAGGCGATTAATCCTGCACTTAAGCGCTCACCTAATTCGAAGAGTAAGGTGTTATTAGTATTGGAATCAGCAAATAAGTGTAATCGTACTTGCTGGCCTGAAGCCAAAGGTAATATTGAGGTCATAAGTGCTTGGGTTGGCTTGCTGTGATCCGTATGATTCAAATAAAACACCGAAAACGCTAACATAAACCCGAATAACACTAAGGCACTCCACAAAGGCACTGTGTGCAATCTGAGGTAATTAACACCTCTAAACTCAGTCCCATTAGATGGTTGGAGTAAATAACCTTGGCCTTTCACGGTTTCAATCAAGCCCTCATATTGAGGTCCAAGAAAGCTGCGAAGCATAAAAACAGCACGGGCCACAGAGGTATCAGTTAGCGGCGGATGCTTTCCATCCCCCGTCTTCAGCATGTGCTTAGAAACCAACTTACCTTGATGCTCAACAAGCAAATTAAGTACTTGTAACTCGGCTCGAGGAAGATGCCAAGATTCATCGCGAGACAACTCAATCAGTATGCCTCGTTCCCGATCAAACCTGCAGTCTCCCAATTGCATCAACATCCACTCAACTCCATAAAAACACAAAGTTAAGTCTATGCAAACTAACTAATGATTAATGTGATCTTGCTAACCCAAGTCAGCAAATAGTTAATTTTCGTGAGACGACCCCCAAGTTCAGCGCTATTAGGCAAAAACATGCGTTAACTCACAGGAATAAATGCCATTTAGCACATGGTAAATTCGGCATAAATTTACATAAATATAACAAAAATCGGGACGATGAGCACTTTGCAATCTGTTTAGTTAATTAAAATACATAATTTAAGTCGGTTAATTCTATTATAGTGACGCTATTTACCGCTCATGTAAAAGGCAAATATCCTCCGGCGTAAATCACAATATTTATCTCAAGCATGCTTAGAATTTACGCCATCAATTTATCTTTAGCATTTGATAAATAGAAGTAATCCTACATAGAGGAAATACATAATGAGCATAAATAGACGTCAAGCATTAACCCGTATTATTGGTATTAGCACCGCTGCGGCAGGTGCAACATTCATGGGAACATCGGTTCTCGCGGCAACGAATGCCGATGGTCAATATCAATTAGCGATAGGTGAGAAACTTAAATACGTTCCACTTGATGCAATGGCAACAGCAAAACTGGCCTATGAAACGGGTGGTGGTTGTATGCACCAAGTTTTTCATGCCGTTGTGACTATGCTAGCCCAATCTAATAGTGCCGATGCAGACAAGTTCAAAACAATTCCAACGGCATTAGCCGCCTATGGTTTTGCAGGGGTAACGGGTCAAGGCACGCTCTGCGGTAATCTTAATGCGATAGGCATGTTAGTGAATATTTTAGATGACATTAATGGTCACAATAACGCCGTGATAGCTAATACCTTCCGCTACTACGAAAATACAACGCTCCCTTTATCTTCACCTGAATTTGTTACTGGTATTGGCTCGACAGCAGAAAAAACGGCTCTTGTGGGCAGTTCATCAAAAGCCAAGAGCGTGTTATGTCACTCATCTATCAGTAACTGGTCAAAGGCTTCTGGCTTACCATTCGCGAAAAAAGGTGAACGCTGCTACCGCTTATCCGCGTCTATGGCTTATTACCTAGTAGATGTATTGAATCGTGCCTATCAAGGGGAGAATATCGGCGCCCTTGTTGGTAGTAAGCCAACACCAGATGCGCAAGATTGCCAAACTTGTCATGGTAGCACTAGCACACTAGGCTCAGCGGCAAGTGTAAAGACAGACATGGAATGCACCACTTGCCATACAGGGCATTTCAATTAAGGAGACTGTGATGAAATACCCATTACTCACATTGACCCTCGCGACATTAATGCTCGTAGGATGTGGCAGTGACAGCAATAACACTGAGCCTGAAACGCCGCAGCCACCTCCCGTCGAAAATGCAGTAAACATTGATGAAGCAACGCAAATAAATCTCAAGCTTGAGCAATTTGACTCGAGTACAGGGACAATTCAATTTTCACTGACGAATGCGCAACAAGAAGCGATCACTGCAGCAAAAACCTATGATATTTACTATTTTGGGTTCCCCGACAAAGCCAAGGAATCCTCGAATCCGAAGGCATGGAAACACTGGCATGTTACCCAAAATTATCGTTGCCAAAGTCTTGGAGAATGCAGCGGTAAATTAACCGAAGTCACAAGCGGTCAATATCAATTTGAGATAGCTGGCTTAGATTGGGCTCAGCAGGATCCAAGTGGTTCAGTGGCACAAATTAAAGTCGCGATTCAGATCTACGGTGCAAAAGCCAATAACGAGCTGGATTTAATCCAAGTTCTACCGCAATAATCCTTCCCATGACATATCCAAACAAATAGAGGCATCCATCGGATGCCTCTATTTTATTCATTGATATCTAGACGTTATGCGATTGAATTTTGTTAGCTCGATGTTGTTCGCTAAATAATTCGCGATATTATCCGCTACAAAACGACTCACAAACACCAATACAGCCCAAAAGGTGAATGAGCAGTACTTTTATTTAGAACATCGCAGCATTGAGCCACATATGTACTAAAATGCTCGCGATATAACCCAGCGCAATGACAGGTGTCCAACGCAAATGGGCACCAAAGGTGTAAATCCCCCTAGCTTGTCCCATTAACGCGACCCCTGCAGCACTGCCAATTGACAATAAACTGCCCCCAACTCCTGCGGTTAACGTTACCAGTAACCATTGGCCTAAGGCCATCTCAGGGTTCATCGTCAACACAGCAAACATCACCGGAATATTATCAACAACAGAAGACAACAGACCGATAGCCACGTTGGCATAAGTCGTATCCCAATTGGAATACAAAGCCTCAGATACTAAGCTCAAGTACCCCATAAAGCCAAGGCCACCCACACATAGCACTACACCATAAAAGAACAACAGGGTATCCCATTCAGCGCGGGAGATCCTGCTAAACACATCGAAGGGCACCACACTACCAAGCTGCTGAAGACGCTGCTCGTCCTGACGCAATTCAGCCTTTGCACGTTCGCGGGCAACGGAACGATTGAAGGTTTTACGCAGATAAAAACCAAAGAATTGTAAGAAACCTAATCCCGTCATCATACCCAATACAGGCGGCATACCTAAGAAGGAATGAGCACACACTGCCGTAGCGATTGTGAGTAAAAACAACGCAACAATTCGCTTAGCACCCGGCTTAGTATAAACATGCTCTTTTTCTGGCTCTGGCACGAAATGTGGAATAAACACACTCATAATGGCAGCGGGTAATGCAAAGTTCACTAAAGCAGGAATAAACAGATGGAAGAAATCGCTAAAGTGCACTAATCCTTTTTGCCACACCATTAAGGTCGTGATATCACCAAACGGACTAAACGCACCACCCGCATTAGCCGCAACAACAATGTTGATACAGGCTAGGGTGATAAACTTGCGTTGCCCTGCCCCCACCTTCATCACCACGGCACACATCAATAGCGCAGTCGTTAAATTATCTGCCACGGGTGAGATAAAGAACGCCATAAACCCTGTCAACCAAAATACGGTTCTTAGACTAAAACCACGGCCGACAAGCCAACCACGAATGGCATCAAACAAATTTCGCTCTTCCATAGCATTGATATAAGTCATCGCCACGAGTAAGAAGAGTAGAAGCTCAGCATATTCAAGCAAGTTATGTTTGAATGCCGCTTCCGACACTTCAGACATACCATTTTGTACATACACAAAACCTATCATGCCCCAGATAATCCCTGCCGCGACCAGCACAGGTTTCGACTTGCGTAAATGTAACGACTCCTCAGCCATCACCATTATGTATGCAAGTACAAACACAAAGACGGCAACATAACCCACACTCGAGGCGGTTAAATTAAGCCGTTCTATCCCTTCTGTCATAGCCCATGCTGCAGGTGAGAATCCGCTCAATATTGCAACGCAGAATAGACTCCAGAACGCCATTCCACTGCCTTTAAACAACCGCTGTAATTTCATTAAAGTTCATCTCTACGTAGGAAATTAGTCGAAAATTACCATAGCTTCGGCATAGTAAATGTTGATAAAACGCAACTTTCTATGCATTACCCTATAACCAAAGGCGTTTAAAACATTAATTTTTGTATAACTACAGCGATAACTAATAAAGAAACATTTAACTTAGTCTAAAAAGAGCCAATAAAAAAGCACCTCAAAGGTGCTTTTTAGTTTCTAATCAGCGTCACAGCATTAGAAGGAATATAACAAGGTCATATTGGTTTCTGTATCTGTACTTTTCTTATTATCCAACGGCTCGCTGTTGTAACGCACAATAATGGCAAACTTCATTGCTAATGCGCCGATAATATTCGCCGTTAACGAAGTTTCAGAACGGGCATCGAGCTTATCACCGTAATCGGCAACGAAACGTTGTTGGAATTTAGAGGTGTCAGTGATTTCGGTTTCAAAGTTGATCACGCCGTGAGCGACGACGCTGTCATTGGTGTCATGGCCTTCGATAAGTGCTTGCTCTGTATCAAGACGCTGATAGATATAACCTGGACCGACTTCGACATCTAAAAAGGTCTTACTAGTATCATAGAATCTATAACCATAACCCGCTGCGCCAGATAGCGTGTAATCATAACCTGTGAACGGATCAACTTCATAATTACCGTTAGCAAACAAGTAGCTACGATCTGTCATCTTGTAGTTACCTTGTGCGCCCGCTAAATAGCGTTTCGCGGTAACAGAACCTGTATCCTCTTTATATAAACCTTCGAGTAAGTACTGATTCTCCCAATCGCCAAGCTCATGCTTAAGATTTAAACGCCCTTTGAATGATGAGGTTTCAGTGTTACCTGTGGTTAAGGTTGCACCAAGCTCAGCTTCACCTGCGAATGTCTCATCGCCTTTTACAAAATCGGCCCCAGCTGTCGCCATAAAAGGTGCAGTCATTAATAGTGCTGCGGTCAGTACTTTCTTCATGTTTATCCGTTCCTGTTCCGTTAAATCCAATCCCTATAAATATCTGTTCGTCCCAGCGATGCTGAATAAGCACATATTAATAAGGGTTAGTATTTTCCCCTGAAAATCTGCGCGATATTAACATTTACGATTAAAAAATGAAAATTGCAGCTATTTTAAGTATAAAAAAACCCGCTTTAGCGGGTTTTTATCTCAGCGACAACGCTTACATATTGATCTTAGGATCTAACGCGCCAGACTGATACGCTTTATACATTGCTTGTAAAGACAATGGCTTAATCTTAGATGCTTGACCTGCACAGCCGAAAGCTTCATAGCGAACCGTACAGATATCGGCCATGGCTTCCATTGATGCTTTCAGGAATTTACGTGGATCAAATTCACTTGGGTGTTCAGCTAAGAATTTACGAACGGCACCCGTTGATGCTAAACGTAAGTCGGTATCAATGTTGACTTTACGCACACCGTGTTTGATACCTTCTACGATTTCTTCTAATGGTACACCGTAGGTTTCTGGGATCTGACCACCATATTGGTTGATGATCTTTAGCCACTCTTGTGGCACAGAAGATGAACCGTGCATCACTAAGTGAGTGTTAGGAATACGCGCATGAATTTCTTTGATGCGGTCGATACGCAGTACATCGCCCGTCGGTTTACGACTGAACTTATATGCACCATGGCTAGTACCGATAGCAATCGCGAGTGCATCAACATGGGTATCGGCAACGAAACGCGCCGCTTCTTCAGGGCTAGTCAGCATTTGATCGTGACTTAAAATACCTGATGCACCAACACCATCTTCTTCGCCAGCTTGGCCAGTTTCTAAGCTGCCTAAACAGCCGATTTCACCTTCAACTGACACACCACACGCATGGGCAAATGCCACTGTACGACGAGTAACATCAACGTTGTACTCGTACGATGCAGGCGTTTTGCCGTCAGCCATCAAAGAGCCGTCCATCATGACTGATGACATGCCTAATTGGATAGAACGCTGACAAATATCAGGATCGGTACCGTGGTCTTGGTGAATACACACAGGAATATCTGGGTACTGCTCAAGAGCTGCTGCCATCAAATATTTTAAGAACTGTGGGCGAGCGTATTTACGCGCGCCAGCAGAAGCTTGCACTATCACAGGGCTGTCTGTTGCTTCAGCGGCCTGCATGATGGCACGCATCTGCTCTAAGTTGTTAACGTTAAACGCAGGCACACCGTATCCATGTTCTGCTGCGTGATCAAGTAGTTGTCGTAGGGAAATTAACGCCATTTTTTAACTCCAATAATAGGGTGATATCTATCACCGAGGTCGCTATCGTTTGGATGGATTTTTATACCCGCATTCAACTCTGTACCTTAAATAAACAACTTAAATTAAGTACCTTAGATGAATACGGGCGGTTTTTTTATAATTTTTTACTTTTTATCAAAGCTTTGATGTTATCAGAGCTTATCGCGGCGTCTTATGCGCCGCGTATTTTAAAACTTAATGATTAAGCGCCGCGCTTTTCTAACATAGCCACAGCCGGTAATTCTTTACCTTCGAGGAACTCGAGGAAAGCACCGCCACCAGTCGAAATATAAGACACTTTATCGGCAATACCGTACTTATCAACCGCAGCCAAAGTGTCACCACCGCCTGCGATAGAGAACGCTTTTGAATCAGCAATAGCTTGGGCGATACGCTTAGTACCTTCACCGAATTGGTCGAATTCGAACACGCCCACAGGGCCGTTCCACACGATAGTACCAGCAGATTCGATGATTTTAGCCAGTGCTTCAGCGCTATCTGGACCAATATCGAAAATCATTTCGCCATCAGCGACTTCGCTAACCGATTTTAACGTTGCCACTGCTGTTGGGCTAAACTCGCCCGCAACGACCACATCGGTCGGCACAGGAATATCGGCGCCACGGCTCTTAGCATTAGCCACTAAACGCTTAGCTTCGTCGATCAAATCCGCTTCATACAACGATTTACCGACATTGTAGCCCGCCGCCGCAATGAAAGTATTGGCAATACCGCCGCCAACCACTAACTGATCAACGATACCCGAAAGACTTTCTAGCACGGTCAGCTTAGTCGACACTTTAGAGCCACCGACAATCGCCACCATAGGACGCGCAGGATTATCTAATGCCTTGCCTAAGGCATCTAATTCTTGTGCCAGTAATGGACCGGCACAGGCGATTGGGGCAAACATGCCCACGCCATGAGTCGATGCTTGGGCACGATGTGCAGTACCGAAGGCGTCCATCACATAGACATCACACAGCGCCGCCATTTTTTTCGATAAGGCTTCGTTGTTCTTGCCTTCACCCACGTTGAAACGCACGTTTTCGAACACAACCACTTCACCCACGGCAACGTCAACGCCATCTAAATAGTCGGTCGCTAAACGCACAGGACAAGACAGGGCTTTAGCCAAATAATCGACCACAGGTTGCAGAGAATATTCAGCATTGTATTCGCCTTCGGTCGGACGACCTAAATGCGACATCACCATCACAGCCGCACCTTTTTCAAGTGCCAACTCGATAGTCGGTAGAGAGGCGCGCAGACGTGCGTCACTGGTGACGACGCCGTTGCTGACAGGGACATTGAGATCTTCGCGGATAAGCACGCGCTTACCTTGTAGATCCAGATCTGACATATTGATAATTGCCATGGTAACGCTTCCTTTTATAATCAAAAAACAAACTGTTTCACACATAGCCGGTATGAATTGACTGCCGCTCGGCGCTCGACATCCCGTCGAATTGGCATAAATTCAGTGACCCACAAGTGAATAATCTACTTTTATCAGCCTCGCTTGGCCGCAATCATCGCCAAACTCGTATCTAACATACGATTGGCAAAACCCCACTCGTTATCGCACCACAGGAGTAACTTTACCAACTGACCGGCGCTCACGCGGGTCTGGGTACCATCGACAATACTGGAGCGCGGATCATGGTTGAAATCACATGAGACTAAGGGCTCATCAGTATAGCCTAAGATGCCATTAAATCGCCCATTGGCGGCTGATTCCAGCACCTGATTGACTGTGGCAATATCGACGGTTTTTTCTAAGGTCACGGACAAATCGATGGCGGTCACGTTGATGGTGGGCACGCGCACCGAAATCGCTTCAAACTTATTTTTCATGTGTGGCAAGATCCGCTCAATACCGCGGGCAAGCTTAGTGTCGACAGGGATAATCGATTGACCAGCAGCGCGGGTACGACGCAAATCATCATGATAAGCATCAATCACTTGCTGATCATTCATCGCCGAATGGATAGTGGTAATGGCACCGCTTTTAACTCCGAAGTGGCGATCGAGCACATCGATCACAGGCACGATACAGTTTGTGGTGCAAGAAGCGTTGGAAACCACTGTGTGTTCGGCGCGGAGTAAATCGTGATTCACACCATAGACAATCGTGCCATCGACATCCGCTGAGGATGGATGGCTTATCAGCACTTGTTTAGCGCCAGCATGAATATGGGCTTCGCAGCTTTGACGATCAACTAATACGCCTGTGGCTTCATAGACAATATCTATGTCCATCTCGTGCCAAGGGAGTTTTGCCGGATCGGGCTCGTGGAGAATTTTTATCGCATCGTCGCCAATCAGCATATGATCATCAACAAGCTTCACTTTATGCGCAAACCGACCGTGGGTGGTGTCGTACTGGGTCAGATGAATAATGGCTTCAGGTTTAGCTAATTCATTAATCGCGACAATCTGCATTTGCTGCCGTTTTCCAGACTCATATAAAGCTCGGAGAATAGAGCGGCCGATACGGCCATAACCATTGATAGCGACTCGGATCATTGAGGTCTCAATTTCCTCTTAATACAAAAACGGCCTGCAAACGATTGCAGGCCGCATTATACAGATTAACACTTAAAAAGTTTAACCTTTTGTATTGAATCTAATCCCTTGAGCGATTAGCCCAATGATTTTGCAGCATTCAGCACATTTTCAACGGTGAAACCGAAGTGATTCAATAGCACGTTACCCGGCGCAGACTCACCAAATGTGGTCATGCCCACAACTGTGCCTTCAAACCCGACGTACTTGTACCAGAAATCGGTATGCGCCGCTTCAATAGCCACACGTTTAGTCACAGCACGTGGTAATACAGATTCTTTATACGCGGCATCTTGCTTATCGAACTCAGTTGTCGATGGCATAGAGACGACGCGAACGTGTTTACCTTGCTCAGTCAGTGCAGCGGCTGCATCCATTGCCAATTGTACTTCGCTACCAGTTGCGATCAGGATCAGTTCTGGTGTACCCGCACAGTCTTGCAGTACATAAGCACCTTTAGCCACATTAGCTAATTGCTCAGCGGTACGCGCTTGAGCTTTCAGGTTTTGACGGCTGAAGATCAGTGACGTAGGTGCATTACGGCGCTCAATCGCAGCTTTCCAAGAAACTGCCGTTTCTGCCGCATCACATGGACGCCATACGGCCATATTTGGCGTCATACGCAGGTTAGCTAATTGCTCAACTGGTTGATGCGTTGGGCCATCTTCACCTTGACCGATAGAGTCATGGGTATAAACGAAGATGTTTTGAATGCCCATCAGCGCCGACATACGAACTGCGTTACGAGCATATTCCATGAACATCATGAACGTTGCGCCGTAGTTGATGAAACCACCATGCAGCGAAGCACCGTTCATAATGCCGCTCATGCCGAATTCACGCACGCCGTAGTAAATGTAGTTACCAGCTGGATCGTCTTGAATACCTTTAGAACCTGACCACAGTGTCAAGTTAGAACCCGCTAAGTCAGCAGAGCCGCCTAACAGTTCAGGCAACATAGCGCCAAATGCACCGATAGCATTTTGTGAGGCTTTACGGCTCGCAATACCTTCGGCTTTGTCCTGTGATGCTTGCACGAATGCCTGCGCTTTTTCTTCGAAATCAGCAGGTAATTCACCTTTCAGAACGCGACGCTCATATTCAGCAGCCAGTTCTGGGTGAGCTGCGCGATAAGCTGCAAACTTCTCGTTCCACGCTGCTTCACGGGCAGCACCGGCTTCTTTGGCATCCCAACCCGCATAAACGTCAGCAGGGATTTCGAATGGCGCATGTGGCCAGCCAAGGAATTCACGGGCTGCTGCGATTTCCGCATCGCCTAGTGGCGCGCCGTGGCAATCGTGGCTGCCTGATTTGTTAGGTGAACCAAAACCGATAATGGTTTTGCAGCAAATCATGGTTGGTTTATCAGTAACGGCTTTCGCCGCTTCGATAGCAGCACGGATTGCCGCGCTATCGTGACCATCAACACCGGCAATCACATGCCAGCCGTAAGCTTCAAAACGCTTTGGCGTATCATCGGTGAACCAGCCTTCAACATGGCCATCGATAGAAATACCGTTGTCATCCCAAAATGCGACCAGTTTACCTAAACCTAAAGTACCGGCTAATGAACAGGCTTCGTGGGAAATACCTTCCATCAAACAGCCATCGCCGAGGAAGCAGTAAGTGTAGTGATCAACGATATCGTGACCATCACGGTTAAACTGTGCCGCTAAGGTTTTCTCAGCAATCGCCATACCAACAGCGTTGCTGATGCCCGCACCGAGTGGACCCGTTGTGGTTTCAACACCTGGGGTGTAACCGTATTCTGGGTGACCCGGGGTTTTAGAATGCAATTGACGGAACTGTTTAAGCTCTTCAATTGGTAATTCATAACCAGTCAGGTGAAGTAAAGAGTAAATCAGCATTGAACCGTGACCGTTAGAGAGGATAAAACGATCTCTATCTACCCATTTCGGATTGTTCGGGTTGTGCTTAAGGAAATCATTCCACAGCACTTCAGCAATATCTGCCATACCCATTGGGGCGCCGGGATGGCCTGAATTTGCTTTTTGAACTGCATCCATACTTAACGCACGGATTGCGTTTGCGAGTACTTTACGGGAAGACATGCTCTCTCCTGCTTGTTTGTGGGGTCTAGCGGGCAATTTGGATGCATATTTTCCCCTACATGCCAGTGTGACGCAAACTAAAATTACCATTCACTCAGCAAAAGATGGGCGAATATGTACCCAAACAACCTGAAGATGCAGGATTCAGGTCGCTTGGGTATACAAGTCGCAGAAACAAGCCGGTCACTTTGCTCGCGTTTACTTGAGAGGGCATAGCAAGGATCACTTGTAATGGAGAAATAAATTTCTCAAAAACATAGCAAACTTAATACTATGAAATATAAGAAAAATAACCTATTTATGACTGAGCGTAGTCGTTTTCAGGTCACAATCTGAGAGGATTTTTTATTATCGGGGGTGATCGGCAATCGGATTTAAACTAAAATAGCCGTCTAGATGTAGATGCTTCTACACGTTTGAATGCTAACGACGAGATTTTCCTACTATGGCAAAGCACTTGTTTACTTCTGAGTCGGTCTCAGAAGGTCATCCCGATAAGATTGCAGATCAGATTTCTGATGCTGTGCTAGATGCAATTCTGGCTCAAGATCCAAAAGCACGCGTAGCGTGTGAAACTTATGTCAAAACCGGCATGGTATTAGTGGGTGGTGAAGTCACTACCTCTGCCTGGGTTGATATTGAAGAAATCACCCGTAAAACGGTGCGTGAAATTGGTTATACCCATTCAGATATGGGGTTTGATGCAGACTCGTGCGCAGTATTAAACGCCATTGGTAAGCAATCACCCGACATTAATCAAGGTGTAGACCGCGCAGACCCTGCAGAGCAAGGTGCTGGCGATCAAGGGTTAATGTTTGGCTATGCCAACAACGAAACCGACATTCTGATGCCTGCACCTATCACCTATGCCCACGCATTAGTGAAACGTCAGTCTGAAGTCCGTAAAAATGGCACGCTACCTTGGTTACGCCCAGATGCGAAAAGCCAAGTCACTTTTGCCTATGATGATGGCAAAATTGTCGGTATCGATGCAGTTGTGTTATCGACTCAACACAGAGATGACGTTTCACAAGCCGACTTAATTGAAGGTGTGATGGAAACCATCATCAAGCCAGTATTACCAGCTCAATGGTTAAACAAAGATACTAAGTTCTTTATCAACCCAACTGGCCGTTTTGTTATCGGTGGTCCAGTAGGTGATTGTGGCTTAACGGGTCGTAAGATCATCGTTGACACTTACGGCGGCATGGCCCGTCATGGTGGTGGCGCATTCTCTGGTAAAGATCCATCAAAAGTGGATCGTAGCGCGGCATATGCTGCCCGTTATGTAGCAAAAAACATAGTTGCAGCAGGTCTTGCTGATCGCTGTGAAATCCAAGTGTCTTACGCTATTGGTGTGGCAGAGCCTACCTCTATCAGCATCGAGACCTTCGGTACAGGTAAGGTGTCTGAAGAAGTGCTGATCAAGTTAGTACGTCAACACTTTGAACTGCGCCCATACGGTTTAACGGCCATGCTAGATTTAGCACGTCCAATTTATCAAGCGACCGCCGCTTATGGCCACTTTGGTCGCAGCGAATTCCCATGGGAAGCTACTGATAAAGCCGAAATATTGCGCGCTGACGCGGGTCTATAGTCTTAATTCATTTCAATTTTTACACTTAAGACCCATAAAAAAACCGCTATCCAGCGGTTTTTTTATGTCTGACATTTGGTTAGATTAATAGTGCTAAGACAAATATGGCAAGATAAAAAGCAGCATATACACAGACCATTAGAGTGCACAGACCCTATGACCGATAACGCCATCTTATTACAGCAACTTCAATCTTGTGCATGGGCAGCCAACGTAGGTCTGCCAGAGGAAACAGCAAAGACATACGGTACATTAGAGGAGATCGCCGCTTTTCTTGAATCCGATCCTGAAGCCTTTTTTGAAACACCTTACGAAATCCACTATGAAAGCCTGTGTGTAACAGACCATGACTTGGCAAATTCGTTAAAAACAAAGGCAGTAGTAAATGATGTGCATGCTTGGATTTCTGACAGCGAAGTCGATGAAATTTCTAAGTCAGCTTACCTCTCCACTTGGAAAATTATTCCCGTTGCAGAAATATGCGCGCTGACATCCGATGACGCTAATACGCTCGCAACACTGCTCCTAGCTGACGTTAAACTTTCAGCCTTTACGAGTGAACGCCTATCTTGGTATCTCTGTGGAAGAATACCCTTTGGTTATATTGGTACTTATCCAAACGGACAATGGCTGATTCTGTAGGCTTATACGCTAGCACCTTTAATTTTTCTGACTTCATCTAGGGTCTATTGAGCTTTCGAGAATGATTTTTAGAGAGCATGCCAAGATTGATACTAACCAATGCACGCAGGGAAACACTATTTCATTTAATGAACAGCACAGGCCGTGTTTATGATAAACCTGAACATAGATAAACATTTGAAGGCATTCTTTACCGCCTTCTAGCAGGCCCCCCTTAGCAAGATTGACCCAAAGAGTTGGGCCATTGGAGTACGGTTTTTAGAGGGTTTCATTTATGGTCTAAAAAGACATTCAGGCCTATTTACTCAAAGCTTTAGTGAAAATGGCCGACACGGAATGGGTCTTTATTGATGGCTCGATAGTGCGGACTCACCAGCACAGTGCAGGTGCACTGAGTAATGAGTAATGAGTAATGAGTAATGAGTAATGAGAGTTACCCTATTGTTTAATTGATAGTGGATACCTTTATCAAACGGGTAACTCTCAGTTTTATCTATCGCCCATGAATATCAAATAATGGCTAATGCACAGGGTATTCGTTTAGAAACGTACATTCATACCAACCCAGAAGTTACGGGCCTTATCTTTGTTATTAAAATCATCAATGTAAGATGCTGTGTATCCGTTTTGGCCATTATCGTCAGAGACACAAGTGGTGCTAGTGTCACTACATTCGGTGAAGACAATATCGTATGAAGTAAAATCTTTATCAAACAAGTTATTTACTCGCATGTTGAAGGTGACAAACTCACTCGCCTGATAAGAACCACCAAGATGGAACACGTTATAACCTTTATAGTAGAGTGCAGCATCATTAATGATATCCCAAGAGCGATAACGTTTAGCACGGTATTCTGAGGTCAAGAATACGTTAAATGAGTCGGTCAACTCCCATTTTAATGTCGCGTTTGCCATATGCTTGGCACTGTTCCCGAGTGGACGGCCTTGCTCTGCACCGCTTTTCTGCTCGCTATCTGTGTAGGTATAATTAGCATTTAACGTTAAGGCATCTAGAATTTCCCAACGTCCCGCGAGCTCAGCACCTTGAATAGTAACTTTATCTATGTTGACTGTTTTGCTACTGACTGCATAACCTAAATCAGCATATTCACCCGCATCGGAACATTCTATGCTCGTACCTTTACCACAGGGTTGTGAAGCAATCTTATCGTCAAAGTCATTTTTAAAGATAGTGACGTTAAAATTATGGCCATCTGGATGGGACCAATACAGGGCGACTTCGCTGGACACACTGGTTTCAGCTTCGAGATCTGGGTTACCAAATTGCGGTGAGGTTCCTTGGCCACCAAAGCCAACGACACCATCATACAATTGTGTGGTTTTAGGTGTTTTAAAACCTGTGCTCACCCCACCCTTTACAGTCCACTCATTATTAATGGTGTAAACGCCGTATAGACGTGGGCTGAGTTGGTTGCCAAATATTTCATGATCATCATGACGTAAACCCGCAGTAACAGATAAATCAGAAGTCATGCTCCATGTATCTTCAGCAAAAACAGACCACATATTGTGTTCTTGTACTGCGCCCGGCGTACCTTCTTCCATACCAAATACACCGTCTTTCAACTCACCACGAATCACCTGCGCCCCCGTCACTGCGACATGATTTCCTGCAGCTTCAAATGGAATATCGAGTTTCATATCAAGCGTATATTGATTACTTGCCATTTCGCGTTTAGGTCTAGGCAGGAAAGTGGATTCAGCAATCGCTTTACGTTCGGCTTCAGTCATGCCGGTGTAATCCCCTTTACCATCAATCATCTGCAGTAGTAATACTCTTTCAGCAGTGGTAAATGGCAGTGTGCGGCCATTATTTTGTGTGTCTACATAGGATAGTGACACAAAGCTTGTACCAAAATCCCAAGCACCTTCATGGGTTAACGCCCAAGCATCACGGGTAAATTTTTGAGTCTCGCTGTAACCCGCTCGCGGATTTGATCGTCTTGCCCATTCACCACCGCTGGCTAGACAAGCAGCCTCACGGGAACCTACGCCGCCTTTACAGAAGTTACTGGCAATCCAGAGACTATCGATATTATCAACAGTACCAAGCGGATACTCGCGTTCACCGTTATCATTGATCAGTGGCGTATTATCATAATCTTGAGATGAGGAATCTAAATCAAACCAAATTTTGTGATGTTCATTTAGCGTCCAACTTAAACTCCCACCTAACATATGATTTTCGTTATCGACTGTTTTACCGCCACCACCAAAACCGAGTGAACGAGTGCGTACTTCTCCATTGGGATAATCTACTGGTGCATACTCTGGTGTAGACCCCATTCGATCATAAATACTGCCATGAATCGATAACCCAAGAACGCCTTTAATGAGGGGACCCATCACGCTGAAATCGGTAGTGATATCTTCGCCATAGGCATCATTGGTTTGATGAGTTCGGCTGTGAGTGATAGAGCCAGACCATTCGTCGCCCACTTTTTTAGTGATGATGTTCACCACACCACCTAGAGCATCTGCACCGTATAACGTTGATGCTGGCCCACGAATAACTTCAATTCGATCAATAGCATCAAGTGGTGGTACATGACCAAATTGATTGCCACCAAAACTGTTTGGATAAATATCACCATGGTTATTCTGACGCTTACCATCGACAAGGATTAAGGTATAGTCAGATCCCATACCGCGTAGACTGATGGTACCTTGCCCTGTTTTATCACGGGTTTCACCAATATCAACCCCTTCCAAGTCACGCACTGCATCTAGGAGAGTGGTATAAGGTTTTATCATCAAATCTTCTTGGGTGATAACAGAAATACTGGCGGGTGCATCAACCAATTTCTGTTCATATCCAGAGGCAGTAACAACCATAACTTCCATTTTTCTGTCGGGAGCCTCTTCGGCTTGGACAAAATTACCCGTAAATACAGCGGTAATGGCAACTGCCAAGCAAGTTTGACGAAATAACATAAACCTCTCCTGTTTAGTAAACTTAGTTTACAAATGTAACTTATAAATGATTTCGCGAATGATAATGATTAACATTAGCGAGATCAATCAAAAGTTGAATACAACAGAAATAACATTTACGTTTATAAAGTAATCACATTCCAGAAAGAGTTTTTGACATGAACTTTGAAGTTATGAGTGAAGAAAATATCGCGATTGTGGATGCGCTGGTAGACGGCGTTAGGCAATTTAATGCTGGGCTGTTAGGACCTGAGAAATCAGTGCCTTTGACTGTCATTGCACGTGATGAAGCTGGCAAGTTGATTGGTGGTGTGGGTGGCCGGACTATCTATAAAAACTTCTTAATCAATGTTGTCTGGGTTGATGAGCAAACCAGAGGCACTGGGCTTGGGCATAAACTGATGGCACTTGCCGAAGCTGAGGCGAAACAACGCGGTTGCCTAGTAGCCCAAGTGGATACCTTATCGATTCAAGCCCCAGTATTCTATGAGAAACAAGGTTTTGAGATCATAGGCACAGTCACCACGACACCTGAGCGCTACTTTATGGTGAAAAAGTATTGATAATTGGTAAAAGTACTATTGATAAAAATGCACAAATAATATCAATGACTATAAACAGACGAATAAAATAGATTTACTCTATAAAAAAGGAAATTAAATGAAGTTATTTCTTTCCACAATAATATCTTTTCTTATGTTTGGCTGCATGTCTTATACTTCATCGATACCAGAAGGGTATACAGGAGAGCTTGCTACAATTGATGATAGTTTTCAAAGACTAAGTCGAAGTAAAGCAAGTTTTTATTATATAAAGCTAATCGATGGAGAACCTATCCATAATAGCTTAACAGCATCTTCAGCGGCTTCTAATGGAAAAGGCTCGCAATTGATTGCAATGGGCGCATCAAGGTCGATTCCAATCAAACCCATAAACTTATATCTCATCGGCCAAGTCCATCACTCCGCTCCAATCGGATATATTTTTAGCTCAACCTCAAACTATATCATTGAGGGAGAAGTTAATTTTACACCGAAGAAAAACGAAAAATATCTTATTAATGGGAGTTTAAGTGAAGATTACTCTGCGGTATGGATAGAGGATATTAACGGAAATGTTGTATCAAAAGTTATTGAGAAAAGAGGCCTATCTCATGTTTCAATAATTGACTCAGGTCTTCAACCCAAAAAGATAGAACTTTCAAAAAAAGAATTATTCCTCAAATTGGCTAGCGGAGAAAGTGAAAACTTGGTTGTTTCAAAACTAGGCAAGCCGGACAAGATTACCAAATATGGTGGAAATTTCCTGATAGAAAAACCACCTAGCGTAACCTATCAGTATGAAGGCCTTGGAAGTATCCAGTTCAGTGCACAAAAGTCAGCAGCTCTCTTTATCGAACGAGTGACCCCAAACATTGAATGGTCAGATGATATATCATCAATAAAAATGCAGTTAAACAGCACAGGAGCAACATTACAGAGTTTAGCCAAAGGCTATTATCAACAAGATCATATCAAAATAGAGGTGCTAGATTTATTTGCTGAAAAAATCTGGACTGAGAAAAAGAATGAAGATCCCTACGTGATCGATGCTGTTTCTTGGCTTTGTAAAGTGTTAGCCAAAAGCAATAACTCACGCTACAGGTCAATATTACAAAACATTGCAACTGAGGCAAACGAAAATAAACTACGAAAACATGCCAAAAATAGCTTAGACCTATTACCAGTCACGGATGTTGATCAATTCATTCCAACGGAAAATAAATTTTACTGAAAATGAATTAAAACGTGTTTGTGCCTAGTGTTAACTAGGCTTTTATATTAAAAATTGTAAATACTAAACCTTATTTTAGTACAATCTCACTTCAATTTTATATTGAGTTAATTGGCAGTGATTCTATGTAGTTTAATTATGTCGTCAGCAAACATAGACTTACCACAGACTTCTTTGGGGGGAATGTTAAAAGTAGCAATCCAAGACAAGCTGCTGAAAACCTGTTCACCTTTAGTGG
The DNA here is from genome assembly GCF_025653395.1 of Shewanella sp. SW24. Taxonomy (NCBI): domain Bacteria; kingdom Pseudomonadati; phylum Pseudomonadota; class Gammaproteobacteria; order Alteromonadales; family Shewanellaceae; genus Shewanella; species Shewanella sp. SW24. Next base: position 415,857 of record NZ_JAKKSH010000002.1, read on the forward strand.
CGACCTGAAGGTCAAGTATGAATTTAGCAATGATCGAAATGGGCATTTTGCATGCAGAGTAGACCGATCTGCTCTTGGGATAAAATAGCGCATTCTAACGCGCTTTTGGAGTTTACACGGCTAAGTTCCTTATCGGTCAGTCGCGTAATCACCGTCGAATAGGCATTGGTTCGACCACAATCGAGCCAAATATTCCCCACTTGTACCCAATAATGCTGCACTTGCCCTGAATCGGAGATAAACTCGACTTCAAATCCCCTCGCCTCACATTCATGGTGAGCGCACTCAGATAGGACCAATCTCAAGTTGTCCCAAGCCGATAAATTGACTTCGGCATAGGCCGTTAATAGTGACTCAACAAATTGTACATTCATGTATTTATCTCCGTTATTTAACCTGAACTCGGGTTATTTACACAGTAGAGATTGAATCCTTAATTTCTATCATCGAACAACTAAGCTTGGGTCTTTGCCGCCATTAAATAATAATCTCTTGCCGAAACGGTGAAAAAATCCACAACCTGCATGTGCGCTTTACCCGAGTGAGCGGCAAAGGAACGTTCATTATCTTCAGCAATAAAGGTCAACATATAGCTAAAATGCGGAGCAACTTGGCGACGAATTTCATGGACTAATGCCTCGAAAATCCCTTGCCCACGGTAGGCTTGCTGCACCCATATCGGCCCGTATTGGCAAGAATTGACCTTAGTTAATTTAGGTCCATCCCAATCGAGTTGCCCCAAACGATTCAACAAAGTGCGGTAAATGGGCCAATGTTCGAAAAAAACCCAACGGCCTGCAATCACGTAACCGACGATCTGCTGCTCAACCTGCGCCACTACAATCCAATGGTGCTGCACTAATTCGCTCAATTCACTGTGGGAAAAAGCTTGCCCTTGTAACCCCATACTGGCGGAAGCTAATTCATCATTAAGATGTTTTTTCTCTAGCATCGCTAATAAATCAACATCTTGAGGTAAGGCTAGTCTAATTTTCACAGTGTTCTCACAGCATTATTTCGGCTTTGGGCCCAATTTCAGCCCGCCAGTATACTCGGTTGGGTTAATAGGCACAGCAAGAACAAGGCAATATTTAGGGCTTTGATTTGCTAAATATCCTTTTATTTCCCAAACTTAATGGATATTTAGCCATAGTTAGGCGTTTGTATGTTGCCAGAAACCATTAATCCCAACTTGAGTTTACTTGATACCGATAATCAACAAGTCAATCTCACACGCTGGATGCACCAATGTGAGCTCATCAAAAGCTATTACAACGCCAACACGGTTTTCATATTCCAAAAAATCAGTGCAGGGTTTGAAATCATCGTCAGTTCAATCACTGAAACACCGCAATTTACCGCAGGCACTTTATATCCCCCAGCACTCGAACTCTTCAAACAGATACAAAACAGCCAACCTGATGGTTTATATCAAAACCTCGGCAGCTTTATGTTAGAGGATTTACCAAGGGATTTTGATGGTATTCAGCATATTCTCTCACGTCCTATCGCTTGGCCGGATGGTAGCCAATTTGGTGCCCTGTGTGTACTCAACCCGCATATAACAGAACCACTAGTCAATGCCGCTATGCTCGAACCGTTTCAGATATTGCTGCAACAGGAATTATCTCTGCTTTGCCAGAACCATCGCATTGAATCCCTTTCGATGCGCGACCAAGAAACCGGCATGCTCAATCATTATGGTTTTTTGATGATGGCGCCAAGACAGCTCAATTTAGGCCGCCGCTTTGGCGCCCATGCAGGTATCATCTTCTTTGAATTACTGAGCACGGATAACACTCCAATACCACTCGAAAATAATCACCACAGACTGTTAGGCAAGTTAATCCAAGATACGATAAGAACCGCTGACGTTGCCGCCCATTACAACAGCACTCAATTTGTGGTACTTGCTTTTGTGGATGGTGAACGGGATGTTCTACATATTATGAAGCGAGTAGAAAAGCAGCTAGAACAACAAAACCATCAGCTAAAACTCGATGTGAGCTACAGTTTTTTTACCCCAGAATCCAGCGCCAAACTTGCACCTATGATGGAACTCGCGCGGGGCAAACTCGATTCAATGCGCCCACCTGTATCCCAAGCCGCAGACACGCCAGTAGAACCCGCCATTGACTCAAGCTTGTACGATAATCCCGCCGCAGATTCGGCAGAGCTTTGATTTAATGAAATTTAGACTTAATTAGACAGTACAAAATTACTTGGAATGCTCATCTTGGCGCTTCGCCCATTGGATAAACAGCACCACAGGATAGGGCGACATTAAGACCAACCCTAAACCAATCAGACTTGAGATCAATAACATGCCGCTTATCTCTAGACTCCATTGCGTCAACATATAAAACCCAAGTCCACAAACTAGCATCAATACACCTAACCAATGTAAAAACTTCAACAAATTCAGAGTACTTTTAAATGAGCCTGTCATATAAACCCCTTTAGATCTTACGAAAAACTTGTCACACTATGGCCATAATCATGGAAAAAGGAACCGCAACGATGTTAAAACAAACATTCATTTTAGGTGCATTACTCTTAGGCATCACCGCCTGCCAAAGTGCCGATATAGCACCAAATGATACTATTCCATTAGAAGGCCGCTGGCACATTGAAATGGTTCAAGGCCAACCGACTATCGATTACAGCCCAGCGCAAATTACCTTTGAGGCCGAAGGTAAATTACATGGCAACAACAGCTGCAATAACTTTTTCGGTCAATATACTCAGCAAGGCGAAGAGCTTAAGCTATCTCCTGCCGGTAGCACAATGAAAGCCTGCGTGGATGCCCTAATGCAGCAAGAGCACAAAGTGATGCAAGCTATGCCATTAGTTACCAAAGCAAAATTAGTGCAAGGCCGACTTACCTTACTTAACAGCGACGACAAGCCAGTGTTAGTGTTAAGCCAAATGAAGTAACCATAAAACTTGTCAGCATAAAAAAACCGCCAATGGCGGTTTTTTAGTTAACGAACTAGCAATAAAAGCTCCCTATGCTTTGACACTCTTAGCCGCTGCAATTTCGAGGGCGATATTCTGTTCGGCTATTACGGCGCTTTGATCTATGTCGGCATTATAATGCGCCATATCCAACTCATCTTCAGACTTTGCAATGACAGTCGTCGCCACTAAGTCACCGGAGACGTTTACCACAGTACGCACCATATCTAAAATACGGTCAATTCCCGCAATCAATGCCACCCCTTCTAAGGGAAGCCCTACGGTTGTGAGTACTAAAGTCAACATCACTAAACCCGCACCGGGCACACCCGCAGTACCAATAGAGGCCAACGTCGCCGTTAAAATAATGGTGAGATAATCGACGACAGTCAGGTCGATACCAAACGCCTGTGCCACAAACAGCACTGTGACCCCTTGGTATAATGCTGTGCCATCCATATTGATTGTTGTGCCTAGCGGTAATACGAAGCTAGAGATTTTCTTATGAACCCCCAAATTTTCACTCGCACACTTCATACTCACAGGGAGCGTGCCCGCAGAGCTCGATGTGGTAAACGCCACTAACATGGCATTGCTAATCCCTTTAAAAAACTGCAGCGGGCTTAACTTTGCAAATCCGCGCAGTAAAAAACTATAGAATCCAAGCACATGAATAATACAGCCAAGATACACAGCAATAATAACTTTGATCAGTGGCCAAAGCATATCAATCCCATACTCCCCCGCTACCCAAGCCATTAGCCCAAATACACCGTAGGGTGCGAGCTTCATCACCATGTCGGCCATTTTATACATGGCCTCAGCTAAACTTTCGAACACTTTAATTGCAGGTTTGCCATGCTCGCCAATCAGCACTAAGGCGATACCTAAAACAATCGCAAATACTATAACTTGCAAAATTTGCCCGCTTGCTAAAGCCGCAATAGGGTTCGTCGGCACTATGTCGATCAAAGTATCGACTAAAGAAGGTATTTCTTTGGCAGTTTGAGTCGCGCCTTCTGCCAATGACAAACCTAAACCAGCACCGGGTTGAAGAACATAACCGACAATTAAACCGATAGTGATCGCGATAGCCGTGGTAAAGAGATAAAACGCAAAAGATTTAAAACCAATACGCCCCATCTTGTTCGTATCTTGCATCGAAGTGACGCCCACAATCAGTGAGCAAAACACCAATGGCACAATCAGCATCTTAATGGCATTAACAAACAAGGTGCCTATCGGCTTTAAGTGAGTCGCTTGCTCGCCGAAGATGATGCCCACTAAAATACCTAGCACCATACCGATAACAATTTGCAGCCACAGCGGCACTGACATCCAGCGAGACCAAACACGGCCTAATGCTGACGACTTTTGTTTTGTCATATTGATAACCTTGAATTCGAAACTATGATGGGGCAAAGACCAAAACTAGCGCGCTAGTTTCTCAGTCTAAATGGGGCAATCGCCGAGTCTAGCAGAGGGGTTTTAATCGAGAGATGATCTGGGTCACGTTGAGCTAAACCGCCTTAAAATCAGTAATATTAACCAAACCAACTTTGTTAAATTGGCCACCGAGATGTTAGTTTTTCTGCTTAAGCATCAAAATATTCTGTGACTTTTTTTGGTGCTATTTGCTGACGATAAAGCGACGCAGGCGGTTGCTCACGCTCAATCAAATAACTCCAATAATCGTCATCAAAACCACTGAAAATAAAGTCGGACTTACCGTTAGCTTTTAAGACCAACCACCACCAAACTAAACCCCATAAACCGAAGCTCAACAGCGTTAAAATAAAATGCAGACGATGATTTATCTGTTCATCAGCAGCAATATCATAGACGGGTAAAATTTTAAGTTTATAGCGGCGAGTAGACTTAATAAATCCCATCATTAACTCACTTAGTTCAGCGAAAGGACACTAAAGATAAGCCTAGAAGATAAGACTTTAGTCGTGCAAATATCCACAGTAATAAATAATATCAGTGCCTAACCTGCCACTGCCAAACTCGTTATCCCTCGTCGTTCCATGATAAAGTGAATCACAAAATGTTGTTTACTAAACAAGAGCGGTATTGCCAAATAACCGCCTAGGAGTTGTAGTATGTTGATTCGTAAAGCTAAGGCTCAAGACCTAATCGCCTTAGTGCAGTTTAATCAGGCCATGGCCCAAGAAACCGAAGGCCTAGCCTTAGATGAAGCGACACTGGCTCGAGGTGTGGGCACGCTACTTGAGAGCCCGCAAAAAGGGTTTTACCTGGTCGCTGAAATCGCAGGTGAGCTAGTCGGCTCGCTCATGGTGACATTTGAATGGAGCGATTGGCGTGCGAAGGATTATTACTGGATCCAGAGTGTGTATATTCGCCCGAAAAATCGTCGCCAAGGCATCTATGCCAAACTCTACAGCGAAGTCAAACAACTGGCCGAAGCCAATGGTGGTGCCGCCAGCTTCCGTTTATATGTCGAGCAAGAAAATCTCGCCGCACAGCAGACCTATCAAGCGTTAGGGATGAAGCAGAGTTACTACTTAATGTACGAAGAAAAATAAGCGATTCAAATGTTATACGTAATAAAAAAGGATCGGGCCAATGGCACGATCCTTTTCTTTTTACGACTCACGATTCACATTCAAACCGCGTTCCTACTAAGATTAAAACTTAACGAAAGAAGCCAAACAGAATAGCCGTCATTGCCAATAAACCCGCTATAACCACGAAGATATTGCTGATGCGACCACGGTGCGCTTTTAATGCTGGCACTTTGTATACAGCGTACATAGGCATCAAGTACAGGATAGCCGCGATAATTGGGCCACCTAAAGCTTCAATCATATTCAAAATACTTGGGTTTTTGATTGCCACGGCCCAAATCGTCACAAACATAAACACCAGAATAAATTTGTTGATTTTTTGCTCTGAAATGCCTTTCTTATTCGTGTCTAACTGCTTAACAATAATCCCCTTCATGCCTTCTGTCGCGCCCATGTAATGGCCAAAGAAAGAAGACACAATCGCGATAAAGGCGATTAATGGACCAAAGTAGCTCACAAAACCACTTGAATGCACGTTGGCGAGATAAGACAAAATCGGTAGATTCTGAGCTTTCGCTTCGGCCAATTGTGCTGGCGATAATGACAGCACACAAGAGAACACAAACAACATCACAAAGCCCACTAACATCATGGAAGTATTACGTAAAATAACATCAGCTTTGCGAGAAGCATTCGCGCCATGGTCACGTTTCAATGACACAGAAAACTGTGAAATCGCTGGAGAATGGTTAAAGGCAAACACTAAAACTGGAATCGTTAACCAAACTGTGCCTAAAAATGCACCCGCTTCTGGTACAACGAGTAAAGCATCCATTTTCCATTCAGGGATCAGGTAGATAGACATAAAGGCCAAAATACCCACCAGCGGATACACCAGCAATTGTGTCACTTTGAGCATGAATTTCTCACCTGCGACCATTACAGCCATCATACCGAGGATCAATACACCCGATAGAATGAAGCGTGGTGGCGATGCCATGCCTAACTGATTGACGATAAAGCTATCAACAGTGTTGGTAATACCCACACCGTAAATTAATACAATCGGGTAGATAGCAAAGAAATACAGTACGGTAATGGCTTTACCCGCACCAACACCAAAATGCTCTTCAACTACTTGAGTAATGTCGCTACCAGGAATGCTTGATGAACAAACAAAACGAGATAAACCACGGTGGGCAAGATAGGTCATAGGACCGATGATCACTGCCATTAACACAAGAGGCCAAAAGCCGCCCATGCCCGCATTGATAGGTAAAAATAAAATTCCAGCGCCAACGGCAGTGCCGAACAAACTCAACATCCAAGTCGTGTCTTGGCGAGTCCAAGGTAAGTGTTTCGTTGAATCTAGATTCTGTGTGCTTTGAGGTGTTCCAAGAACACTGGTCGCATCTTTTTGCATATAAAAGTTACCTTACGGTGTGACTAGCATAATAAATTCGCGCTAAGGATAACCAAAAAAAGCCCATAAAAGTTGATCTGACACGGCTTTATGTAAGGGAATTTCATAATAAACTGATATTGAGATCTAGATCGCTGATTTAATGTAATAAGTTTTCAATGCAGCATCAAAACATATACATAAAAAGCCACTTAAAAATACAAGATATTCACCTCAAGCCAAATCCAGTGACATTGCATAAGCGCCGAGAAAAACAGCTAACCGGACATGTGTCACAAAAATCAACAAAACAAGACGCGTCACAGCATACTCACGTCTAAGGTAGATTAAGATCACAGTCGTTAATGTTAAATTTTTACAAATCGCTATCAGTCGTAAACACGCATAAAAAACGGCTCATCCGGATTCAACTCCGAAGTGAGCCGCTAACGATTAAAGCGCAAAATCTAACTTATGGTTTTTGTAGTGTCAGCTCAGTTGTCGACACTACAGCTGGGGCTATGTCAGCCTCTTTGAACAACAAAGGACGGAAGCTTTTAGCACTCGAGTACAAGATACTTTGATCGGCAAACGCAGGCGTTAAGATATTACTCGACTCAGAGTAAGTTAAAATCCCCCGCGCCACAGGCCCCTCGTCGGTAAAGTTCACCGCCATCATCCAACTTGACCCGTAACGCACTTGGTATCCTTTCGCCGTTAAGCCAGAACTCATCGCCTTGCCAGTGACCACATCCATCACAGCAGCGTATTTGTGTTGCGGGATCAAAGTGTCATCACCCGACAAACTGGTTGAAAACACGTTGAATCCACCTTCAGCATTATGGCTACCCGGCCAAGGTAAACGCGACCCGCTTGGCGTTCCATCTGGCAGCGATTTCTCTACAAATTGCACATCCCCCAATGGCGCATCTAAGGCAAAGCCTGCGGCCTCAAGGTTAAGCGCACTGTGAGCCAAGGCCTTTAAGGCACTACCATCCGTAGTCAAGGTTTTAGGTGTCGTTGCCGCATTAGCGGGATCGAATCCTTGGGTCAACATGGTTGTTTGGCTGAATAGATGGGCAAATTCACGTAGTAAAGCACCACCTTTACTGTCGTTATCTTGCTTACCGTTCCACGCCTTTAATGCCGCACAAGCCGAAGAGACATCCTTAGATAAACTCGCCGACACCACCACAGGTGTACTGCCTTGGGCATCACACTGGGCAATCAAGTCAGGCAGCACTAACTCGGCGAGATAACTGCGATTCGACAGCACAGCTGCTTCGAGTTCTTCCAAGCTGAACTTGCCATCAGCCCCCGCGGCGTCCTGCATTAAACTCAAACCCATCCGTGTCCGCAGTGATAGCTGTCCAGCCTCTGCGCCGTACATAGGCGAGAAGTAAGTCAGCGGTTCATTCAAGTTAGTCGACCAAAAGGAGTCATTGGAGTTTTGCACAAAGTCGCTGCGCTCAAGCTTGGGCGCACGTTCATAGGGCGTAGGACCATCGAAGCTAAACAACGAAGTGTTACCGGGTAAAATCGTAAATCCGGCTTTTGCCTTAGCCGCTTTAATATCCGGTGAGGTTTTTAACAACACGACTGCAGATTCGGATAATCCTGGCACAGTTGAGTCGTCGATATAAAAAGCATTGCCCTCTTTATCGGCGTACATAGTGTTATTGAAGATGACACCATCGTAGTCCTTAAATGCCTGTTGGAACTCTTCTTTGTTCGTCGCCATGTTCATGGCTAACCAATGGTCAACAGGGTCCATAGTCCCCATATTGGCATCTTGGATCATAAAGGCACTGCCATCATCCCAACCAAAAGGCGCTAAAGCGGGAGGAGCTTCGACCATAGGGCCTTTGGCGGTAGTATAAATATCTTTCTCGGCGACCAGCATGCCCGCAGGACCTGCATTCACTAGAACCGATACTGTCTCTTTGGTGATCGGCATAGGTTTACCATCAAACAAATACTGCATCCGATCACCCGAGACTAACTCAAGGTTATACATCACAAAATGCTCAGCGGTAGAGAAGGTATGAGTCCAAGCGAGATCTTTATTGAAACCAATATTAATCGGTCCAGGCATACCCACTAACGAGCCGCCCATCATATCTAAATGCCCTGGGATCGTAATATGGGATTGCCAAAAACGCAGGTTACCCGTATGCGGGAAATGCGGATTACCTAGCACCATGCCCTTACCATTTTCGGTTTTATCCTTCCCTAAACCCCAACCATTTGAACCTAAATCGCGGGGATTGGTCTCTGGTGTCGTGATACGAGCCGCGCGGGCAATCAACTTAGACTGCATATCGGCCACAAACGCAGTTTGGTCTTGGCTAGGCGCAGGCCCAACGATACGCGGCATGTATTCCTGTGCATCTCCTGGGTTCGCGTAAAAAATCAGATCGAGAAAGTTAGCTGCGCCCGGTAATAAGGCGATAGAAAACAAATAAGTCACCACATCTTCTGGCACTATGGGTTTCACCCAAGGCTGACCACCACAGAAAGGTTCTGCCGTTTGTGTGCCCGCTTCGACATCAGCAAGATATTGGTTATAACCAGAGGCAAAACCTTGGATAAGTGCCCGAGAGTTTTCACTAAATTTCGGCCATTTTTCTTCGGCTTGCGCTCTGATCTTTAACGCTTTATAGGCAAAATCTGAGATAAGGTTACCGTTATCTTCCGCCGTAGGTTGACCCGTAGTGAAGTCAATCGACGCATGGGGGCCAAAGTACATAGAACGCTGTGAGTTCGCCTTGATAAAACCATCGGCTAATACACATAAGTTGTCCTGTGCCTGCGCATAACCACTACCAAAACCTAAACTTTCTAAGTTGTCGGCTTGGATATGCGGCACGCCGTAGGTCGTACGACGAATACTGGCTTTGAGTAAACCATTGGGGGCGAAAGCTTGCAGTTGAGTTTCAGGTTCGGTAGGCGTAGTGCTATCTTCGCTATCGTTACAGCCAGTCAGTATTACACCGCAGGCCATTCCCATAGCAATCACGAGTTTGTTGAATTTCATTATTATTATCTCTTGGTTTTGGTTCCTTCAATGACATAGCCTTACTGCCTATTCCAGCCCAAATTACTGAAGGAGCAATAGTTGCATGTCGCTTCCTAGTCCCTAAGGCTGGCTATTGCCTCCCCTACTGTTGGCTTTTTTACTGAGCTTCGCCGACGACTGTGGCAGAATAGAAAACCCAAACGCTTAGACACCTCAGACCATTTAAGCAATGATTCAAACGAGCGTCCACATTAAAATCCAAAATAAATAACTTATATGCAACAAAACATTATTAAGATAAAAGTGGGTTCTAAAAACCCGGTAAAAATCAACGCGGCAACTAACGCCATGGCACAGCTGTTCCCAGAGAGCATCATAGAAGCCAGCGGTATGGATGCCCCTTCTGGTGTTGCAGCGCAGCCAATGACAGATCTCGACACTCGACAAGGGGCGATCAATCGGGTGCGCTATTGTCAACAGCAGGACCCGCAAGAGACTAAAGCCGACTACTATTTTGCGATGGAAGGCGGTGTCGATTGTTTCGACTTTGGTCCTGCCACATTCGCTTATATCGCTATTGGCCATAAAGACCAGCTTGCCATTGGCCGCAGTGCGATTTTACCTTTACCAATGCAAGTTTATCGGGCATTAGAAGCGGGGGAAGAACTCGGGGATGTCATGGATAGGTTGTTCAATACAATCAATATTAAGCAAAAAGGCGGTGCCATAGGTTTACTCACCCACGGCCATGCGACCCGTGAAAGTAATTACACCCAAGCGATTATTCTCGCCATGGCGCCATTATTGAATCCTGATATTTACACAGCAGATTGTTATTAATATGTTGCAAGAGGAGTTAAAGCCCGCTAACTTAGTTGTGACATGCAACCAAACCTATTCGACTATGGCTCAAACAGACGCACCATTGGCTCAAGATCCCGCGAAGCCTGTGACTCAAACTAAGCAAACGACTGAGTCAGGCTCATCCGCCCAACTCAGGCATTTGTCTCGCTATCTGGTGAGAAATTTAGGCATGCTCAACGCCGCCTTTGGGGATTTACCCCTTTCTCCCGTGCAAGCCCATGCCCTGTTTGAGATAGGCAAGCAGCCCCTGACCATCAAAGAGCTTGCCTGCAAACTCAGCATAGATAAGTCCAATGCGAGCCGCGCTATCAAGCATTTGATCGATAAACATCTTGCCCAGAGTCAGGTACATCCACGGGACAGTCGCTGCTTAGTTGTGCAACTGACACCTGCGGGTAAGAAGTTACTCGTTAAATTGGATACTCAGCAGAATCAATTATTCCAAGGGATCTTAGCCCAACTGACTCCATTGCAAACTTCACAAATCGAAGAGGCCCTCGTGTTATATAACCAAGCCGTACATAACGCCAAGCAGCAAAGTGGTTGCCACATTCGCCAAGCCACAGCCCAAGATGATGCCGCAATTGCCAAAGTCATCCGCGATGTTTCGGCCGAATACGGCTTAACCGCGGATAAAGGCTATAGCGTGGCAGACCCGACCTTAGATTGCCTAAGCCAGATTTACTCCCAAGCGGGCGCCAACTATTGGATTATTGAATTAGAGGGCCGCATTTTAGGCGGCGCCGGTATTGCGCCTTTAGCTAACAATGATGGCGTCTGCGAACTGCAAAAAATGTACTTTATGCCAGAAATCCGCGGCAAAGGACTCGCAAAACGCGTAGCGTTAATGGCACTCGATTTCGCCCGCGAAACGGGTTATCAAAGCTGCTATTTAGAAACCACCGCTGTACTAAATGAAGCCGTAAAACTCTATGAGAAATTAGGCTTTGTACATCTGTCGGCTCCCCTAGGGAACACAGGCCACGACGCCTGCGAAATGCCGATGCTGCTAGATCTTAATCAATAGGATATGAAGCAGAATTCCAATCAAAGTAACAATGCCAAACATGTCATCATGCAACTTGTTTGGCATTATCAATTTGTATCACAAAATGTTATTCAAACAGGATCATTTTAATTATCAGTCTTAGGGCATAGTTTTTCTTAACTTAAATGCATTAATATATGGCAATTTTACCTCACTCAATTTTTAATAAATTGAAAGGTGTTTGATATAATTTTGTTAACGGCATTAAATAGGGAACATTATGCTCAGTTGGATTTTTAGTGATAAGAAACTCACACTTAGGGAAATATGCCTAGATAACACGCTTTCGACCTCGGCTAAAATAAAGAAAGTTGATCAATTTCTTGCCGATAGTGGAGATCTCAACTTTATTGATCTCAATGTTTCGCCCTGCAATATATTAGTTCCACTATCTTGCAGTCCTCAGTCCGATTTAGTGCTTATAAAATACTTGCTCAGCAAAGGCGCTAAAATCGAATGTAATGGTTTCAGTGCATTGCATTCGGCTATTGAATATAACAACTCAGAACTCGTTACCCTATACCTAGACTCTAGTGCCAATCTTTACTTTCAAAATCAATATAACAATTGCTGGCTCAACTATCTATTTCATCCTAATCCGCAATATATCTATCAACACCATCAACGTAGAGATATGATCGATCTTCTACTTGCAGCTAACTTAGATATCAATAAACCGGTGAGTTTCTGGACCAATGGTGAATTAAATCACCCACTAGAAATATTATATGATGAACGCAATAAAGATCTGTTCCTGCATATCATTAATAAAGATATCCCATTAGATATTGGCAAATTAAGCCTAATTGAAAACATTATTTCTTCGAGCGAATTTTGGGGAGTAGAAACATTTTCTCCCTTGGTTAAACGCTTCCCTGCATTTAAAAAGTCACGCTATATTATGGCCAACGATAGCAGCTTCTGGGATGATGCCAATTTACTCGAACTATGCGTTTACACTAAAGCGCAAGACTACACTGAATACCTGTTAGACCATTATCCGCAGCTCAAAGCCGATTCTCACGCCAAAAGTTTGGTCTATGCGGCATTGACCTCAGAATTTGACCTTAGGATTATCGAAAAACTGATTAAGGCCACCGTCGATATCAATCGCATCTATAGGATGACACCGCCTGATGCCGACCATTCACCCTTGCTCAACCAATATATTAATAATGCCCAATTTACCGATCCGAATAAACGGAGTTACATCTACCAAGCCCTTGAACTGTTGCTCAAATATGGCGCTAATCCAAATGCCGAATTTGTGAATACGGGTAAATCCTATGAGATGTTAGTCTGGTCGAATTTACGACTATTGGTTTATCCAATGGTCGAAAAGAAAACCTTTCTGCCCGAGTTTTTCGATCTGTTCCTGCAATATGATATGGATATCAATAAAAAATTTGGTGCGGTGGATGAACCGACCTTACTGACTATCTGCCAGCGTGGTTCAGGGAAAGAAGATCAAGCAACGCTTATCCAAGTGATGGAATATCTGCTCACCAAGGGGCTGGATTTAAGCCTCACCAATATCTATAACACTAACTATGTGTCTGCGGCGGCCATCTCCTGTCGAAGCCAACTACTTGAATGGCTCATTCACCAAGGCGGGGATATTTTTACCCATTGTGGCCACGATAATTCGCCCATTCTACACAAGGCGATTTCGACCTACTGGTGGGATGAAATTACCGGCCATATGCGGCGAAAAACCGTAGAACTATTACTGCGCCATGGAGCAAAGTTAGAAGAATTCTCGGTGGATGAGCAATTTACGCCATTAATGTGCTCCAGTTACTACGGCGCGCAGTCCTGCGTAGAGGCGCTACTCGAACATGGCGCCAACCCCAATGCCATCAATGGTGAAGACACCACTCCTGCCCTTTGCGCTGTGATAGGCGGCAGTTCAATCGAGTTCCCCCGCTTTGAATCAACGGCGGTGCGGATCTTAAGACTTTTGCAGCAATATGGCGCCGACTTAACCGTGACCAATAGCTTAGGCAATAGCCCGCTAATAGCGGCTATTGAGCAAGAATATAAAGAGATTTTCGAAGCGCTGCTGCAAATAGCCTCCTACAGTGAAACTCAGCTTGAGCAAGCACTCAGCAAAGCCCTGCCGCAAAGCTATTTCCAGCGCCGCCTGCTACAAACACTGGGGCGCGAGATACCGCCAGCCCCCACAACCATAGCCCACAATCGCGCAATACCAGCAACAGCTTCGAGCAATGCCGATCCTATGACGGCCAATCCGCAAGCATCTGAGGTGAATGTGACACCTGCGCCCGTCAAGCAAACCAAATTAGAGGTGAGTAATGCGGCGGCAAATCGAGATCAAATCCCAACGCTATTCGATCTCAAAACCAAAGTGCAGAGCTTTTTTAAACTGATCGCCACCGATCCGACGATCACAGTTGAACAACTCAATTCGGTGAGAGTCCTTATTGATCAATTGATAGAAAAACTCGACAACTTTAGCTTTTTCCGCAATCAAGCGACAAAGGCCGAATTTGAGGAAGGTGTTCAGGAATATATCGATGAAACCGTCGAAGAAATTAACGGAATTATCGAGGATGATTATCCAGCGCTTACCGAAGCCTTAGTCGATTCAGTTTGGACGATTTTGCAGTACTTTAGGGTTGATATTGATATCGAGACCGCACTTAGAAAGCGCTTTTGGTAACTGTAAGTCACAGATTAACGTCTCTTTGTTAGGGACGTTAATCATTAAAATAGAGTTTGAATTCTCTGTTAGCTAACAAACTTACACCCTTAACTAAAGAAAATGGCTCTTTAAAAGACACAAGTGCCGATAAAATCTATTCAATGAGGAGATTCAACCATATGAAACATCAAGTACTATTTGGTATAAAATCAACAAGTAAAGATGAAAAAACAATTCATAATAAACTCAAAGAATTTCTAGCATTAATAGATAGAAAAACATCTACAGCTAAGAACCCTACTATGCTTGAGAGTTTTTTACCATTCAGGATAAAACATTACCATTGGAATCTAAATAAAGAGACAGGCACATTCATTAAATTATTTCCCAATGTAGATCTTGATGCAAATACTTTCGCACCATCAAAACCAGAATGCAGCTGGTTATTGAGTATCATTTTCCACCAAGATTTTCCTGGATACGAAAGAATTAAATCCGAAGATTATATAATTAGCTTGTTAGACTCATTGAACTATGAATATGAAATGATATATGAAACAGATAGTCGTGATTCAATTAAATATGGCGACATTAAGTAGTAAAAGACTATATTTATTCCCTTAACGCGGGAGATAGTAGCCATTATCTCCCGCAGAAACTATATCTTAGAAATCTTTTAAGTACTAAAGTACCATGCTTAATATCAGCATAAGGGCACTTATGTCAGTAGTCAGTTTACTCAAATCACTGGTGCAAGTGATGTTTTAACAAGCAGTAACTGGCTACGAATGATTTGACGTATCTGATTATGCAGTTCAAATACTCGAGCGCGATCATTAAGATTTAGCGATAGATTTTCCAGCATCACCAGATCCAAATTAAATTCAGGATAATGAAGTGTCATCGACATATAGCCAGATAAATAGCCCGTATGACTGTATTCGACGAGACCATCGTCCTTATTGATCCTCACCCCATAGCCATAGCGCATATTCGGCCATAAGAATTGGATCTCGGTATACGCCGTTGTCATCCGTTGATAACTCTTTGCACTCATCAACTTGCCAGAGTGTAATAGATGCTGAAAGGCGGCATAAGCTGGCACTGAAGCAATCAATCCCCCGGCAGGTAACAAAGCTTCATCAAGCACTAAGTCAGCAGGGGCAATCACCTTGCTTTCCTGTAAACCTACGGCGAGTGAAGGCACTTTGGCGTGAATCGCCTCAATACTGCCAAGCTCAGCGCTCAAGCCATTAAGCTGGTATCGCGTTGCAAACTGCGCCACTTGCTCGGCAAAGGATTGGTGATTGACCTTCTCAAGCACTTGCCCTAAAAGTGAATAACCGAAGTTGGAGTATTCAAATTGGCTACCCGGCTCGAATCGATTAGCCTTACCCAGTTTATCGACACCCGATGTATGCGTCAGCAGTTGGTGCAGCGTAATCCGCTCGTCATATCGACTGGTATTCAATGCATCCGCACTTAGATTTGCCCACGCCACAGTGCCTTTTAGCGCCTTATTCCTCCCATCTGCATCACCAAAAAGATAATGATTAAGCGATAGGTTTAAGTCGAGTTTCCCCGCATCGACCGCCTGCAATATCAAGGTTGCGGTGATTTGTTTAGAAAGTGATGCCATCACAAAGCGCGAATCTTGACTAATACCTTCCCCCTTTTGCAGTTCAAGCTGCGGCTTGCCCTCCTCAAGCAGGATAACACTGCCACTAAATGGCTGCGGCGAATCCTTTATCGCGGCTTGGATTAAGGTCTTAATCTCCGCCACCTTCGATACTGAAGATGCGGTTTGGCTTTCAACGGCAATAGAGTTACTGCCTTGCCCGATTTGCTCTTGTTCAGCACCTGTTTCTAATAACAAACCAAAACTATTGGCACTTGGGAATAATAAAAAACCAGTCAACAGGGTACTAATAACACTCAAACGCATGGGTTATCCTTAACGTAATTAACAAATAATGCTGCCTGCTAGAAAAAAGCAAGCTTATCACAAGCGCTTTTTATGGATAATACAATTTAATCTTTACAATTGAATTATAAAGGAAATATTCCATATAAAAATGACACAACAAAGTGATACCTAGGGCAACGAAGCTAATCCGAACAGTATAAACCAAGTGGCAGTCTTCCCCAGTTTGTAGACTGAATATCTCAAGTTGCAGCGAATACACATTCAAAATGGCTATAAAACGACAATAGTAATAATTATCGCACCTAACATATATAAGCCTGCAGAAAGTGATATCGATTTTAGTGGGCTAAACTCCTCAACTTCCAACGTCTGTATATCTTCAATTTTGACTAGTTGCCCTTCTCCCTCGATCTGCTGTTCCGTTGCACTTTCGACTTGAAATTCCATTTGTTCGCCAGATATTGTGGTGACTTTGACCTTTTCACCTATGTAGCTGGATACCGATTGAGAATCCAATTTAACTTCATTGAGTGAAGAGCATGCGCAGAGGGAGAAACAGATAAGTGATACTACTGCTAACTTTTTCAAACAAGCCTCCTATCCTACAACTATTACATCCATGATAAGTTATACCTGTAGACATAAGCATTTAGGTATATGCTACTCAGCTTATGGAGTTTCGCCCACAAGTTAAAGAAACCTAGGCTAAATCCACTTAAATTAAATCCTTTGGATGAGGTTAAATAGCGATCAAATGAGCACTGAACTCATCGATGCGGTTAAAGCCAAAGATACGCTTGCTGTTAAGCGCATTATTGCAAATGACGCTGATCTTGAAGGCGTGGACAATGGCGGGATGACGGCACTCTTGCATGCCTGTGAGTTGCAGTCTTTTGAACTGCTCAAATTATTGGTGAATGCGGGGGCCAATGTGAATCATCCAAACTCGCAGGGGTATCATCCGCTCGATATTGCTTACTGGCACGGTGAGTTTCGCATGGGATGCTATACCGCTGAGAGTGAGCTCATAGTGAGCTATTTAACCCGCCACGGCGGCAAATCCTTTAGCTAGGTGAGGTGCTAAATAGCATCAAAATGCGAAAGCTAAAAACTGCGAAATGATAAAAAGCACTATAAACAAAAATCGCGTTAAGCTGGGCCTAACGCGATTTTTTATTACTCACTTACAACCTAATCACCAAAGTCATCGAGTAGGATGTTTTCTGGCTCAACGCCTAGGCTTTCAAGCATCTTAATCACTGAAGAGTTCATGATTGGAGGACCACACATGTAGTACTCGCAGTCTTCTGGTGCCTTATGATTTTTAAGATAATTCTCATAAATCACATTATGAATAAAGCCAGTGTAGCCAGTCCAATTATCCTCAGGCAATGGCTCAGATAACGCCACATGCCAGACGAAGTTGTCATTCTCGGCCGCTAGGGCATCGAAATCCGCTTGGTAAAACACTTCACGGGTTGAACGGGCGCCGTACCAGAAGCTCATTTTACGTGTGGTTTTCTTACTCTTAAGCTGATCGAAAATGTGTGAACGCATTGGTGCCATGCCGGCACCGCCGCCGATAAACACCATTTCTGCATCGGTTTCCTTCACAAAGAACTCACCGAATGGCCCTGAAATGGTCACTGTATCGCCCGCTTTCAAGTTGAAGATGTAAGATGACATCTTGCCCGCTGGCACATTGGCCGATGGTGGCGTCGCAATCCGCACGTTCAGCATAATGCGGCCCTTTTCATCGGGATAGTTGGCCATAGAGTAAGCGCGCAACACTTCTTCATTAACGGTAGAGACAATGTCAAACAGACCGTATTTGTCCCAATCGCCACGGTATTTTTCAGGAATATCAAAGTCAGCGTATTTCACCACATGGGCTGGCGCTTCAATTTGAATATAACCCCCCGCTTTAAAGCGAACATCTTCACCTTCGGGTAACTCAAGCAATAACTCCTTGATAAAAGTTGCCTTGTTATCATTAGAGATCACCTGACATTGCCACTTCTTCACCCCAAAGATTTCTTCGTCAAGTTCAAGTTCCATATCGGTTTTCACTGAGACTTGGCAGGCGAGACGACAACCTTCTTTAGCCTCTTTCTTAGTGATATGGCCCATTTCAGTCGGCAGAATGTCACCGCCGCCCGATTTAATTTTCACTCGGCACTGACCACAGGTTCCGCCGCCACCACAGGCAGACGGAATAAAAATACTCTGACTCGCCAAAGCGCCGAGTAACTTGTCACCCGCGGCAACTTGAATGCTTTTTTCGGCATCTTCGTTGATGCTGATCGTCACTTCACCCGTAGCCACTAATTTCTTTTTGGCGATTAGAATCACTATCACCAATAGACAGACCACTAGCGTGAACATGCCTATGCCAATTGCCATTTCCATCGTATTACCCTTTTCTAGCTCTTTTCTAAAAAGAATCTGGTTTCACTTTCTCAATTCTTGGCTCGCCTACTGTAGCTTTACAGCGAGATCCCTGAGAAAGACATAAAGCCCAGCGCCATCAAGCCTGTAGTAATAAAGGTGATACCAATACCTTGTAAGCCTTCGGGAATCGCGTTGAATTTCATTCTTTCGCGCAGTCCCGCCAGCAGTACAATCGCCACCGCCCAACCAAGACCCGAGCCCATCGCAAACACCACTGACTCACCGAAGTTGTAATCACGGTTCGCCATAAAGATCACCCCTGCAAAAATCGCGCAGTTCACTGTGAGCAAAGGTAAGAAGATCCCAAGGGAGTCATACAGGCTAGGAATGTACTTATCCAAAAACATTTCAAGGATTTGCACTAATGCCGCAATCACACCAATGAAAGTGATCAGTTGCAGGTAACTTAAATCGATACCGGGTAATCCCGCCCAAGACAGAGCGCCAGGTGCGAGCACTTTGACGTAAATCAGCTGGTTTAACGGCACGGCTAAGGTCATCACCACAATCACGGCAACGCCTAAACCAAAGGCGGTTGACACCTTTTTAGACACGGCCAAGAAAGTACACATGCCCAAGAAGAACGACAGCGCCATGTTGTCGATAAAAGTGGCCTGCAAAAATAGATTTATATAGTGTTCCATATCTGCTCCTTAACCCCGTTTCCGCTGGATCACATTGATAGTCCAGATCAACACACCAATCAGGAAGAAGGCGCTCGGTGGTAACTTGAACATCTCATTTGGCAAGTACCAGCCGCCATTTTCGATGGTGGTGAACACAGGGTGACCGAATAAATTACCCGTTCCTAACAGCTCGCGTACAAAGGCGACACTGATCAAAATCAAGCCATAACCTGTCGCATTACCGAGCGCATCGACGACCGCTAAATGCGGTGGATACTTCATGGCGAAAGCTTCTGCACGGCCCATGATGATACAGTTAGTGATAATTAACCCAACGAATACAGAAAGTTGCTTAGATAACTCATAGGCTACATCCTGCAGAACCATGTCGACGATAATCACCAAGGAGGCGATAACCGTCATCTGCGCGATAATGCGCACACTGGTCGGGATAAAGTTACGGATGGCAGAGATAATCAGGTTAGAAAACACCAACACAAAGGTCACTGCCAGTGTCATCACCACAGCGGTTTGCATTGAGTTACTGACCGCCAGTGCCGAACATACGCCCAGCACTTGCATTGCGACGGGGTTATTGGCAAACACTGGCCCCGTTAACATGTCACGCATGGATAAAGTGTTGCTCATTTTGCCTCTCCCAACTCACCTTGCAATTCACCCTGCGCTGCCGACGCTTTCAGCTGGTTGAAGAAGGTTTGAAAACCTTCAACGCCAAACCAAAACTCCATTGCGCGCTGCACGCCGCGGCCCGTCATGGTCGCGCCACTCACCGCATCCACACCGTGAAGATCGCCTTCTTTAACGCCACCCTTTACAAGACGTATCGCAAATTTGCCTTTTTCATCAAATAATTGCTTACCCTTCCACAACGATAACCAATGGGGATCGGTCACAAAGTCGCCGATACCAGGGGTTTCACCGTGTTCGTACACGACTAGCCCTTTAATGGTGTTGAAATCGGGTTCAACCGCCACATAACCGTAGATCATCGACCACAGACCTTTACCGTAGAAAGGCACAACCACGCTGTCTAACTTGCCGTTGACATCGAGCACTTTAAACACGCGGGCATCGTTCGCACGGGTTTTAATCTTGGCAATATCTTTTTTCGGCGCACTTGAAGTCTCAGGATTAATTGCCGCCATACGCTCATCGAAATCGAGGACGTTAGCGTCTGAGTCCACCTTACCTGTGTCTAGGTTGATCAATAATGGCTTAACAGATTTAGCAAAAATCTCTCTAAACTCATTGCCCTGACCTAGGTTCACATCGGCGGCCATCAACACATAGCGCTGCACTTCGTCACGTTTTTTGGCGACTTTACGTTCTTTCAATATGCCTGCAGTGCCTGTGATCATAAAAGAGCACAGGAGGCAGAGCGTGATGGTGAAGATCATGGTCCCCACCACAGTATCTTTCTTAAATACCATGACGTTTTAATCTCCGTTTGATGTTGGCGCGGGCCACCAGATAATCGAACAGCGGCGCCCAAAGGTTGGCGAACAGAATGGCTAACATCACGCCCTCAGGCATTTTGGGGTTAGCGACACGGATAAGCACAGTCATAAAACCAATCAAAGCACCGTAGGCAAACTTGCCTTGGCGAGTGTACGAAGTGGTCACAGGATCGGTGGCCATAAACATCATCGCCAGCGCAAAACCGCCAGTGACAAGATGCCAAGTCCACGGCATTGCCATCATTTGATTGCTGCTAGAACCGATGTAATTACACAGCGTTGCAGTCGCTATCATGCCCAGCAACACACCGAGCACAATGCGCCAATCCGCTAAGCGGCTGATCAGCAATAATGAACCGCCGATCAAAATCGCTAAGGTGCTGGTTTCGCCAATCGCACCCACGGTAAAGCCAAAAAAGTTGTTCCACCAGTTAGGATCGCTAAAGGCGCTAAACCAAGAGTAATCGGCAAAACTCAACTTGCCCGCTGCGGTTTGTGCCAGCGCCGTTGCACCAGAGAAACCATCAACGGCAACGAGCTGTTTAATGGTTGAAACTTCAGATGGATAGGCGAAGTAGATAAAAGCCAAGCCTGCCAACGCAGGGTTAAGGAAGTTATATCCCATGCCGCCAAACAGCTCTTTAGCCACGACCACACCAAAGGAAATCCCCATGGCCACCAGCCACAACGGTGTCGATACTGGCAAGATTAAGGTAAACAGCAGGGCCGTCACGAAGAAGCCTTCGTGCAACTCTTGACCACGAACCCGCGCAAACACCACTTCCCAAAACAAGCTGGTGAGCAGTGCTGTCAGGTAAATCGGCAGATAAAAACTAAGACCATAGAGGAATAAACCTAATATCCCAGTGTCTTGGCTAAGGCTGCCAAACAGGGTATTAAAGATTTCTAACTTCCAAATATCTGGCGTCGATAATCCTCCCGCGAGCGCAAGCTGTGCCTGTAGGCCAATGTTATATAGACCGAATAAAATGGCGGGCAGTAAACACAAACCGACTAGCGTCATGGTACGTTTCACGTCAATCGCGTCACGCACATGCACTTGGCCCTTAGTGCTACGACCGTTGGCAATGACGAGTGAGCGCAAGAAGCCCTTCATCGACTTACCCGTTGCGTAGTACTCTTGTTGTAAATCAGAGGCGTCCTGTAAATCAGGTTTTTTCACTTGTTTGGTCATTAACCTTCCCTCTCAATAACATCTAGACAGGCACGTAATTCTTTACCAAAGTCATATTTGCCGGGACATACGAAGGTACACAGCGCCAGATCTTCTTCATCTAACTCCAATGCACCTAAGGCCTGCGCCTCGTCGGTATCACGCACCACTAAGTCTCGAACGAGCAAGGTGGGTAAAATATCCAATGGCATCACGCGATCTAACTGACCAAAAGCCATCATGGCGCGAGCTGAACCGCCCTGATGAGTCGTAAACTCGAACAATTTAGTCGCACCAAACAGGCGTGATGTTACGGCACGAGTGATGGAGAATTTGTCAGAACCACCGCGCACCCAAGGGAGAACATGGTGCTGCGAATCTTCGCTTAACACTGACACTTGGTTGTGGAATCGGCCTAAAAAGTCATGTACGCCCGCCGCGGTATGGCCAGATAACACAGATCCCGATACCACGCGGTTATGGCCAGGTTTGATTTCATCACTCACTAAGGCACTTAGCTCAGCGCCCAACTGAGTGCGCAGTAAACGCGGGTTCAGCACACTCGGGCCACCTAAGGCGACGATGCGGTCGGTATACAACTCACCGGTTTGGAATAACTTGCCATAGGCAATCACATCTTGATAACCGATATGCCATACCTGACGTTCTAAACTCACTGGCAAGGTAAAGTGAATATGAGTGCCCACTAAACCCGCGGGATGAACACCATCAAAGCGGCGCACCTCAAGTTGTGGTAATGCTTCTTTAACAATCGCTTCGCCCTTATCCTGGCACAGGTAAACCTTGCCTTCGGTTAAACGGCTCAACACCAGCAAGCCAGCTTTAAAAGCCTCGGTTTGCTC
Source organism: Shewanella sp. SW24 (assembly GCF_025653395.1). Classification (NCBI taxonomy): domain Bacteria; kingdom Pseudomonadati; phylum Pseudomonadota; class Gammaproteobacteria; order Alteromonadales; family Shewanellaceae; genus Shewanella; species Shewanella sp. SW24. The sequence goes on from NZ_JAKKSH010000002.1 coordinate 438,863, forward strand.
GGCGATAATCAAACGGGGATCAGCGGCCAGTGGATTAGTATCGATAGCGGTGACGAAAATACCTGCTGGCGTGCTATCGAGCGCAGGCACGCGCGAGAAAGGCCTAGTACGCAGGGCCGTCCATAGACCACTCTTCACCAACTGGTCTTGAACGGTTGGTCGAGGGAGAGCGGCAATGTCTTGATGGATATCGAAAGAAATCTGCCCATCGCGGTTTTCACCGTCATCACAACGAATGACGACTGATTGTAGAATTCGACGCTCGCCGCGGTTAATCGCTACGACTTGGCCACTAGCGGGTGCAGTGAACAACACACCAGGCGTTTTTTTATCTTCAAATAGGGCTTGGCCCTTTTGAACAAAATCACCCTCTTCGACCAACATCGTCGGCTTAAGCCCAACGAACTCTTCTCCCAGAACAGCCACTTGGGATGGCTTAGCACCGAGTTCAATGACCTGTCGCGGCTCACCAACAATCGGCAAGTCGAGGCCTTTTTTGATCGTTACAATTTGGTTTGAAAAATCTGCCATCACAAATATCAACCATGAAAAATTTTTAGATAAATTTAGGGTAGAGATTTGTTAACGCAGATTCCGATATTGGCGTCACATTCCGCTGCAAATTCGTAAGTTAGATACGTAAATTTACGCAATTTTGTGACACAGATTCACATCCTTACTTACTGTAATCTGCAAATGTAGTTTTATAACAATTTATTCATAAATACGTCATTACTGATTTAGTAGTACCTAAGGTTTACAAAAATAAGCCAAAATCTCCATTTCAGTGCAGTAAAGCGCTAAAACCGTTAAAAGAGCAACTCAGCGAACAAACTTCAGCCAATGGCATGCCTCAAAATGGGGCAGGATGGCTAAACTTGCTGGCTATTTTTAGCGCACTAACATTTCAACCTATGGTTTAACCTTTGCTTTACAGCAAAAGCTTGGTAGCCTCAAACTAAGAGAGTTTCCGTAGGAGAAATAGATGGAATACAGACGCATACCGCATTCTAATCTTGAGGTCAGTAAAATTTGTTTGGGCACTATGACTTGGGGCGAACAAAATACCCAAGCCGAAGCGTTTGCACAGCTGGACTACGCCATAGGCAATGGCATCAACTTTATCGATACGGCGGAAATGTATCCCGTACCACCTAAGCCGGAAACCCAAGGGGAAACCGAGCGTATCCTAGGGCACTATATTAAGGCCCGCGGTAACCGAGACGACTTAGTGATCGCCACTAAAATTGCCGCACCGGGGGGTAAAAGTGATTACATTCGCAAAAATATGGCGCTGGACTGGAACAACATCCACCAAGCGGTCGATGCATCTTTAGCACGCCTCCAAATAGACACTATCGACCTTTATCAAATCCATTGGCCTGACCGTAATACCAACTTCTTTGGTGAACTGTTTTACGATCAACAAGAGCATGAACATCAAACACCGATACTTGAAACCCTAGAAGCGCTCGCCGAAGTGATCCGCCAAGGTAAAGTGCGCTATATCGGTGTGTCGAACGAAACGCCTTGGGGCTTGATGAAGTACCTGCAACTCGCCGAAAAACATGGCTTGCCGCGTATTGTGAGTGTGCAAAATCCCTATAACTTGCTTAATCGCAGTTTCGAAGTCGGCATGAGCGAAATCAGTCACCGCGAAAACTTGCCATTACTGGCCTATTCGCCACTGGCCTTTGGCGCCTTGACGGGAAAATATTGCAACGACCAATGGCCTGAAGGCGCGCGCCTGACCTTGTTTAAGCGTTTCGCCCGCTATACAGGTTCGCAAATGGCTCTGGAGGCGACAAAAGCCTATGTCGATTTGGCCCGCGAGTTCAAACTCACGCCCGCACAAATGGCGTTAGCTTTTGTTAACTCACGTAAGTTTGTCGGCTCCAATATCATAGGCGCCACCGACTTATATCAACTGAAAGAAAACATCGACAGTTTAAAAGTCACCTTATCACCAGAGCTATTAGTGCGATTAAACCAACTGTCCGATCAATTTAGATTACCTTGCCCTTAGTCGATAATCGGGTTAAATAGTGGAACTATGGCATCAGGTAAATGCACCTGATGCTATAGGCTTTTCAGCGGTAGAATCACACCTCAATTGATTAAATGGACCTTATCATGTTCTATATACTTTTTTGGCTAATGCTATGTTTTGTCACTGCAATTATAGCTTCCAGTAAAAACAGATCAGCCGTTTTATGGTTCTTCATCTCATTTATTGTGAGTCCATTGATTGGCATTATTTGCGTTGCTTGTATGCCTGCAATCACGAAAAATGAGGCTCAAGCACACACAAATGAAAATGTTCAAGAAGATAAATCACTTTATCGTGACTGCCCAGAATGCGCTGAAGAAATAAAATGCGCAGCCCGAAGGTGTAAACATTGTGGCTCAGAGGTAGTTCCGCAGGAAATCCCCCAAGTAGAACATGCTGCAATCTTAGATGAAAATGCTGACGGTCAGCCATGCAGTATCTGTAAAAGTAGAAGAACGCATGACCTATATAACGGTGTCGCTATTTGTAATCAGTGTAAAGTTTGGAATTAGTCTGCTACTTGGTTAATTCGATGACCTAATAGCATCAAGAAACGCTCTTGATGCTATCAATTTTAAAAATTAATAATCTTAAAACCTTATTACAAACCTAATCCCTCCTCGTTTAATAAGAGATTCCCCTCCTTTCAAACCTTATCTAGGTTACATTCGGATACAGAGTCCTTTTAAGAAGTGAAATATAGTGGCATCACAGTCACTAGACAGATGTCTTAAGGATAAAAAAATGAAAAAACTTTGCTTTGTAATCACAAGTGTTTTGATGTCAAGCCACGCTCTTGCTGAAAGCAATACCTACATTCGTAACGGTAATATCTATAGTCATCAAGATCAGTTCTTTGCTGGCGCAGGTGTTGCTACTGGTAGTCAGTTTTATAAGGGTCAAGATCACCAGACAGGTGCCTACCTCAATGGCGGCTACCACGGTGAAGACTTCAACGCCGATCTGTCCGGCATCAACTACCGCTTTTTAGGCACGAACGATAGTGCCGTTAATTTCAGTATCTTTGCCGTTGCCAATCCTGGCTTTGATGCCGATGATGCGGATATTTTAACGGGCATGAAGGATCGCAAATTCAGTGGCGATCTGGGTTTAAACGCCGACATTAATTTAGGAAATGGCACGTTATCGACCAAATTCCAACACGATGTCACCAATATTTATGATGGTTTTCAGGCTGATATCACCTATTACCATCCAATAAATGTAGGCTTCGGTGATCTGGTGCCTTATGCGGGTGTGCACTACTTCAGTAAAGACTTCGCAAACTACTACACAGGTGTGACGTCATCTGAAGCTACGGCGCAGCGCCCTGCCTATCAAGCCGACGGCACCTTTGCATATAAGCTAGGCTACGCTTTGGTTATTCCAGTCACTAAGCATTTAGATATTACTCAAGCCACAGGTTACTCGCACATAGGTGCCAACATGGCTGACTCTCCGCTCATAGACAGTAACAACCAGTGGGTTACTACCCTTGGCGTGAACTATAGCTTCTAAACAACCTGACGAGACAAGACCATGACACTTATCAGAAAAACATTTTTATGTGCTGGATTAGCTCTGATGCTTTCAGCTTGTGCCACTTCCTACGATACCGAAAAGCAATTTTGGTCTTTCGGTAAAGGATTTGAAACCGCACAGATTGCACCCGATAGCTGGCAGATAAGCTTTGTTGGCAATACCAACACTGACCGCGCATTGGCCCGAAAGTACGTCATGCGTAAGTCAGCAGAGTTATGCAAACAAGCGGGTTATAACTACTTCACTTTTACTCACGAACAAACCGATCGTGATGCAATTGGCCAGTTTGGAGTAGGAGCGAGCGCGAGTAAGGATATCTTGTGGGGGAGTTCGACGATGAATCAAGAAACCTCTGTCATGGTCGAAGTCACAGGTTTACATAGCAAGCCAGAAAATGCGAGTTCCCGCATCTATGAAACAGATTACATACTTAACAATGTCAATGTGAAAAGTTAATTGCTCATCAAAAATGCACCAGTCTAGATTCTCGTTAGGTATCAAGGCTGGTGCGTTTTATTTATAAATCCCCCCTGTTTAGCACCAATTCGTTAGGCACTCATTCGTATAGTGAATTGAGTCATTCCGCCTCTGTCTCTAAATCAACACAGCAGATTAGATGACGCAGATTTAGCCACATTGCTCGCTTCAGCTCATGTTAAAGAAACAGACAAAAACGACTCAAACCTCGCATTACACCAATCGTATTAAACCCCAACTTTAAACTTCAGCCTTGAATTTTAGTGACATGCGAGCCCCACCCAAGTCAGGAGCACGGCCAATACGTAATGGGGAACCCATCCAACAACCAATTCTATCGACAATCGCCAGACCCATGCCATGACCGGAATTTCCGCGGCTATGCTGACCACGCACAAAAGGTTTAATCACTTGAGCAGATTCCTGTTCATCTATGCCAGGGCCATCATCGTCAACGTGTAACCACGCAATCCCATCTTCCAATGCCAACATCAACCGGATATTGGCACGGCCAAAACGCAGCGCATTACTGAGCAAGTTATTCACCTGCATTGACAAGTACTTAGGATCTGTTTTGATATTTAGCGGTATTGGGCAGGTGATGAGTTCCATTGAAAACCCTGAGTATACTTGGCCTTGATACTTTTCCAGCAACCAAGTATTAAGCTCAATAGGTTGCCAATCAGGTTGGATATTCGCCTCATCGAGGCGGGCATAGCTGAGCAGTGTCATGACCAACTCTTCCATAGTGTCCAGATCGCGGTTCAATCGCTGAAAATACTTCACCCTAAGTTGTTCGCTTTGGGTTTCTTCTAACGCCGCAATACCAAATCGCAGCCGCGCAATCGGAGTTTTTAAATCATGGGAAACTGCCCGACTAAGCAATTTATTGTCATCGATCAATTGCTGGATGCGATCTGCCATGCGATTGAATTCGCTTTCTATTGTGCCTATATAGGACGCTTTACTGACCACAATTCGCTGCTGTAATTCTCCCATACCAAATGCTTGAGTCACCTTACTGAGATTAACCAGTTGGCGGATTAAAGGAGACACCCACACCAATAAAATCACCACCACACCGCCATAAAAAAGCATGGTATACAGCTTATTCGCGTTAAAACTCACATCGGCTGGCGTCACTATCTGGGTATTGATATTCAGCACCTGACCCGTTTTAGGCAATAAATAGTGCAAAGAGATGCCATCATCGGACTCCAGCAGTAATGATTCCCCTGAATAAAACTCTGTTTTTAGGGCTGAGGGTAAGACAAAATCCGCTTCATTCACCAAAGACAATTGATCTGCATTTCGCTGATTCCAGTTGTCTATAAACGCATTATTTGGGGCGGGATCGTTATCTAAGGTTTGCGCCAGTGAACCGCCCAGCAGTTTTAATGCCGCGAGGTGAGTTGCTGGGCTAGGCGTTTCATTATCAGGATCAATAAGTGTTGCAAACTCACTTATCGACCAGCCTAGGCTGGCAATGGCCACCAGCACGACCAGCACCAGAGAAGTCATTAACTTCTTCATAAAGCTTGCTCGGCCTCATCGCGGCAAAACAAATATCCCTTGCCACGAATGGTTTTGACTTTATAGGGCTGACTCAACGCTTCCTGCAACTTCTTGCGTAAGCGCGATATGCGAATATCCACCGAGCGGTCTAGGCCATCGTATTCAATGCCCCGCAGTTGAGCCACCAATTCATTGCGGCTCACTATCGTACCCGCCTTCAATGCCAGCAGCCACAAGACATCAAACTCATTGGCATTCAAATCCAGCGGCTGTTTATCAATGGTGACTGATTTTGCCGTCGCATTTAACACTAAAGAATCAAACACTAATTGCTGCTTTTGCTCCTCATCACTCACTCGGCGTAACAGGGCCTTTATCCGCGCTAACAGCACCTGTGGTCGAATCGGCTTAGTGAGGTAATCATCAGCCCCAGCATCTAACCCGCGGATTTCATCGCCGTCCTCAACGCAAGCCGTCATAAATAAAATGGGCCCAGTATAAAATGCCCTGGCCTCCTTACACACATCGAAGCCATTCTTAACGGGCATCATCACGTCGAGTAGCACTAAGTCAGGCATCTCATCGGCTATCATCTCTAAGGCAAAATCACCTTGGCTAGCCACTGTGACTCCGTAACCGTGATCCAGTAAATAATCACTGATCCACTCTGCCAGTGAGGTATCGTCCTCTACGACTAAGATATGCTTTGCAACTGACATATTAGAATAACCTCCAACCGGACTGACTCTGTTTAGGGGCCTTATAAACCCATGTCACGACCACTTTAACTTGCGCGAGCGGTTGCACATCATCATTACGGATAAGACTAAAAGTCGCCGTTTTATCCCCTTCAAAACTATATTGATATTCTTGCAAAGCTTTGCCAGTCCAACAGGTTAACTGGTGCTGACGGTCAGTCAGTATGAGGCAGTATTCGCCGCTCGCGGGTGTCTGCCATCGGAACAATACATCTTGATAGCAAGTTTGCCCTTTATGCAGTGCAATGCAGCGTTCTGGGGTTGCGGTAAAAATAACGGCATCATCCTGACTCCAAGCCAAAAAAGGCGCGCTCAGCATCACTACCGCTAACAATGGATAAAATCGATTCATGCCCTCCTCCTAAAACACATAGCTAAGAGAAGCATTAAAATACGATGTATAACTCGCTTGATTGAAGGGACTGTCGGTCACTTCTTGGGATAACACATTGAAGCGATACATGGCCCGAAAGACAAAATTTTCACTCAACGGATAGGCAACCCCTAACTCCATGCCGTAACTGAAAGAGCTATCCGGCCGATACTCAGGAAAGCGTTCAGTGGCTTCTTCCTTACTGATCCCAAAAAGATAGCGATTCAAGGTGGCAGATGAGTAACCTACGCTCCCCAATACGTGAAAATTCCAATTACGAACCTGCCAGGACTTACCCAATCTTGCAGAACTTTGAATACCTTGATCATCATAATAATCAGATACTAACCTATACTGAAAAACATAGTTATCGCCCCAATAACGTGTGGCACGAAAACCGGCACCAACATAGAGAGAATCTTCCGATAGTAGATAAGCATTGCGGCCAGCTTCATCCAGCGTACTGGGATCCACATCAGGACGGGACCATGAACCTTGCAAGTTAGCTAATAGCAGTTCTAATGACCAATCCTCTGAGCTCCAAAGATTAAATCCCAAATTAATGCCATCTTGAGATTGATGGATCATCTCAACAAACAGCCCTTTGTACTGGTACATGCCACTGACTAACAGCGACAACTGTGCAGAACCTGAATCCGTTTGCCGAACATCGACTTGATTAATCCCGTAAACACTCATGCCCAGCTCAAAATCACCGCCGTCAGCAAGGCGATTAGTTCCTCCAGTAACACTGCTCGCAATATCTGATGCTGCAGCGGTTCTAGGAAGAATGCTCAGCGTTAACACAAGAAGCCAAAGAATACGCATGCCCATTTAATTCACATTTTTAGTCGTTATTTAGCGCTACATATTACAACAGTTTGTTGCAAGTCACTGCACAACCAGTATCATTTTTACGGCAATTGTGTGTCGGATAACAAGAGAGACCTATATCCCAAACAACTTGAATCCTGCATCTTCAAATTTTTTGGGGATATACACACCTCACATTGAGTTAAGGCACAAATGAGGCTCAAGCTAAGATGAAGTGGCGCAGTTAAGTTAACCGCTGTCAGTCGTTGGCACACTGAATTATGGGCTAATGCATTTAAACAACTCGCACCTTAAACTGCTGCATCGTTTCCCTCAATGAATTCGCCTGCTTAGACAGTGACTCGCTGGCTTTAGCTGTTTCGTTAGCGCTGCTGAGTACCAACTCACCCGAATCACGAATCGCATTAATGCGCTCACTAATATCTTCGGCGGTCACGGCTTGCTCCTCACTAGCGGTCGCGACTTGAGTATTAGCCTGAGTCAGTTCAGTCAACGCATCTAAAATCTCAAATAGGTGCTGCTTGGCTTGATTAACGAGCAATGACGACTCACTGATTTGCTTGTCGTTATTGGCGAAGGATTCGACTGAGGATTTGGCATCTTTCACGAGTGTTTGGATAAGATCGCTGATCTCCTGCGTGGCCGTTTGACTGCGCGTTGCCAGTGCCCGCACTTCTTCGGCAACGACAGCAAAACCACGACCTTGATCTCCCGCCCGCGCCGCTTCAATCGATGCATTCAAAGCTAATAAGTTCGTCTGCCCCGCAATCGCATCGACCACTGAAACAAAGTTGAGGATTTTTCCCGTACTTGCCTGAACCTGTTGAATAAGTTGATTCGAATACTGGGCGCTGGCAACCAACTGCTTCGAGATTTTTTCGCTCGCATCGACAACCTCACAACTTTCTTTCACTTTATGCTCAGCTTGTCCCGCTGAGTAAGAAGCGGTTTCTGCACTACTCGCCACTTCAGTGATCGTTGCTGCCATTTGGGTCATAGAGGCGGCGACTTGGTCAGTGTTATCCTGCTGCCTCAACATAGCCTCACGATTATTCTTGGCCACCGCATTAAGCTCAGTCACCATAGAGGCAATTTCTTCACTTCGAGCAATCACTTGGCCAACAGTTTTACTTAAAGTCCACGCCATTTGATTCATACTGACGGTAAGTTCGCCTAATTCATCCTTGGAATCGACGCGCAGCTCTTGGTTAAAGTTGCCCTTTTCCATCATGGCGGCAGAATTACGTAACCGATTGATAGATTTGACCATGTATTGACTGCAAGCGATGCCAATCAATAATCCTATGACTAAAGACACTATCGAAATAATCGTTAAGCCATAAATCGCCCTAAGCTCTTCTTCCTCAGTCACAGAAACCGCAGTTTGGGTCATTTGCTCTAAACGCTCAACGAATTGCCTCAGCTCAGTATTAAATTCGTTTTGCGCAATCTCTAAAGATTCAACCCGCTTAGCCAAGGCTGCAGGTTCTTCTTTTTGCTGTATTCCAGTAATCACAGTGGCAAGCAGGGCTTCATAATTACCAAAACGTTGAATAATAGTGCCAATCTCTTGATTTAACTGCTGAGTTTTTTCATGTAATTGCGGATTTTCAGCCTCTTTTAATGCCTCATTGAGCATAGACTGAGTCGAGAGTAACTCCTTGCTAATGTCTTCATTGTGCTTGATAACATCCGCAATAAAAGCCACTAAAATTTGCTGGCTCGATGCGGTTTCAATGTCCGCGGCACGAAACGCTTTTTCTAAAATGACAGAGCTTTCAAGCTGCTTAATGGTGACGTCAGTTGATAATCTCACTAACGGAAGATTCTCTTCTGCAATGGCTTGAATTTCCTCCGATACACGCTGCATCTTCAACAAACTAAATCCAGACAAAATCAAGATCAGCACTAACATCACCCCAACGAGGGCGATCATCTTATGTTTAATCCGTAAGTCTTTTAAAAGCTTCACCATAAAACTACTCTCCAGCAAACACTGACAACGAAGGACGTCCAATTTAGGATAGTCGGTGTTTTAACTTTCGGTGGATGAATTAAGCGTAAAGTATTAGCTGAATTTAAAAGAAAAACTTAAACATTAGAAAAATCGCATCATAAGTCTAAAACCGTTTAAGGCGTGCGAAATATCTATTAGGCAGCAGTTTGAACAGACCTTGGTGAAATTAGGCGTTCAATACCACTGTCCAATACCAACGCCTCAACAAACCGCTAAAACTTGCATTCACATGGCAGATCACAGAAGATCCCTTGGCCTTTTTCATTGCCCTTAGCCTCGCCCATGACTCAACCTGCATCGCCTACGCCAAATACTGTGACTCACACAGCGACGAATACAATGGCTGACATTGAAACATCCCATGCCTCGGCGAGTGCTATGCCTGATACCACAGTGACACTTTGCTCATCTGAGGCATATCAGCTAAATGCTCAGATTCGGTCGCAATTCCCAGCGTTAAATCAACTGCTTGATGTCTATCCCTTGTGTTATCTCGACACCGCAGCCACCAGCCAGAAACCGCAAATGGTGTTAGATGCCATGGCGCAGTTTTACGCTAACGACAATGCGAATGTACACCGTGCTGCGCATCAGTTATCAGCGCGTTCGACCTTAAGCTATGAGAAAGTGCGCGATCAGTTGCAGCAATTTTTGAAGGCAAAACGCCGCGAAGAAATCATTTTTACCCACGGCACCACAGAATCAATCAACTTAGTCGCCTTTGGACTCACTGCACACGTAAACGCAGGCGATGTAATATTAATCGACGCCGCCGCCCACCATGCCAATATCGTACCTTGGCAGGAACTGGCAAAACGCACGGGGGCAATGATTAAACCAATCCCGCTCTGTCAGGATTGCCGCTTAGATATCAACGCCTATAAAACCTTGCTCGAGTTAAAGCCTAAAATCGTCGCCCTGTGTCATGTTTCCAACGCACTAGGTACAGTCAATCCCGTGGCTCAGCTAGTGCAGTTAGCGAAAAAACAAGGTGCTATCACCTTAGTTGATGGCGCACAGGCAGTTGCGCATTTAACGCTGGATGTGACTGAAATCGATTGTGATTTTTACGTCTTCTCAGGGCATAAAATGTATGGTCCCACTGGTGTTGGTGTGCTTTACGGCCGTTTCGACGCGTTAGATAATCTCGCGCCACTATTAACTGGCGGCGAGATGATTAAACGCGTGAGCTTTGAGGCGACAGAATTTGGCAACCTGCCGAATCGCTTAGAGGCGGGCACACCGCCGATTGCTGAAGTCATAGGTTTGGGTGCGGCCATTACATTTTTACAAACCGAACTCATGCCGCAGGTTCAAGCTTATGAAGCTGAACTAGTTAACTATTTACAAAGCCAATTGCGCGCGCTCGGTGAAGTGCATTTATACGGCGCCTTTGATGACAATATCGGTGTAGTCGCGTTTAATCTTGCCGGTGAACATCACCAAGATGTAGGCATTTTGCTGGACCAACAAGGGGTTGCCGTTCGTTGTGGCCATCATTGTGCCATGCCATTAATGCAGAGCCTGAATCTTAAGGGCTGTTGTCGCGCCTCTATCGGTATCTACACCAATAAAGACGATATCGACCGCTTTATTGCCGCGTTAGCCTCGGTAAAAGACTTGCTGCTGTAATCCAGCATTTAGCCACTGTTCTACCCAACTCATACGATGCTCAAAATAAGTTAGACAGGATTTCGCCCTATGACAGATTCAATCATGCCTATGCCAAATGAGGCCGATTTTCACTATTTAGTGCAAGATGCCGAAACCTTACTGGCGCGTTTTACCAATGCCCCTAACTGGCAGGAAAGATATCGCCACATTATGTTGTTAGGGAAAGACTTACCAAGCTTAAGCCCTGAGCTTCGCATCGAGACCGCTCAAGTAAAAGGCTGCGAGAGTGATGCGTGGATTTACCATCTAGAACAGGCTGGCAAACACTATTATTTAGCCGACAGCGATGCCCGCATCGTTAAGGGATTGATTGGATTATTGCTTGGTGCCTGCCATGGCAAAAGCCGCACTGAAATCCAAGCATTTGATCCTACAGCTTACTTCAAACAATTGGGCCTAGAAGGTCAGCTCAGCCCATCGCGCACTAACGGCCTTAACTCACTGGCAAAAGCAATGGTTGAAGCCACTCGATAATCATAACCCGAGGGTTTTCATTTACTGTGACAAGCGATAATTGAAACCACTCGGCAACAACAAATAATCACAACTCTAGCTCAGGGGCAAAGGCCAAAAAAGGGATTTAATCAAAGACTTCTACGCCCTAAAAAGGTATAAAGAAGTTACATTTGCGTTATTGATAGGAACCGAGCATGCCCATCAAGGCAGTCAATCACTACCGTCGTACACTCCTTAAAGGTCTTGGCGCAGCAACTCTGTTAAGCCCACTCGCCAGTTTACCTAGCTTTGCCGCCGCACAGAGGCGGATATATGTCGATGGTTTATCTTTCCTTCCCGATAACTTAAGTGATGTAACTGCCGCTAAGCTCGATGCCTATCTTTGCGATATTTCGGCTATTGAGACCATAGAACAAGCCGATGGCACTCAAAACTACAAACGCACTTATAAAGCTTGCATGGAAAGCATTAAGCAGGCCGCTAAACGGGTGAGCGATCATCCCGATATTTTACTGCAAGGTCTGAGGGGGCGAGATATTCAACGTGCCCGCGACAGCCAGCGCACTGCGGTATACTTTCAAATCCAAGGCGCAGATTGTGTCGAAGAAGACAGCGAAGCTAACCAGTGGGCGCGGGTAGATGAGTTTCATCAACAAGGGCTACGCGTACTGCAGCTCACCCACCATTACGGCAATACCTTTGCCGGTGGCGCCTTAGATAATGATGCCAGTGGCGGACTCAATAAACCACTCACGGCCCACGGGCACGAGCTTATCGCCAAACTCAATCACGCCAATATCTTGGTCGATGTGAGTCACTCCAGCGCTCAAACCGCTTTAGATGTCGCAAAAATCACTAAATCACCCATAGTGCAAAGCCACGGCGCAGCGCGCGGTATAGTAAACCATGCCCGTTGTTCCCCCGATGAAGTGATCCGCGCCATCGGCGATAGCGGCGGCGTATTCGGCGTATTTATGATGAGTTTCTGGCTTACCAATAATGCCGTGCCCACGATTGATGATTATATTCGCCAACTGGAATACGTTATGCGTGTTGGTGGAGTGGACTGCGTGGCAATCGCTAATGACTTCCCGCTCCGTGGCCAAGAAAACCTACTGGCACTGGGTAATGACAACGCCAAAGGCATTAAAGAATATCAAGAATGGTGGTACAGCCTGAGGGCGAAAGGCGTGCTAGGTTTTGATGCAGAGCCAAGGCATGTAGTAATCCCCGAGCTGAATCATATCGATCGCATGAGCCGTATCGACGATGCCTTAGCCAAGGCACGCTTTAAATCTACCGACCGCGACCGTTTTATGGGTGGTAACTGGCAAAGAGTGCTCAACAAAGTGCTACTGTAAATGCCATTGTTTTATCGTCATGTTTAATTTACTTTGTCGATAAATTTACTGGCTTATCAGCTTGTTTCAGTCTTGGATATTCTATGCTGACCACACTCGCTATTTTCAATTATCGCTCTCTGCGTGAAATCGTCTTGCCCCTAGGGCAACTCAATTTGATCACTGGGGCGAATGGTAGTGGTAAATCGAATCTATACAAGGCACTACGTTTACTCGCACAAACGGCGCAAGGCGGCGTTGTCAATGCTTTAGCCCAAGAAGGCGGACTCGACTCCAGCTTTTGGGCGGGACCAGAAAACCCCACCAAAAGTATGCTAGCGGGCGACACCGCCATTGAAGCCACCGTCAGGCAAGCGCCAAAACGCCTAAAGCTTGGATTTGCTGGCGAAGATTTTAGCTATCTTATTGAACTCGGTTTACCCAAACCCGACGCCACTACGCTGTTTGGCTTAGATCCACAAATCAAGCGCGAAGCCATTTGGAACGGGCCTAAGTATCGCCCCTCAACTGTATTGGTTGAGCGCCGTGGTCCTATGGTAAAGAGTCGCAGTGCTGACGGACAAGGCTGGATAACCTTAGGCGCACACCTGCAAACCGGCGACAGTATTTTTACCGAACTTGCCGATCCAGAGCGCAGCCCTGAAGTGCTAAAGCTTCGCGATAGTATCCGCGCATGGCGTTTTTACGATCACTTCAGAACCGATGCAGAAGCGCCAGCCCGTCGTCCACAATTAGGTACAGCCACGCCAGTATTGCACCACGATGGGCGCGACCTTGCATCAGCAATTCAAACCATTTTTGAGATAGGTGATAAAACGGCTTTTGACCATGCGGTCAGCGATGCGTTTCCCGGTGCTGAGGTTCGAATCGAACCTCAAGAGGGCGGCATTTTAGTGCTCGCATTTCATCAGCATGGTTTATTAAGGCCACTCAATGCCAGTGAATTGTCGGATGGCACCCTGCGCTATTTGCTGTTAATCGCCGCCCTACTGACCCCAAGACCGCCAGAGCTTATGGTGTTAAATGAGCCAGAAACTAGCCTACATCCCGACTTATTACCTGCGCTTGCACGCTTAATCGCTAAGGTATCGGAAGAGTGCCAGTTGTGGGTGGTTTCCCATGCTAATCGGCTTATTAATGCCTTAAGCCAATTTGAACACTGCAATACCTTGGCCTTAGACAAAACCTTAGGCCAAACGCAGATCCAAGGCCAAGACTTACTCAATACACCCAGTTGGCTATGGCAGAATCGTTAACCTGTAGCCTTAGCCTTAGCCTTAGCCTTAGCCTTAATCAATCGTAAAATACCGCGAGCCAAAGGGTTTCTGAACTTATAGAAGTCGAAGCGACTCGATGTTTTTGATGGGGCGGAATCGTTAAGTAATCACCAGGGGTTAGCGTAACGGGTTCACCTTGTTCAAATTCAAGCGTCGCCTCGCCTTTGAGCAGCATCACCCATTCATGTTGAGTTTGATCGTACCATTGAGCTTCGAGCGTAGCTTGCCCATTGGAAACGATACGTTCTACGGTCACAGTGTCATTACCCGCCAGTTTTTCAAACACTTCGGCCGATAAATCTGTGGGTAATTTTGCAAAAAAGTTATCAAGCATTTTGTCTTTATTCCTCTGCTTTTATTAATGTGCCACTCTGATTAAACGGTATTTGGAGCAATCAAGCATTGAGAAACGAATCCATAAACCGCTATGATATGCGCACAGAAATACTCAGTTACCATGAGTATTCCTCAGATAAGCTTATTGTTTTACATATGGATATGGAGATTTCCCCCAATGTCGTTGTTTCGCGCACTCAAAGCCAAGTTATTTCCCTCAAACCAAACTAGCCACGATCCAAAAGACATTCATCTTCAAACTGAATCACAAACACTCAGCCAAGAACAAGATTTAACGCAGGAGCCGTCAGTCGCTGCGCCGCTATTCCAGCGCCACTTCAGCTTAAAAATTCATGCGACAAAGGCAGACGCGACTTCTTGCGAAGAAAATGCCAACCACGGCTTAACTCTCTATCACTACGATACGCCCCAAGTCATAGAACTCTTGGGCTGGGAAAACGCCAATGAATGCTGCGACTTCCACCATACCGAATTCGACCGCCTCGAAATCAGCAATCAATTCCCTTTCCCCAAGCAGCACTTTTGGCTCGACCAGGTAAAAGTGTGCAGTATCACCCCCAAAAAGAACAGCCAAATAAAGGCGTTGTGGCAAGTTGAGCTTAACAATCTCGATGCATTATTGATAAGCCACTTTACCCTCGATGCTGACAATATAGTGCAAGGCGATATTCAAGATTACGCCAGCCTAACAGGCCAACTGCACCGCACTTTTCACCAACTCAATACTGAAGATGGTGCGGGTATACTTAGAATCATCACCCAAAGCCCAGGGCTTACCCAAGCCGTCGATTCAAACTATTTTGGCGAACGTAATGGCGTGACCCGTCAATTCAATGCCCTAGGTACCCTGTTATTTGAAGGCAACTTTATTAATGATCAGCAACTTGGAACACAAACGTGGTACGACCATGAGGGCAAGATCAATCAAATAGAAGATCGCCATCCCCAAGGTCAATTTATTCAATACTTTTATGGCAATGGTCAGCTTAAAGAAACCGCCGAACAAGATAGCAATGGATATTATATCAATACGTTAACTCGCTACTATGAATCTGGACAAATACAGCTGATCCGGCCCTTAGTGCAAGATGTTATCCACGGAATTGAAAAACAATATTACCCTGATGGTTCACTAGAAGCTGAAAGATATTACAACCAAGGCTATGAATATGAAGCCGTTTGGTATCATCCCAATGGAGCGATTAAACAAAAAGTGTTTAACGATGTGACGGGCAAAGTCATTGAAGAGTTTTACGACTCAGGTAAGCCTGCATGGCGTGAACCCTTCAATACCGAAGGCCAATTACATGGCGAACATGTAAAATGGTATCCCAATGGTCAACTTGAAGAAAAAATCTATTTTGAGGATGGTAAAGAACAAGGCATGGCCCTTTGGTATCATGACAATGGTCAACTCGCCCTTGAGATCTATCTTGAAAAGGGACTCAGGGAAGGTCTATTTAGAAGCTATTATAAAAGTGGCGTGCTTTCGGCCGAAGGCCAATATAAAAATAACCTCTCGGTAGCCCCTTTTATTGAATACCACGAAAACCAGCAAATTCAGATGTACTTACCGCACACACAGGGCAACCGTGATGGCACTGCTCGCTGGTTTTATGAAGATGGCACGATACGCACGATCTCTGAATATGAAGTTCGTGATGGTCAAGGCTACCTCAAAGAGTCCAGCTTTTATAATAACAAAGGGATCCTCGAATCCTATCAGAGTCACTCGAATACCCGCTGCAGCTATAATCTTGATAATAATCAAAGGGAATACTATCAAGAAGGTATTGCCGATACTCACATCGAATATTATGAAGATGGTGCCATTCGCTGGTTACTCACCCGTACGCAAGGGGATTTATTTAGCTCTAAATCCTTATCCCCTCAAGGTTTAATTTTAGAAACTGGCACAATCCAAATTACTAATGGTCGTTACCTCGATATCGGCCATTGGCAACGTTTTACGCCCCAAGGAAAAGTGTACCGCGAAGCCTGGCTAGATGAACAAGGCCAACTGATAGAAAGCCGTCACTACTTTGATTTTCATGAAAATATAGCAACTCAGGAAGATGAAGAACCTGAATGGGATAGCCCAGAAAATCCTAGTTATGACTATGATGAAGACGATGCTGATGGGCAAAGTAACGGACCAAATAACCGTACGGATAACAGCGAACATCATGCTAGCAATAGTAGAAATAACGCATATTTATCTCGTCAGAAGTATCACGCACCCAATGGCAATACCACGACAAAACAGCGAGAAGATAAAACAATAGCAGTAGATGTCGCCGCTCACACCGAAGAACCCATATTGGCTTATCATTTAAAATTTGATGATGAAAGCAAACTTTATGCAATGAAACGCTATCATCCCAATCGCCAGATTGCCGAAGAAGGTAATTTACAAATTCAGGGACAAGAGCAATTCTGGGTCGGCATCCACAATCAATACGATGAGCAAGGCAAACTCAAGCTTTCCGAAACCTATACTATGGCGGGCGAACCGATAGAGCACTCCACTAGCACAAGTAGGATAGTGTTAAATTAATCAAGCAGATTTGAATCACACTCGATAACGAGGATAGGTAAGCCCAGATAAAACTTGGCTTACCTTACTCACATTAACCGTCAGCTTGCGATAACAATTCCAAGCTTGATAGCACTAAATGAATCTAAGTCGCAGCACTAAAACTAAAGTGCAAAAGTGGCAATAGTCTTTTGAATACCCACAACATCCGTGCCACGCTTGAGTTCTTTGACTAAAGGTTCGCTCTGGCCTGAGATCCAAATTTTAAGCTCGGCATCCATATCAAAATGCCCTGTCGTTTCCACTTCAAAATGGGTAATGGATTTATAAGGTATTGAATGGTAAGTAACCTTCTTGCCTGTAAGTCCCTGCTTATCAATTAAGATCAGGCGTTTATTGGTGAAAATAAACAAATCACGGATCACTTTGTAGGCGAGTTTTAATTCTTCTTGAATGCCCATGATAGGCCTTAATTCCTCGGCTAATTCCTGTAAATCAACCTCAGCAGCATTACCGAGTAAACCGTCTAACAATCCCATTTTAACATCCCTTATTATTGATATTATTTTCAATAAGATATCTGCTCATTACCGCATGTGCAATATAAGGCTTTGATGAAAATATGAGAGTGACGCTGGTGAGGGCAACATCAATGAGAGGTAAGCTGTTGTAGGCGCGCGGATGCAAGCTGAATAGGTACTAGGAGCATTGCACTCGGGCAATGCTCCTAATGACAAATGTTAAAGGTGCTTCTGGCCTCGCACTTGACGGTTTTCGCCGACCACCATCATTTCGCATTTAGGGCAGTCGAATACCAACTTGAGCACATCATTGCCGATTTCAAGCACCATAGGATCGGCCTTGATCCCTGGCACTTCTTTCGGACACAGATTGAAGTTAAAGCGTAGGCAATGCTTAGTGATCATCAATGGCACATCTTCGGTAACGCCATTTTTCTCATAGGTATCTTGAATTTCAATCACGCCATGGCGTTGATAAAAATCCTTGGCCTTTTCGTTGGCAACATTACCTAAGTAACTCAAATGCTTGACGGGATAGACTGCATCTTGATTATGCTTCCACGGCAGTGGACGCACATAGCCTTGCACACGAGCAGCCTCTAGAGCGGCCACACCATCACGGCGCAGACCATTGAGCACAGATGCAGGCAAGAACCAAGCTTGGGCCGTATCGATACTAATGCTACGGGCAACAAAGTCGGTACTGCCGAGCTTACCCAGCTGAGTGCGAGTATTTTGTAAGGTCTTATCGACATCTGTCGCAGGCGTCTTCTCGACCACTAAATTAACTGTGGCTGTAATGCCATAGATATCGGTCAATGTCAGTGCGAGTCCGTCTTGGGTATCGCTCAACCGTAAATCGACGCCGATAATCCGTTTAGAAGATTCTTTAGATAACAGGGCTTCGAAGGCTTGGTTATGGTTACGGTACAAAGTCATGCCGACTTTTAAATCCTTTGGCACCTGCAATATATGCAGTTTTAACCCTTCAGCGCGGTTAACCCGCAGACCTTGCAGCTTGTCATCGGATTGTTTGGCCATAGCAAAATTCGCAGGGAAAAATGCTAAGCCATCGCCGTTATTAAACTCATGGCTAGAGCTCACTTGGATAAAGTCTTTACCTAGACTGGCCACTTTACCGACTTCTTCGCCTATGTATTTGGGCGAGCGGAAATCTTTAATCCCTTGGCTACGTTCGTTAACAAAGTAATCTGTACTGCCACGGTTAAAGGTCTTTTCAGGATCAGGGGTAAAACTATGTTCGCAGCGGCCGTGGGATGAAGCCTTAAACTCAGGGCGACGCGCCATAATCGCATCCAGCTTTTGGCGATAATGCGCGGTGACGTTTTTAACGTAACTTAAATCCTTTAAGCGACCTTCAATCTTAAACGAGCGAATGCCCGCATCGATTAGCGCCTCAAGGTTTTCGGTTTGGTTATTGTCTTTTAAAGACAATAAATGTTCGTTCTGCGCTAACACATCACCTTGACGTGTTTTAAGATTGCCCGGCAGGCGGCACATTTGCGAGCATTCACCGCGGTTAGCACTGCGGTTACTAAAGGAATGACTCAAATTACACAAACCACTGTAAGCCACGCACAAAGCACCGTGGATAAAGAATTCGAGCTGCATATTAGTATGCGCGGCGACATCACGGATTTGGCTTAAGCCCAATTCACGGGCAAGCACCACCTGAGAAAAACCAACTTGCTCTAAAAACGCCACTTTTTCTGGACTGCGGTTATCCATTTGGGTACTGGCATGCAGGGCAATCGGCGGCAAATTGAGCTGCAATACACCCATGTCCTGCACAATCAGCGCGTCAGCACCCGCTTCGTACAATTGCCAAATGAGTTTTTCGGCGTCGGCCAGTTCGTTATCCATCAAAATGGTATTGAGGGCGACGAATACCTGAGCATGGTATTGATGAGCATAAGTACACAGGCGCGCGATATCTTCAACACTGTTACCCGCCGTTGCCCGCGCACCAAATGCAGGACCACCTATATATACCGCATCGGCACCATGGCGTATGGCTTCAATACCGTAGTCAGCATTTTTTGCAGGCGCCAATAACTCAAGACGGTTATGGACGTGAGAAAGATTCTCGGGAGTGTATATCTCTGGCTGGCTCATGGCTTCACAGACTCAAAATGATCATTAACGAAAAGGACGGGAGTATAACAAAAACTCAAATACAGCTCTATCAGCAAATCATCAACTAACGCGCTTTCCTTCTGTTCGAGCGGGTGGTTACAACAGGCAATCTTTAGGCCACGCACTTGCGCCCTCAAGCCGAGCAGAGTATCTTTGCCCCGCATTGACCAATAGGCACTATAATGACTGATTTTATTTACCAACCACCTACAACTCCTTGGCTCGACATTCTTTATCAAGATAAAGACATTATCGTCATCAACAAACCTTCAGGATTGTTGTCTGTGCCCGGTCGCGACCCCGCCCATTACGACAGTGTCTATGCTCGAGTAAAAGCTGAGCATCCCCATTGCCAAATCGTCCATCGCCTCGATATGGCGACCTCAGGCGTGATCGTTGTCGCCCTTATTCGTAGCGCCGAGCGGGAATTAAAACGTCAGTTCCACGATAGAGAAACCAGTAAGACCTATTATGCAAGGGTCGCAGGCCATTTCAAAAATGACACTGGCAGCGTTGATTATCCACTGATCTGCGACTGGCCAAATCGCCCTAAACAGAAAGTCGATCATCTTGTTGGCAAACCGTCTTTGACTCACTACCAAGTAATGAGCCGCGCCAAACGCTCAACGCTGGTTAAACTGATGCCAATCACAGGCCGCTCACACCAATTACGGGTGCATATGATGGCGCTAGGACATCCGATTTTAGGCGATGGTTTTTATGCCGACTCACTGGCAAAATCCTTAGCGCCTCGACTATTACTACATGCAGCAGAGCTCACCATCAAACATCCCTACTCGGGTGTCAGTATGACTTTTAGCGCAAAAGTCCCTTTTTGTGAGCCTTTGGGCGAACAATGATCACTAAAATCAAATAATACGGGCAAAATCGGTAGCAATTCCCCATAAAAAAACGTAACTTTATGACAATTCACTACGTTATAGAGAGTTTATTTATGGATACCGCATTTCAGCGCGATCAACTCGATAATCATATCCTCGAAGCCCTAATGCAGGATGCCCGCACACCCTTTGCCGAACTCGCTAAACGCTTTAGCGTGAGCGCCGGCACTATCCATGTTCGGGTAGAAAAAATGAAGCAAGCGGGGATCATTACAGGTGCGCAGATCACGGTAAACCCTAAAGCCTTAGGCTATGACGTTTGCTGTTTTATCGGTATCAACCTTAAAAGTGCTGGCGATTACCCCGCAGCTATCGCCAAACTCAACGCTCTCGAAGAAGTCGTCGAAGCCTATTACACCACAGGCAACTACAGTATTTTCGTCAAGGTCATGTGCCAATCCATCGACGGCTTGCAACACGTGCTCATCAATCGCATCCAATCTATCGATGAAATCCAGTCGACGGAAACCTTGATCAGCCTACAAAACCCAATCGTCAGAGCGGTTAAACCTTAAACAGGAAAAACAGCAAACACCTACAAACAACATAACAAATACCAAAGTGTGATTAACATCTTTTTTACCGCAAAAGTGTTAACCATACGATACTTTTGTGTTACAACTTCATTGCTACCGCCAAAGAGCGCAGCAGAAACTATAACAATTCAGCTACAGGCACGTTTAATAAAGTGCTGAAAGCATTAATTGACAAGGAAGAAGTTGTGAAGACAAAACTATCGATCGCTATCTCCGCTGCACTACTCTCAAGCGCAGCTATTGCTAACAGTGAATTTACATTTAAACCTTACTCTCCAGAAATAAGCGCGCATGATAAATATACTAAACCGCAAACATCAGCCACTAACCTCGATGCTCCACAACGTTTTATTGTTGAGATGGAATCTCCTGCACTAGCTAAGTATAGAGGCGGCATCGGCAACTTCGCAGCAACAGCTTTAAATTCGAAAAAAGAAAAACTAGATATTCAATCTACTAATGTCAAAAGCTATTCAAGTCACCTAGCTAAAGAGCAAAACGCTTTTGCTAGCAATTTAGCTAAAATTGCGCCAAATGCAAAAGTGGAACGTCATTTCCAAACACTTTTTAACGGTATAACAGTTGTTGGCCAAGGACTAAGTGTTGAAAAAATAGCCAAAATGCCTGGAGTGAAAGCAGTATACCCAGAGGCTATATATGAAACTAACATGGATGCATCACACCAAGTGATTAATACCCCAGCTATGTGGGAAGCCGTTTCCGGCATGGCTAATGCGGGCAAAGGAATGAAAGTTGCTATTATTGATGGCGGCATTCGTCCGGAAAACCCCATGTTTACCGATGCAGGCTTCACAGCACCCAGCGGTAGTCGACCATCGGATGACTACTGCTCGACTGTCGATGTTTCATTCTGTAACAACAAGCTGATCGTTGCGCGTTGGTCACAGCCAACATCACCTGTGTGTCCTAATGAATACATGAGTCCACTTAGCTATGGTGGTCACGGAACTCACGTTGCAGGTACCGCTGTCGGTAACAAGATATCAACTACTTATAAAGATATTCCCGTTCAACTATCTGGTGTAGCACCAGCAGCTTACCTTATGGTCTACAAGGCTCTTTACAGTAAGCCTGATTGCACAGGCGGAACCGGCTCTAACATCATGTTAATGGAAGCCTTAGAGCATGCTGTTAATGATGGTGCAGATGTAATCAACAACTCATGGGGGGGGAGTGCTGGTAGTGATCCAGCTAGCAGCCCATACAAAACCATGTTTGAAGCTGCAGAAGCTGCGGGGGTTGTTGTAGTTAGCGCTGCCGGTAACGATGGTAATGGTCCTCAAACTATCGGCTGCCCTGCTTGTATTGAATCAGGAATAACTGTTGCTAACACTACAACAGGGCGTTTTTTCGCTAATAGCTTTAATACCGGTGGTGATGATTTACTTGCTATCCCAAGTTCTGATGCAGTGCTTTCAGAAGATATTACCGCTCCAGTGATTGCGGCCGTTAATTTAGATGCTGAAAATGCCAATGGTTGTGATGCCTTTGCTGCGGATTCGTTCAAAGATGGCATTGCATTGATTTCTCGCGGAACATGTAACTTCTCATTAAAAGCCACAAACGCAAAAGCTGCAGGCGCTAAAGCCCTTGTAGTTTATAACAATGCGGCAGGTGCACCAACGACTATGTCTATGCCTGGTGAACCATTCCCTGCTGTCATGATTACGAAAGATGCAGGTTTAGCCGTAATTGAAGCCATGGGAGATGCTGCAACAACAGGTACGATAGTTGCAAAAACTAAACGTATCATGGTTTCTGAACTTGCTGATAACCTAAATAGCACCAGTTCACGCGGTCCTGATGGCAACCAAAATATTCTTAAACCGGATATTGCAGCACCTGGTACCAACATTCTGTCAGCTTTTTCTCCTGATGATGGTGGTGAAGACTTTAATATGATCTCTGGCACCAGTATGGCAAGCCCGCACGTAGCAGGTGCTGCAGCTATGATGCGTCAATTACATCCAGATTGGTCTGCAAACGATATTAAAACTGCTTTAACATCAACAGCTAAATTTGATGATATTTTAGATGATGATGCAACAACACCAGCCACACCATTTGGTATGGGTGCTGGACGCATGGATTTAGATGCTGCAGCCAAAGCTATATTAACGTTCGACAAACCATCCATCGCATCAGACTCTTGTGTTGGTCCATGTACTTTCACTCGAACGGTATATAACAAGAGTGACGCAAAAACATCTTGGAACTTATCAACTTCATCCGATAGTACAGGTATAACAGTATCACCTTCTAGCTTAGAACTTGCCGCAGGAGCCTCTGCCACGTTTACTGTAACCGTTGACTCAACTTTCGCAGAATATGGTGAGTGGATTTTTGGTAATGTAATGATAAGCAGCACCGAAGGACTGCAAGATGCTCACTTACCTTTGGCTGTGTTAGCTAAAGAGTCAAGTGATGCCTCACTGATTTCGACTATGAGCAAGAAAACCGAACTTAACGCAACCGATGCGATTCCAATATCAGTTGTGATTAACAATAACTCATTTGACAGTACAGTGACTATTACAGCGCAAGCACCAGAAGGCACGAAACTAACATCGAAAGATGATGTAAAAGTTAGCTTAGCTGGCGCGACGCAAAATGGTTTACAAATCAACGAAGATATAGGCAACATTACTTGGGTTGGGTCACTTAATCTTCCTAAAATGACGACAACTAAGGGCTCAGCTGGTTTCCCAAGCATAGTGAGTCTAGGGGTCAAACCAATTACTTGTCCAGAAGGTTGTGATGAACAAGCGTTCACCTTTACTGTGCCTAGCTTTAAATACAATGGGGTTAGCTATTCCAGCATCACTATGTCTGACAATGGTCTAGCGATTGTTGGAGGTGGAAGTGCAAGTGGTACATTTGCGAACAAAAAGCTACCTGATGGCAGCAACCCAAATAACATTTTAGCGCCCTTCTGGTCAGATTTTGATTTATCAGATAAATCTGCTGGCGATACTGGAGGTGGTGACTTAGCCGTTGGTGTATTCACAGATGATGATGGAGTTAAATGGTTAGCTTTAGAGTGGAATAAAGGCCAACTCTATGGTGATACATCAAATACACCTTATACGTTTAGCATTTGGATTAAGACAGGTAATACTGAAGAGGTTGTATTCAATTACATAAATATTCCAAATATGCCTTCAAACGTCACTATCGGCGCTGAAAATATAGGCGGAACAATTGGAACAACTTACCACTTTAATGGTGAAGGTGATTCGGTTGTAACAGGTAATACATTGACGCTGAAAAACACAACGGCAGGTAATGTTACTATCGACTATCTGGCTAAAGCGACAGAATTCTCCTTTGGCACTGGCGATATGGCAGAAGCTACAGAAGAAACCTCAATAGAAATTGATTTGCTCGCAAATGATATCAATCCAGATCAAAAAGTTGCTCGCGCATCAATCACAGGCAATGGCATAACCGCCAATGCACAACGTGTTTTGGATATTGCTCCTGTAGGTACATTGTCTAAAGCAACTGTAGTAGACGCACCTGCCAATGGTGCTGTCACTATCAGTGAAGCTGGCATTGCGACTTATCAGCCTAAGAAAGACTTCTTTGGCACCGATAGCTTCACTTACAGCGTCGAAGATGCCGATGGCAACGTATCAAAAGCGACTAAAGTGACTGTGACAGTTGCTAATGTCAATGATGCACCAACTGTCGCCCCAACAGGAGAAACCTTGCCTACAGGCCAAAAAATCACCGTCATGTCAAATGCTAAAGATGTCGATGGCGATGCACTCACCTATATTTGGACACAGACATCAGGTCCTACAGTGACTTTTGATCCTGCAGCAAAAAATATTAGCTTTACCCCAAAAGAGCAGGGAACCTATACATTTACTGTTATTGCGAATGATGGCACATTAAACAGTAATACTGGTGAAGTGACTGCGGTTGCTGCACCAAATAAAAATACAGACAATGGAGGAGGTTCACTCGGTTGGTTAACCGCCTTATTGTTACCACTTGCGGCAATGCGTCGTCGTATGAAGTAACGAGTTGTTGACAGTAAAAAGGGAGCCTTAATGGCTCCCTTTTTCTATTACGCTCTAAAGAAATATGTCTAGGAACGCAGGCCTATTCCGCGCGAGACTAAGTAATACGCTAAGGTCCAAAGTGCGACACAGAAACCGATCATAATGGCGATGGATAATGGCACGCTGATATCGGCAAAGCCTAAAAAGCCGTAGCGGAACACGTTGATCATATAGACCACAGGGTTAAGTGCCGACACGCCTTGCCAAAATGGGGGCAAGAGTGACAGGGAATAAAATACGCCGCCAAGGTAAGTTAATGGGGTAAGCACAAAGGTGGGGATGATACTGATATCGTCGAAGCTTTTGGCAAAAACAGCGTTAATTAAGCCACCCAATGAGAATAGCACTGAGGTTAAAAATACCGTCATCACCACTAAACCTGCGTGATGTAAGCTAATGTCGACAAAGAACATGGCCACTAACGTCACTATCAGGCCAACACACAAACCGCGCGCCACGCCGCCGCCTACGTAGCCAGCAATCAGCACATAATGGGGCACAGGTGCCACCATCAGCTCTTCTAAATTACGTTGAAACTTGGCACTGTAAAATGAGCTAGCAACATTCGAGTAAGAGTTAGTGATCACCGACATCATGATCAAACCAGGGGCGATAAACTCCATATAAGATACGCCGCCCATTTCTCCAATCCGGCTGCCGACTAAGTTACCAAAAATCAAAAAATACAAGGTCATGGTAATCGCTGGCGGGACTAAGGTCTGGATCCAAATTCGCGTAAAACGATTGATCTCTTTACTTAAAATACTTTTAAAGGCAATAAAGTAGAGCTGATTCATGCTGAGGCTCCCTGAGTTTTCTTCACGAGTTCGACGAAGAGTTCTTCTAACCGATTAGACTTGTTACGCATCGATAGCACTTCAATATTAGCTGCGCTCAATTGGCTAAAAACATCGTTAAGATTATGCTCTTTCGCTACATCCACCTCTAAGGTATGAGAGTCGGTTAAGCGACAAGCCATGCCATCGAGCACGGGGGCCGTTTCAGTATCGCGACGAAGATCGAGAATAAACGTCTCCATATTCAGCTTACTCAGCAACGCCTTCATGCTAGTGCATTCCACTAAAATACCTTTATCAATAATGCCGATATTACGGCAAAGCATTTCCGCTTCTTCAAGGTAATGAGTGGTCAGGATGATCGTCACGCCCTGCTGGTTTATTTGTTTGAGAAACTCCCACATAGAGCGGCGCAGTTCAATATCCACACCTGCGGTAGGTTCATCTAAAATCAATAATTTAGGTTCGTGCATCAGCGCGCGCGCAATCATTAACCGTCGCTTCATGCCGCCGGATAATTCCCGCGAAGGGCTATTGCGCTTTTCCCACAGATCCAGTTGACTTAAGTATTTTTTGGCACGCTCAAGGGCGATAGGTTTTGGCACACCATAGTAACCCGCTTGATTCACCACAATTTGCAGCACGGTTTCAAACTGGTTGAAGTTAAACTCTTGTGGCACTAAACCAATGCAGAGTTTGGCGTGTTCTAGCTGCTTATCGATATCATAATCAAAGACTTTGACCGTACCTGAACTCTTCTGCACTAAGGAGCTAATAATACCAATCGTGGTGGATTTACCAGCACCATTGGGGCCGAGCAAGGCAAAGAAATCCCCTTGATTGACGGTAAGGCTGATGCCTTTAACCGCTTCTACGCCGCCTTTATAGGTTTTTTTAAGCCCTTCGAGTACTAGAGCATGGGTAATATTCGCCATATTTGTACCGATCCTTACACATTAGAAAGTAATAAGATGGTGCTAAAAAACACAATTACAATGATGGGTTGCAGAACTAAAGCAAAAAAATAGCTAATTGATTGAAAAAAAATCTTTAATGATTCTATCATTTATATTTTTTATATAGCCGCAAAAAGCAAAACTCCCGCCTGCTGCGGGAGTTTTAAACTGTATCGGACACTTAATCGAGTGGTACGACTTTGGCGATATAAGGTAGATTGCGATACTGCTCGGCATAATCAATACCATAACCTACGATAAACTCATCAGGGATAGTAAAACCGATAAAATCGACCTTCACATCCACTTCACGACGCTCAGGTTTATCCAACAGGGTGCACAGTGCAAGACTCTTAGGCTCCCGCAGTAACAACATCTCGCGCACTTTGCTTAAGGTGTTACCTGAGTCAATCAAGTCTTCCACAATCAGCACATCGCGACCGGCGATATCTGATTGCACATCTTTCAGCACTTTCACATCCCGTGAGCTGGTCATAGTATTGCCATAACTGGAAACCGACATAAAATCGATTTCAACATGGCCTTTAATGCGGCGACACAGGTCTGCCATAAAGACCACTGAGCCTTTTAACAAGCCGACCATCAGCAGACGTTCACTGTGGGCATAATGGGCATTGATTAGCTCTGCCATTTGATCCAATTTCTGGCTTATCTCTTCTGCAGAGATCATCACTTCGGTGGTGTGTTTCATATAAGTCTCAATTGTCGAGGTCGCGGTTAGACTGTTTGTCATAACCCCAGCGACTCGTTAATGCATGGTCAACGCCCAAATGATCGAGAATTCGAGCGACCATGAAGTCTACCAGATCTTCAACCGATTTGGGATTGTGATAAAAGCCGGGTGCGGCGGGCATAATGGTCGCGCCGAGGCGAGAAAGGCTTAACATATGCTCTAAGTGTATGGCACTAAAAGGAGTTTCCCTCGGTACTAGGATAAGCTGACCGCGCTCTTTAATCACCACATCGGCGGCGCGTTCGAGTAAATTATTACTCATTCCGGTAGCAACTGCCGCTAACGTCCCCGTTGAGCAAGGACAAATCACCATTTGTTTAGGTGCAGCGCTACCCGATGCAGGCGGTGAAAACCACTCATCTTTGCCTAATACCACTAGCTCGCCAGCAATAATCACGCCTTTTTCGTGCAGCAAAGCCAACAGCTGGGCATGGGCTTTGTCACTGTTGGCGCTTAACTGTAAGCCGTGTTCCGTCGCCAATACCACTCGAGCGGCACTGGAGATCATCAAAAACACTTGATAACCCGATACCAACAGACACTCGAGTAGCTTAAGTCCATAGGGAGCACCAGAGGCGCCCGTCCAAGCTAAGCTAATCGCCTTAGTCGACTTTGCGTAGGCCATCTTAGCTAACCTGCTCTACAGTTGAAGCCTGTTCTAATGCGGCCAGCAGCTTCTTATGTAACCCACCAAAACCACCGTTACTCATCACCACTATGGTGTCGCCTGCTTTGGCGGTTGCTGCGACTTTGGCGACCACATCATCAATTTGATGTAACACAGTCACAGGGATCACCGCCGCTTCCATAGCTTCTTTCATATTCCAGTCAATGGTATCGGCTTGATATAAAAAGGCTTCGTCGGCTTGCATCATAGAAAAAGCTAAGGTGTCTTTATGGACACCGCTCTTCATGGTATTTGAGCGCGGCTCGAGTACCACAGTAATTTTGCTCTGCCCAACCTTAGCCCGCATACCTTTTAACGTGGTCGCAATGGCCGTTGGATGGTGAGCAAAATCGTCATATACGCTCACACCGTTAACGGTTCCGAGTAATTCGAGTCGACGCTTAGGTGGCATAAACTTAGCTAAAGCTTCAATTGCAGCACTCGGCTTAACGCCCACGTGGCGTGCGGCAGCAATAGCCATTATGGCGTTTTCAATATTATGTTGACCAATCAAATCCCATTCGAGAATGCCTTGAGACTCACCATCAAAAAACACTTCAAAGCGATGGCAATCATCACTTAACGCTTTGCCATACCAACCGCTGGTCGATTCGGCTAAATGATAGGTTTCTTGCTCACTCCAACAACCCATATCAATCGTTTGCTTAACAGCATGGGAATCGGCGGGCCAAATGATCTTGCCTTCACCTGGAACGGTGCGAACTAAGTGGTTAAACTGTTTTTGAATCGCAGCCAGATCGGCAAAAATATCGGCATGATCAAACTCAAGATTGTTGATCACTAAGGTACGCGGATGATAATGCACGAATTTCGAACGTTTATCGAAAAAGGCACTGTCGTATTCGTCGGCCTCAACGACAAAGAAAGCGGTCTTGCCTAAACGTGCCGACACACCAAAGTTTTGCGGTACGCCACCGATTAAGAACCCAGGCTCATAACCACAATCATCTAAAATCCAGGCTAACATGCTAGATGTCGAGGTTTTACCGTGAGTGCCAGACACTGCCAGCACCCAACGCTCAGGCAAAATATGATCGGCTAAAAACTGCGGGCCAGAAGTATAAGGGATGCCAATGTTCAACACGGCTTCCACACAAGGATTACCCCGGCTCATGGCATTACCAATGACAACTAAGTCAGGATAGTGCCCTGCTTCACCCAGCTGGCTAGGGTCAAAACCTTGAATAAGCTCAATGCCTTGGTCCTCTAGTTGCGTGCTCATAGGAGGATAGACATTGGCATCCGAGCCCGTCACTCTGTGCCCTTTTGCCCTAGCCAATAACGCTAGACCACCCATGAAGGTTCCACAAATTCCTAAAATATGTACGTGCATACCGCTCGCTCTGATGTGTTGAATTCACCGCCATTCTAATCCATCGAGCGACAGATTGGCAGGTAACAATCAGGGAAAAGCAATGCAATCGCAAATGACAGTTTTTAAATCCGTGGATTTCACATTCAAGTTGCAGCACTGAGATTTTTAGATAACAGGTCAACTAACACAAGGCCGAAAACTGTCGCAATGCAGGGTACTATACCCAAACAACCTGAAGATGCAGGATTCAGCGGGAGTTTAACGCACTTTAGGCAAGGCGGTTATTTGCAGACCTAGCGAGCTAAGTTAAAAATAACCAACGCAGCATAAAGTGCGTTAAAACCCGCCGGAACGGAGCGCCTAGGGCACTTCACTTCCGTGTTGCATCAATTCAAAAGGTGGCCGACATTCTGTCATTGATGCGCCTTGAATTGAAGCACCCTAGGCGCTCTGAAACTCGTATCTTCAGGTTGCTTGGGTATAGCGTAAGTCACGGTAGAGCTGAGCGTGCTGGCTACGGTGACGACTAAATAAGAATTGACGTAACGCTTCACGCTCTTCGGTTTCGGCCTGAAACTTAACGAAGGCCAGACCTTTCTCGCTACGAATAGGCTCGATATCGACGCGCATAGTCTCGCCATTGGGCAATTGTAATTGCAAGTCTTTACTGCCTAACAATTGTTTAAATTGCTGCTGTGATTTAGCACGAATGGCCATGCCAGAACTAGATAGCGAGGCAACAGACCATTGCTCACCTTGATCGTGGTCGAATATCCACACATCATCGGCTTGAGTTAACCGCCAACTGCGCTCCACTCCCGAGGCATCTAGCACTTCAGGTACACCTAAAGTGGGTTGAAACTGTCCAAAGTCATCCACTTTCATCAGTAGCGGAAACCAGAGTTTATAGGGTCCGACTTCGGCCAATAAAGTGAGTTTTGCCTTGCCGAGAATCGAGGCGATAACTTGCGGCACTTCAGTTGTGACTGTGAGCACATGATTGACCAGGGGATCGTTAGTCAAGGCAGTGCCCACACGAGTCGGCGAAAAAAGTTCGCTAAAACAAGCAAGCTCCTCCGCGGATAATCGAGGTTCATCCATCATGATAAGTCCTCCCGAGTTAAATTCCTTACCCCAAAAAGTACCACCAAAGTATGGGATTGTACATTTTTACACCAAAACAGTGGCAAAAAACGGAATATAGGCTAGCAAGGCTAAATTCAAGACTCTATTAGCCATTTGCGCTATTTAACTTGGAAAATGCAGTGAATTGTTATTCCTCGCTTTTTAAACTGCTGGAAGGCGGAGCAAACAAGATACGCAGTCGTTGTTTAACACTCAATCCTGTCGCTGTGACCTCTGCAAACATGTCTCGCCATTCACTAAAAGTCACTTTAAAGGGATTAAAACTATTCACTGGCTTAGTGATGCCGTAAATCACAGTATCTACCTCGGGCTCAAAGGTACCAAACAGCTTGTCCCAAATAATCAGCACACCCGCATAGTTCTTATCTATATATTGGGGATTACGACCGTGGTGCACCCTGTGATGTGATGGAGTATTGAAGACCCATTCCAGCGGTCCGAGTGATTTAATCGCTTGGGTATGCACAAAAAATTGCAATCCCAGATTGAGTAATACCACAAACACCACCCAGTTTGGATCGAAACCTATGACCACCAGCGGTAACCAAAATACCCACATGCCTGCAAAGGGATACATTAAACTCTGACGAAACGCAGTGCTAAAATTCATATTCTCAGAGCTATGGTGCACCACGTGAGCCGCCCACATCCAGCGGACTCTGTGGCTCGCCCTGTGGAACCAGTAATAACAAAAGTCCTGCGCAACCATCAAGGCAATAAAGCTCAATGGGCCCATTTCAATATCGAATAACTTCCAACCAAACATCGCCAAATATAGCTTAGCGATCAGCAAACCAGTGAGCAGATCGGCACCTTGGTGCATGGCCGCGAGGCTGAAATTACACAGCACTTCTTGGCCGCGATAACGTGCACTTAACGGTAGCTTTTGTCTTTTATCGCCAAAGTACCATTCCAGCAAAATACACACGAAAAACAAAGGTGCAAGCACCAGCAGTAACAATTCTGGGTGCTGGATCAGCGAGGCGATATCCATATAAGATCATCCTGTTCTATTTTTATTTTATGATTATTTTTATTGTTACTTTTATAAAAACTCTAACTGCATTCTATAAACCGCATTCAACGCCACAACGCAGGCAGCTGCGATCCGTTAGTCATCGTTAGCTACCAGCGGGCATAATGATCTTCGGCGAGCCCCAGAACATTATTTAACTGGTAACTGTGTCCTTGATTATCGGTAATCGTGCCGCTGAAATGACCGATGAATTGGCGGAAATTACTCTTAAGCAAGAGCAAATTACGCTTTTCACTGCGACAATTGCGCGCCGCAAACTGCAAATCCACTTGGCCATTTTGACTGTAGACTCGCCAAACCTCGGCGCCGAGCGTGGCATGGCGATCAAACTCAAATTGCACTGGCCCGAGTAAATGACGCTCGCCATTAATCCAAAAGACATTTTCAGTAGCCCCAGTTTCATTAACACCCGCCGCTAAATTAAGCCCCATAATGCCCTCATGGATCCGCGCGTTAATTGACGCCCAGCGCCAACTGGTATCACGGCGCATGTAACCCGCTGAAAAGTCATAGCCTGCTAAAGCTTGATTCAGCGGCTGCGGCTCATGACCCACAGTCAAACTACCTTTAACGGTCAAACCATTATGCTTTTGTGTGTAAGTCCAGCCGTTGTATCCAGTAGGACTACACATAGCCATAGGCAAACTTAAGGGGGCTGAGTGTAAAGTCACATCGGCTTGAATATTTTTAGTATCAATCACTAACCGCCAACCGCCCTCTACAATCTCAAAGCTTAACTGCGCCCCTTTACGGCCAATACTACTTCGGCCCTCGGCTGGCGATGGTGTCATTTGATAGCCAAACCTCAAAGGTTTTAGCCAATCAAGCTGGGTGAGTGTGTTGGTTTTTATGTCGTATAAATAACAAAAAGCACTGCCGACGTAGGCAATATCGGCAAGCGCGATGCCTAGGACATAACGCGGCGTGACCAAAGAGACAAACTGAAATTGTTTATAATCGAAATGCTTAGCCCACGCTGAAGCAGGTTTATCCATGGTATCAAAATAGGCAAAGTCCGCTAAACCTAAGGTTTTGACTATGCCATCGAAATGACCGAAATGGGGTAACCCCTTCTGATTGATCAGGTTATCTGGGGCGATTTGCGTTGCTATCGTTAACATGACTAAGCCTTACAAAAAAGACGCGGGAGCATCTATGCTCTCTCATTCTAAACATCGAATTTTTACTCTAACCTGTCCCCCATTGCATTAAAAGAGTGCAAGGACAAAATGTTGTCATTTTGTTGCCAGTCAGTATTCGGTTTAATGTTTTAAATTCCTTGTTTGTAAAACGATTAAAGCGCCTAAAGGCGCTTTAATCGTTGGATAAGGAAAGATTAGAATCGGTAACTAATACCAAAGTTGATCCCCTGTAATTCAAGCTCTTTCATCGGGATATATTGGTATTCCAAATTCAAACCGAATCCTGACTTAAATCGATATTGCCAGCCTGCAGCGCCATAAAAACCTACATCATCCGAGTCCATATCTTGTTTATCTATCTCATAGCTGACTTGAGTGTAAGCTGCGCCTAATTTGGCATACAAGCTGTTACCACGAGACAAAGCATATTCAGCGTAAGCGGCGGTTCTAACACCTTGGTAACGTAAATCTTTTATCTCACTGATGACGCTAACAAGCGCACTCGCCACCCCACCTGAACCCGCTAAATAACCCGCCTCAAACCCAAAATGCTCGTTGAGCATATAGCGGTAATATAAGTCGCTGGTTAAGGTGTCACCCGCATCATATTTACCGTTCTTAGTTTCAAATTCTTGGGTACCGTAACCTAAACTACCACCCAGTATATGGGCAGAATCGCCCGCGAGCACATTGGAGCTCATCATGCCTGACGCCAGCATCAGGCCAACAAATAACGAAGTGAATGATATTTTTTCCATATTTAACCTGCCTTCCATGCCTTGTAACTATGCGAATAAATGATGTGAATGCACAGAAAACACGGATGTGAATAATGAGCACAAGATATTAGCAATAAAAGCTGTACCTCAACTGAATCACGGTGTTCTGTGGCATCAAAAGTGATTTCTGGTATGCTGTAGCCACTTTTACTTGTACGAGAGATCCCATGAAACGGCTATTACTGACCTTGACTTTCCCCCTGCTGTTCGCGGGCTGTGCCAGCCAAAATCCGACTCATATGGCTTTCAGCCCTCAAGTGCCCAATATCAGCCAACAAACGGCGCAACTTGTACCTATCGCTCTTGAAACGGTAGATACACGCACAGTCGATTATGTTGCTCGTTTTATTGAAGAAGGGACAAAAACACGTTTAGTTGGCCCGAGCGAACCGCCTAAACTGTTACTCGATGAAGTATTCCGCGCAGGTTTTGCTCAAGCGGGCTACCAAATCGACCCAAGCGCAACTAATTCAGTGCAAATTCAATTAGAAGAATTGCAAATGGATATCACTAAAAAGACCTTTGGCTATGAGGCAAAACACAGTGTGTTAATCGCAGTTCAAGCCAAAAATTCCACCCAAGAGCTGGTAAAACGCTATAAAGCCAAAGGCACTTTAAAAGGTCCTTTAACGCCCGATTTTGCAACCTTAGAACTGGATATGAACAAATTGCTCGGCCAACTTACCGGCGAGATTCTAAACGATCCTGAGCTTAATCAGTTTCTACAAAAATAACAGCGTCAGTTTATTATAAGGAAATCAATATGCTCCGTTGGATATCAGCCCTCTTACTCATCTTTATGAGTCATCATAGCCTCGCACTCGACATTCAGGCCGATACCTTGTATCCCAGAGTCGAATTTGATACTAGCTTAGGCAAAATAGTGGTCGAGCTAGATAGAACTCGTGCACCAATCACTGTCGATAACTTTTTAACTCATGTCGTTAAAGGCGAATACGACAACACAATATTTCACCGCGTGATCAGTGACTTTGTGGTGCAAGGCGGCGGACTCACCCCCAAGTATGAAGAGCTCCCCGAGGGTAAGCCGATAGTCAACGAATCAGGAAATGGCCTAACAAATAGCATGGGCACTATCGCCATGGCACGTGAAAACGAGCCGCACTCAGCCACTCGTCAGTTCTACTTTAACGTAGCCGACAACACTAAACTCGATCCCTCTAAACGTCGTTGGGGTTATGCCGTATTTGGTGAAGTGATTGAAGGTAAAACCGTCCTCGAAGCTATGGCTGTCGTTGAGACAGGAACTAACACTAAGCTCAATTGGCCCGATGTTCCTGTTACCCCTATCATATTGAAAAAAGCCAAATTATTACCAAAACAGTAATCAAAATATAATTTCGAGCAAAAGCGCTAATTTTGCATCTATACTGTGATAGTAAACAAAAAGGAGGCAAACGATGACGGCAACTGAGTTCATCGATAATAAAGCGCCCCAACTCGCCTTCTATGGAAAAGCGTTTTTGAGTGAAGAACTCGACTTCCATGAAGTGCAACTTTACTTATGGGACACGTTAGAAGAATGGCAGCAACTGAATTCGACTGGCGAAGCGCAAACTGAAACTGAAAAAGTGTTTTGGCACTTGCTCCACAGCTTTAACAGGTGGCCTGACTGTGTGATCCGCGGTAATCAATATCTGCGTAAGCAAGTAAATGATTGCTGTGACTACCTGAGTTTAGGAGGCCGAGTGCCGCAGGGATGCATCGGGATAAGACCTTAAGTTCAGCATTCCTATCGAAATAAAAATGGCCCTGTAATAGGGCCTTTTTTATTTCGTAAACCAATTCCTCGTGTGTACATTATTACGCTCTCCTTACTATCAAGATCTATGCTAGCGATAAAGATAAGCGGTAAACTTTTAGCTACAAGCAGTTAACTCTCGAGCCATATTCAACCATCTTATAGTGCTAAACGGGACTCCAAAGTAAAAGGAATACCATTAGCCCTTGAACCCTATGGCACCTTACCCGTAAGCTAAGCGGATTAAACACTTAGACTCATGCCTATGTCCGCAACAGGTTTTATTCAACGTTCACTCGATGCCCTCAGTGTCTATTATCACAAGCGGGTTTTGATCCTGTTATTACTGGGTTTTTCTGCTGGTCTACCATTAATGCTGGTATTTTCAACGTTATCCTTTTGGTTGCGTGAAGCTGGTGTTGATCGCACTTCAATCGGTTATTTCAGCTGGATAGCCTTAGCCTATGCGTTTAAATGGGCTTGGTCACCCTTAGTCGATCGGCTTTCATTGCCGCTGCTAACTCGATTTCTAGGCCGCCGCCGTAGCTGGATGCTGTTCGCTCAGTTGTTATTGGTTGGTGCCATCTTAGGCATGTCTTTTAGTGACCCTCTCAAAGATCTCGAGCGCTTGGCACTGTTCGCATTAATGGTCGCCTTTGCCTCAGCCACTCAAGATATTGTTATTGATGCCTTTCGGATTGAATCAGCCCCAGAAAAGATGCAAGCCGCACTAGCAGCGGCCTATCAAGTGGGTTATCGCAGCGCCATGATTATCGCCACCGCAGGTGCTCTCACGATAGCGGCTTGGGTTGAACCCGGTAACACGGCATACAACTTAGTGGCATGGCAAACTTCTTACCTGATTATGGCAGGATTGATGTCTGTTGGGATTTTGACCACGCTTTTTAGCCGCGAACCCGAAGTCGATACCCGCGCCGCCGATGCCACTGAATTAGTGCTAAAACAACGCTTAAGTGCACGTTATCCTAGAATTATCGCAGCGGGCATATCTTGGGTATATACGGCCAGTATTTTACCCTTTATCGACTTTTTCAAACGCTATGGCCGCAGCGCTATCCTTATCTTATTACTGATTTCTTGCTACCGGATCTCGGATATTGTGATGGGGATTATGGCGAACGTCTTTTATGTGGACATGGGATTCACTAAGGAAGAAATTGCCTATTTGAGTAAAATCTATGGCCTGATCATGACCTTAGTCGGCGCAGCCTTCGGCGGTGTTTTGTTAGCCCGCTTCGGAACTATGAAAATCCTTTTCCTCGGTGCCTTACTGGTTGCCGTAACCAATCTGCTATTCGCATGGCAGGCAGTGATTGGCTACAACGTGCCCTTTTTAACCTTTGCTATTTCCGTGGATAACTTCAGCGCTGGGATAGCCACGGCGGCATTTATAGCCTATCTCTCGAGTCTCACTAGCAACGGCTACAGTGCAACGCAATATGCCTTACTGTCTTCGATTATGTTGCTTTTCCCTAAATTTATCGCGGGCTTCTCGGGCGCTTATGTCGACGCATTTGGTTATGTGAACTTCTTTGTCGCCGCCAGTGTTATTGGCTTTCCGGTGTTGTTTTTGGTTGTCTTAGTCAACAAGTATGCGCCGCATCCAAGCACATCATTAATGGATGATTCATCAAAAAGTGCACCAACAAAATCGGATTAAGGTCTCATAGCACTTATGTCATCAATATAAAAAAGCCCTCACACCTTAGTGTGAGGGCTTTTACATTTAAAGACGAAATGGCAAACGCGATACTGCATCACGTTAAACCAATTCTGCTCGATTAATCTTTAAAGTTATCAAATTGGAAAGGCTGGCCTAACTCAGACTCACGTGCCAACGCCATGACAGCTTGTAAATCGTCACGTTTTTTACCTGTAACTCGTACTTTCTCGCCCTGAATAGACGCTTGCACTTTAAGTTTGCTGTCTTTAATTAGCTTGACCAGTTTTTTAGCAATTAAGGTTTCTATACCTTCTTTAAACTTCACTTTTAGGGAGAAGGTTTTACCGCTGTGGATGGCTTTCTCATCGACTTCCATCGAAGACGGATCCACATTACGTTTGCTCAGTTGCATACGTAAAATGTCCACTAATTGTTGGCATTGGAAGTCATCTTCAGCGGTTAACGTGACCACATGGTCCTTATATTCCACGTCAGCCGTTTTACCTCGAAAATCGAAACGTGTCGCCAGCTCACGCTTAGTATTATCAACCGCATTACGCAGTTCAACTTCATTCACTTCTGACACAATATCCATTGAAGGCATAGTTTTTATGTCCCATATCAAATTAATATGCAGCTAGTTTACCCACACACTGGCCTAAGTTGAAGGTAAAGCCTAGAATAAAAGCGTAATCATGGGTGACTTTAGCCACACATTTTCCTATCATTGCCCCACTCTAAGCTAATACAAACATATTTGTGATAACTAAAAACACCCTATTTAAGCTGGCTTTAGCCGTAGCCTTTGTCGTGATCAGTTATCTGGTATTTTCCAGACCAACCTATTCGCAAAGTATTCCGAATATCGACAAGGTCGGCCATCTTGGGAGCTTTTTTTGCCTCTCCTATCTCACCTATCTTGCTTTCAAACCTAAGTGGTATTGGTTATCTCTCACACTGGCAAGCTACGCCATTTTAATTGAGTTAGTGCAATCACGTTTGCCCTACCGTAGCGCTTCTGTGGGTGACGTTATTGCCGACTTTTCGGGTATTGCACTGTTTTACTTTTGCAATTGGGCCTATGGTAAATACTTCCGCGCAGCGCAATTGCGAGAAGATTAACTCAGGCGCTTCAAACTGGTACTGATGACCGATACCTTAAGGCTACACATATGACTCATGCTGTGAACATAAATCGCGTGGTGGATATTGCGATTTTAGGTGCTGGTGCCGTTGGGCAGCTTATTTGCCACCAACTGACTACAGCGGGCATGGGTGTTGGTCTTATCGGCCGCGATTCAATTGCATCTATACAGCAGACACTTAGCGTCACTCCATTAGCGCCGGCCAATGATAATCAACAGAAAACACACGCACTCCAGTATTCTGTGCCTATCTTAGCGGCCAATGCGCTCGATAATATCCGCCTCGTGATTGTCTGCGTCAAAGCCTATCAAGTGCTCGATGCACTTTTGCCCTTACTTAACCAACTGCCCAGACAATGCCACATTTTGTTGTTACACAATGGAATGGGACCTCATTTAGCCCTAGCGCCGCTAATTGATGCGCAAGCTGATGGCAGAGGGCTAAGCCTAGGGACAACTTCCCAAGGGGTGTTACGTCAAGCCAGTTGGCAAATTAGGCAAACTGGACAAGGGCTAACTCAATTTGGGCATTTTGCAGGTACAGAGCTCACTGAGCATTATCGCAATGCTTTACTGACGGCTATCCCCAACAGTGAATGGGTGGATGCCATTGTGCCTTGTCTATGGCAGAAACTCGCCGTTAATGCCGCAATTAATCCGCTTACAGCACTATATCAATGTCCTAATGGCACACTCGCCGAGCCAGATTTTAGTGACATGATTAAAGGCATTCTCGACGAGTTAGTCACGGTTGCCACACTCGAGGGCGTGCCTCTAGATAAACAATTGTTACACGACAGGGTCTATCAGGTGATCCGCCTCACTGCGGGGAATTTCTCATCGATGCACCAAGATATTGCACACCAAAGACGAACTGAGATAGACCAAATTAATGGTTATATCTGTGAGCGTGCACGAGCGCACGGTTTAAGTGCGCCAGTTAATGCTGACCTCTGGGCGCGCGTCAAACAGCTAGAAGCTTAAGCAAGAAAACTCACATAACAAAACTAAATATAACATCATGTTTAATCTATATAATTTTTAATTCTTTGCTAAATCCCCACTTTTTATTTACCGCATTAAAACGCAAATTACACTAGCGCCATACTCACTCGGCGTTTGCTGCACTCATGCTAGTCAAGCAAATTTACCTTGCACCAAAAATACGCACCAAATCAGGGCAGATTAACTTTGCTTTGCACCGTTTTGCATCAAAATTTTAAGCTATTTCGGTGCATTTTAATGTTAACGCAATGATAATAAATGCTTTATCTATATGGCCTAATTCCTGCTTTATTCCAATAAATTGAGTCTACAGCTTGTTGGAGAGAAAATTGAAACTGGTCACCGCTATCATTAAACCGTTCAAATTAGACGATGTACGTGAAGCCTTAACTCAGCTCAGCGTCCATGGCATGACTGTCACTGAAGTGCGCGGTTTTGGCCGCCAAAAGGGCCATACGGAATTGTATCGTGGTGCTGAATATGCAGTGGACTTTTTACCTAAGATTAAACTCGAAGTTGCCATTCATTCCGATCAAGAAGATGCTGTTATTGATGCCATTATTGCTGCAGCCCATACGGGCAAAGTGGGTGATGGCAAAATCTTTGTGACTTCGTTAGAACAAGTGGTGCGCATTCGCACTTCGGAAGAAGGAGTTGATGCCCTATGATGCTAGTGAGCTTCAGACTCAGTATTAAATACCTATTGATGTTATTCAGTATATTGGCGACGAATGCCGTCGCCGATGATGGTCAATTTAGCGCTGCAAATACAGCGTGGATCTTAAGCTCATCCGCATTAGTGTTGTTGATGACCTTGCCAGGATTAGCCTTGTTTTACGGCGGTTTAGTTCGCAGTAAAAACGTGCTTTCAATATTGATGCAATGCTTCTCTATTGCCGCCCTTGTTTCAGTTTTATGGTTCGGGCTAGGTTATTCACTCGCATTCGACACAGGTAACAGTTTCATCGGTGGCTTAGACAAAGCACTACTGTCAGGTATTGGTCGCGATAGTCTTAGCGGGGATATTCCCGAGCCGCTGTTTATGCTATTTCAAATGACCTTTGCCATCATAACGCCAGCTTTAATCATCGGTGGTTTTGCCGAGCGAATGAAGTTTTCAGCTGTGCTTATCTTTTCAGGTGCTTGGTTATTACTGGTTTATGCGCCGATCACCCACTGGGTTTGGGGTGGTGGCTGGTTAGCACAGCTAGGACTGTATGATTTCGCGGGCGGAACCGTGGTGCATATCACCGCAGGGGTTGCTGCGCTCGTGGCCGCTAAAGTGCTAGGTCCACGCAAAGGATTTCTAAACTCGGCCATTATGCCGCACAACCTGACGATGACTGTCACAGGTGCGGGCATGCTGTGGGTGGGTTGGTTCGGTTTTAACGGCGGCAGTGCGCTCGGTGCCAATGGCACCGCAGCCATGGCGATTCTAGCCACTCATCTCGCCGCTTCTATGGGCGCGATGACATGGGCGGCAATTGAGTGGATTAAGTTTGGTAAACCCAGCGCCCTTGGCATAGTCACAGGCATGGTAGCGGGCTTAGGCACTATCACTCCCGCCTCTGGTTATGTTGGCCCAGCAGGCGCCTTAGTCATAGGTT
Source organism: Shewanella sp. SW24 (assembly GCF_025653395.1). Classification (NCBI taxonomy): domain Bacteria; kingdom Pseudomonadati; phylum Pseudomonadota; class Gammaproteobacteria; order Alteromonadales; family Shewanellaceae; genus Shewanella; species Shewanella sp. SW24. The sequence continues at coordinate 480,113 of NZ_JAKKSH010000002.1, forward strand.
TACTCGGTGGAATCGTGTGTTTTTACTCAACGGTTTATATCAAACAGAAACTTAAAATCGATGACTCCTTAGACGTTTTCCCCGTGCACGGTGTCGGCGGTATTCTTGGTACCCTTTTGGCGGGTGTATTTAGCTCGACCCAATTAGGCGTCTTTAGCGGCTACGGTTTTGCGGCCGTGAACGACACTATGATAGACCAACTTGGGGTACAGATTATCGGGGTTGCGGCGACATTCACTTATACTGCGGTGGTCACTTGGTTGCTGTTTGTGATCATCCGTAAGCTACTTGGCGGCCTTCGCGTCAGCACAGAGCAAGAAGTTAACGGCTTAGATTTATCGGAACACGAAGAAACGGGTTATAGCCTTTAATCAGAACCTCGAACCTTTAGTTAAGACAGTTGAATAGCCATAAGGGTACCAAGGCGCCCTTATGGCAGACTTACATCATGATGCTACTTTTTGAAATGTTCGACTAACCATAACTTTAAATCCGCCAGCTTCATGGGCTTAGCAAAGAGATAACCTTGTAAAAAATGGACTTGGCGACTGGTCAAATAATCTGCCTGCTCCTGGGTTTCAACCCCTTCAGCCACCACCACATAATTCATCTTATGGGAGAGCTCAATAATGGTATCGAGTACGTGGGAAGTCACGGAGTCCTGCCCTATGGTATCGATGAAGCATTTATCGATTTTCAAGTAATCCAATGGCATGGTTTGTAACAAAGATAAGGTTGTTTGCCCAGTACCAAAGTCATCGATAGCCACTAAAATCCCCAACTGGCGTAAGCTTTCAATGCGCTGGCAAATATCCGGCGTTAATAATTGCCGTTCGGTGATTTCGATTAAAGGCTTAACGCCAATACGATCCAAAGAATCCCGCAGATGAATAAATTTCGACTCGATATCATCTTGGGTAAAATGCTCTGGCGCCACGTTGAATGCGACTCTAAAGCCCGATTCAACCTTCATATTAGCAAAATCTTTTAATGCCTTTTCGAAGATATAATTGGTCAATGGAACAATCAACTTGCTCTCTTCGGCGATAGGAATAAACAAATCAGGCCGTACTAAGCCCATTTGTGGGTGCTGCCAACGCACTAATGCCTCGACTCCTTTGGCCTTGCCGTCCTCAGCGCAGATCACAGGTTGATAAACCAAAAAGAACTCTTCGTTCTCTATCCCGCTACGAATATCATCAGCAAGGGAGTGACGAGATAACCGTGAATAGAGCACAAACAAGATAGAACCCGTAATCAAAATAATGCTAAAGGGTAATGAGATGGCAAAAAATATCCAAAAAAAATGCCTAAAAAAAGCAGGTGACATTTCTAGTAACACTGAAAAATTGTGCTCATCAGAATCTAAAGTCATTACCTCATTTTTGATAAATCCGAGTGATTCAGGAATCGTTTTACCATTGATGGATAAAGCGACATTGATAACTGCGCTGGGAAACACATCGGGCTGTACAAAGGAATCTACTAAATATTTCCCTTCAATAATCACAGCGGCGCCGTGTTTAGATTTAGGGTCCCATTTAGATGACACTATCGCCGGCACCTCAGGCATAAAAGGCGTGCCCGTAATAATAAACTGGTTAGATATTTCAAGATTTTCGGTAGCACTAACAATGCTCAGGGGAGTATCAATATCACCGGTTTTAGATGAGCAATAAACATGTTGTGAATCATATATTAAAGCCGAGCGAAAGTAGGGTTGGAACAACATATAGTTGTATAACTCTTGACACTCAGAATCCTTCAATGCCAATGCATAATGGCTGATTTCATTAGCATGGGACACCAAAGTATCAATATGACTCACATAAATAGCCCCAACACCTTTGACTTTATCTTCAACAAAATACTGTGCAGAGAGATAACTTGCGACAGCAGCAATTCCAATTGGAAACAATATGACTGCCAGCCATTGCCATAATGACAGATTTAATTTTGCTAATTTTTTTCGCATATATCCTTAACTCGCACAGCGCTCGGTTAAAAATGGTATCAAAATCTATGGAGCAAGACGTGTGTATATTTGTATCTCAGCGAATGTTTGCTTGATATAAACACACTGAATCGAGTTCTATTTTAGTCTAAAAAACCATCACACCTTCTATTAATTTAGTCTATTCCCACATCACCAAAATAGCGGCGATAGCGATCAAGACTAACCCTAGCATATCTTTTATCTTTACTTTTTCCTTCAGCCAAAAGGTGGCAATCAAGATCATAAAGAAAACTTCAACTTGACCTAAAGTTTTAACATAGGGCACAGCCTGCAACGACATAGCACTAAACCAACCGATAGAACCTAAACAACTGGCGATGCTTGTCAGTAAAGTCAACTTAGGTCGTTGCCATAATGCTATCAGCGTAAATTTATCCTTAAGCAACAAATAACTGACTAACAGCAAAGTTTGTAGGCCTATCACAAATAGCAACACCCAAGCTGCGCTATGGGGGAAACCCACATTCAAACATAAACTCGCTTCTCGTACCCAAAGCGATGTCAGCGCAAACGAAGTACCGCAAGCCAAACCAATCAATACCGTATTGAGCGACAAGCTTCGCAGGCCTTGCTTGGCACTCATGAGAAAAATTGCCACACCACCCAACAACACTCCCGACCAACCTAAAAGGGATAAATGCGTCCCAAAAAACACTGTGCCTAAGATCGCAGCGACCACGGCTTCACTCTTGGCTAGCCCAGCACCAACGGCAAAGTTCTGTTGCTTGAACAATTTCACCATCAAGCCCGTCGCGAGGATTTGCATCGCCGATGCTCCGAGAATAAAACCGATAAAACGGTCGCTAAAATCGGGGATTCCGACATCCTGCCAAAGATATAAGCTCGCCAGATACACTGCGGCAATCGGCCCAGCCCAAATAAAACGCGCTAAGGTCACGCCCGCAACACTCACTTCTTTACTCAGCTGGCTTTGAAACGCATTACGCCAAGCCTGCATAAATGCCGCCAGCAAAGTGAGTAAGATCCACATAAAGGTATTCCGTAAAGAATCTGGTCGGCTATAAAAACAAGATTGTTAGGCAAAGCCCATCATAAAACATTAATGTTTCAGATAGCTACGGGGCTATACCAATCACATTCCTCGACTGAAAAACAAAAGCCCCGAACGAGTCGAGGCTTTGGGATTAAGTCACTAATTCATTAAGTCTTAGCTTGCGATTACTTACTGGTATCGATTGGCTCGAAGGATTTAACCAAATCGTCGATCGCTTTCATTTGCTTCAGATAATTTTCTAACTGATGCAAAGGCAGCGCACATGGGCCATCACACTTAGCGTTATCAGGATCGGGGTGCGCCTCAATGAATAGACCCGCTAAACCCAGCGCCATACCACTGCGCGCTAATTCGGTTGCCTGTGCGCGACGTCCACCCGCTGAATCGGCACGACCACCAGGGCGTTGCAGTGCATGGGTCGCATCGAAAATCACCGGATAGCCAGATTGCTTCATCTCGTCCATACCCAACATATCAACGACTAAGTTGTTATATCCAAAGCTTGAACCACGTTCACACAAGATGATCTCGTCATTACCCGCTTCGTTAAACTTAGTGATGATATGGCGCATTTCATGTGGTGCTAAAAACTGTGGCTTTTTCACATTGATGATAGCGCCAGTTTTTGCCATCGCGACAACCAAATCTGTCTGGCGTGCTAGAAATGCAGGTAACTGAATAATATCAACTACTTCTGCCACTGGCGCACACTGATGCACTTCATGCACGTCGGTGATCAAAGGTAAATTAAAGGTCTTTTTAATCTCTTCAAAAATCTTTAAGCCTTCCTCCATACCTGGACCGCGGTAAGAGTTAATCGAAGAACGATTCGCCTTATCAAAAGACGCCTTAAATATATAAGGGATCCCCAGCTTTTGAGTCACTTCGGCGTAGGTTTCAGCAATCGACATAGCGAGATCGCGAGACTCAAGCACGTTCATGCCACCAAACAACACGAAAGGTTTATCGTTGGCAATCTCGATTGAACCTAGGTTTATGATTTTATTACTCATCGCAACTTCTCTCTAAAATGCTGGAACCTTTCCCAGCGGTGAATAGGAGCTAAGGCGGTTATACCGCAACTAACTGTAAAATTTGACCACAAATCCATGCCATATAGGTTCCTAACGCATAACCTAATACGGCTAACAGTACGCCCACTGGTGCTAAAGCGGGGTGAAATGCCGCCGCAACTACAGGGGCTGACGCAGCGCCACCCACATTCGCTTGGCTGCCTACGGCCATATAAAATAACGGGGCTTTAATCAGCTTAGCCACCAATAACATAAAGCTTGCGTGAACTATCATCCACACAATACCAATTAAAAAGTACAATGGCGTATCGAGCACCTTACTCACATCCATATGTAGACCAATGGTCGCAACTAAGATGTAAAGGAAGGCTGAAGCCACTTTTGATGCCCCCGCCGCCTCTAAATGACGCACTGGGCTGAATGACATCGCCAAACCAATCGTTGTGACTATCACCACTAACCAGAAGAATTTAGAGGTTAAACTGTAATCTGCGGTCCAAGGATAGTTCACTTCAAAAAATGGCCCCAGAAAATCAGCGGCGATATGAGCAATACCTGTGATACCAAAGCCTACAGCGACAATCAGCATAAGATCGCGCAGATTAGGAATACGCGCATTTTCAGCATGATACTTTTCAACTTTATCTTTTAACGCTTCAATTGCAGAAGTATCCGCACCGGTTTTAGCATCGATCTCTTTCGCTTTTGAGGCTAGGAACAGCAGCACTGCCATCCAAATATTGGCGACTATCACATCGACTGTCACCATCACAGAGAAAATATTACCGCCCACATCATAAATTTCTTTCATTGCAGCTTGGTTTGCACCGCCACCAATCCAGCTCCCAGCTAAGGTCGTCATACCACGCCATACCGCATCGGGGCCATCGACCCCAATTAAAGAAGGTTCAATAACCGACACCAGCAACAAGGCGATAGGGCCGCCGATAACGATACCGACAGTGCCAGTTAAAAACATGATCAAAGCTTTCGGCCCTAAACTTAAAATAGCTTTTAAATCAACGCTTAAAATCAATAAGACTAAACAAGCTGGCAGCAAATAACGGGATGCCACAAAATACAGTTGTGAGGTATTACCATCGATTACCCCAAAGGTATTCAATAACGATGGCAAGAAATAGCACAATAAAAGGGCGGGAATAAAACGATAAAACTTCTGCCAAAAAGGATGACTACTGCTACTGGTATAAAATACAAAACCTAGAATTGTCGCGAGTATTCCTAACGCCGTGGCATCGTTCGTCACTAAAGCCGTGCTTGTCATGCTAATTTCTCCCTGTTGATACAGTTATTATTTTTATTAGAGACTTAACTTTTAAGTCCCTGGGTCAAACTTCCATCTGCCCAGTGTTATTATTTTTGCGGATTGAATTCGTTAATAAAAGTTGAATAAATAAGAAGAGCCCCGAAAGGCTCTGCTTTAGTGATAAACCTCGGCGTGTTCGTTTAATTCTTTGAGCTGCATCTTCACTATCTCGATCACGGGATCGTGAGGACTATTATCAACAAAATGCTGCAGATCGGCGGCGGCCACATTAATACAACCCAACTGCTGTGCAATAAATGCCCGCTCACGATTCAAATGTACATCGTCAACATGCCATTGCAACAGCAGACTGCAACACTCCATCGCTGCCTCAAATTGATGCGACACTATGCAACCCGCCTTAAGCTCATGCAGCATACGCGTCAGCAGTTTTTTCACCGTTGCAGGCTTTAAGTAACTTGCCTTAAGCTCAGCAGCATTACCTAACTCGCCGCGCACTAACACGTGCAACTGGTGACGGGTGAGTTCCTTGCCCGTTAAAGGATCCAAATAACTCACTTCGCCGCCAATCTTACAACGCAGCACCGTATTGCCAGGTAGCAATATGGGTTCGAATTCAAGATCTAACTGCTTCGCAAGCAACATCAATACCGTCGCCAGCGTAGTACTATTACCTTGGCGACTAATTAAGCAAGTACCTAAATCTGCCGCCTCGGTACTGAAGTAGTTCTCACGAACACAAAAACCTAAATCCTCGTAAAACCAATGCAACAGCGCATTAAAACGCTGTTGTTGATCAACCAAGTAATGAGTTAATACGGCTCCCGCCATTTCAAACCAAGCCCATTTAGCGGCTTCAAGTTTAGAAAATCCAAGGTGCGCACCTACATCCAATGCCGACTCGGGCAATGAAATGCCATCTTGCAGAGTGTAGTTACCCATTAACCCAATAATACCGCTTGTTTAAAATGAGCCAATTTAGCAGCATAAACCAACCAACCTATCGCGCCTAAGTAAGCAAACACTTTGAACAATTTGTTTCTGTTCGCTTTTATGGCAATGGCGCCTAGGACAATGTAAGCAACTACAGCACCGATTTTTTCGGTCATCCAAGGATCCACAAAAGGAAATTGCTGGATCATAAAACACAAAGTTAAGCCCGACAGCAGTAGGAAAGTGTCGATAACATGGGGCGCTATCTTGAGCAGCTTCTTCTCCATCAGAGCCGATTGGCGCAGATGCAGGACAAAGCGCACGGTAAGCAGTAACACGCTCAACGCGATAAAGGTAAAATGCAGATGTTTAACCGCAGGATATAGACTGTAAAAAGTTTCCATTACGATACTTATGGCCAGTGACAAAGGCGCTAGTTTACCCTAATCCTTGGCGGCATACCAATGCCTATCAGCCTAGATATTCAGAGCTAACATCATAAAAAATCAAACGAGAAGTGACGATGAATTTAAGCTTAATTAACGATGAATCAACCGAGTTCGCCGACGCTATAAAACAAAAAATTGTCGAGTTCAACCAAGTCCAATGGCAGGGGCTTAGCCGTAAAAATCTCGGCCTCAAATTACAAGATACCGAAGGTAAACTGTTAGCGGGAATAAGCGGCAAAACCTTCGGCAATTGGTTGTTAATCGATTATCTGTGGGTCGATGATTCTTTAAGACTCCAAAGTATAGGCACGCACTTATTGTTAGCCGCAGAAAGCCAAGCAAAAGAACGCGGCTGCCAATTTGCCCTACTCGATACCTTAGATTTTCAAGCTAAGCCCTTTTATGAGCGCCACGACTATCGCGTGCAGTGGATACAACAAGCCTACCCAGAAACCGGCAGTAAATTCTTTATGGTAAAAGTCTTGTGATGTTTAAGGTAAGCGGTCATAACCGTACCCAATGCTTAGGCTACCATTTCTGATATCTAACTCAGACCGTTTCAATGAACTTGAGCTAATTGCGAGTGGTTAATGATTTGCGCACCTTTTACTCGCAAAGCTACAAACGGAAAAATAAGACATAGGACAGGGCGTCCTCAGCCGAAGCAACCCAATTGAATTAAATCTTCAACCTAATCCGGTTTAAACACGCCGATCACAGCACCGGTGGCTTTTTCTGTGACCTTTTCATCGGTTTGCTGTTCACGGTAATCACACTCTGTGCATTCAACGGTTTCGATGCCGTTTTCCTTGTAGAGTAAAATGCTGTCTTTGGCGCTACATTTTGGGCACTTAGCACCGGCTACGAAACGCTTTTTGATTTTAGTGTTTGTCATAATAGATAAAGGACCAGATAGCAGGGCCAAGGGACTCGGCCGAAGAAATTGCCGCTATTTTGCCACACTGATGATTGAATGCCAGTGTTACCTGAAAGTATGAGGCCTTAGGTCGATGTGATGCGATTCACTGAAGATCGTCCTGAAAAGTCGAATAATTGTCCGAGTTATCGGGTCAGGCTGTGGTTTGAAACTGGGTTGTACGCTATTATCTGTGCCCTGACGAATTTACGTTCTAACCAAGTTGTAGTTAATGATCAGCATCAACCAAGCGCAATTAATCCGTGGCAGCAAAACCCTGCTAGATGAGACCTCTCTCACGATTTATCCCGGCCATAAGGTCGGTTTAGTCGGTGCTAACGGCACAGGCAAATCCTCACTGCTCGCATTAATTTTAGGTCACTTAAGCCTAGATAAAGGTGAATTTAGTCTGCCTTCTGGCTGGCAAATTGCCACTGTGGCCCAAGAAACCCCTGCGCTCGACGTCTCGGCACTGGAATATGTGATCGATGGCGATAGCGAATATCGTCAATTAGAAGCCCTATTACACAAGGCCCAAGAAGATAACGACGGCAATGCCATCGCACTCTTACACGGCAAAATCGACGCTATCGGTGGTTATGCGATTCATTCGCGCGCGGGTTCATTGTTAGCGGGTCTGGGCTTTAGTGAAGCCGAGCAAAGCAATCCAGTCAAAAGCTTTTCGGGTGGTTGGCGTATGCGCCTCAACTTAGCCCAAGCGCTACTGTGCCGCTCTGACTTATTACTCCTCGACGAACCGACCAACCACTTGGACTTAGATACCATGTACTGGCTCGAAGGTTGGATTAAGTCCTATCAAGGCACGCTGATTTTAATCAGCCATGATAGGGACTTTATCGATGAAATCGTTGATGAAATCGTCCACGTTGAAAATCAAAAACTCAATTTCTACAAAGGCAATTACAGTGCCTTTGAGCGCATTCGTGCCGAACGTATGTCGCAGCAACAGGTTGCCTTCGAACGTCAACAAAAAGAACGTGCGCACATGCAGTCCTTCGTTGACCGCTTCCGTTACAAGGCAAGTAAAGCCAAACAAGCGCAGAGCCGCTTAAAGGCACTAGAGCGCATGACTGAGTTGTTGCCGTCTCAAGCCGATAGCCCCTTTTATATGGAGTTTCGTGCTCCAGAAGCCCTACCCAATCCGCTGATTAAGATGGAGCAAGTCGCGATCGGTTATAGCGATAAGCCAATCCTTAGCAAGGTGCATTTAAACTTAGTGCCGGGTGCGCGCATTGGTTTACTCGGCCGTAACGGTGCAGGTAAATCGACATTAATCAAGCTGTTATCGGGCCAATTATCGCCAATGACAGGTTTGTATGAACCTAATCCTGGCGTCAATATCGGCTACTTTGCACAGCACCAAATCGAATTTTTACGCCTCGACGACACGCCGATGCAGCATTTAGTACGTCTGGCACCCAATGCCAGAGAGCAAGAGTTGCGTAACTTCTTAGGCGGTTTTGGCTTTAATGGCGATATGGCGCTCTCACCTGTACGACCCTTTTCTGGCGGCGAGAAAGCCCGTTTAGTACTGGCGCTATTAGTTTGGCAACGCCCTAACCTATTGCTGCTCGATGAACCCACCAACCATTTAGACTTAGAGATGCGCCACGCCCTGACAATGGCATTGCAAACCTTTGAAGGCGCTATGGTTGTCGTCTCGCATGATAGGCATTTACTACGATTAACCTGTAGCGATTACTATCTGGTGGATCAAGGTGAAGTACGCGCCTTCGACGGCGACTTAGACGATTATCACCAATGGTTGCTCGATGCGGCGAAAGCCAACTCGAATCAAAACAGCACCAGTGACGAGATCAAACCTGCGGCCGATAAGAAGATACAGAAACGCCTCGAGGCCGAGATCCGCCAAAAGGTATCGCCGCTCAAGCGCAAACAAACTAAGTTAGAAACCGAGCAACAAAAGCTGAGCGAACGCCTCGCCGAGCTAGAGCACTTGCTGGCCGATAGCGAATTGTATGATCAAGATAACAAAGCCAAGCTAACCTCGGTATTAACCGAGCGAACGAGCTTGACGCAAACCTTAGAAGACAGTGAAATGCAATGGCTCGAGTTGCAAGAAGAGATAGATGCAATGGAGCAAGAGGTCATGGAGCAACAATAACTCCAGCGTTCTTTTACATAAAAGTCAGTAGCAGCGGCAATACAAGGAAATAGTATGGCGGTTTTAACCCAGTTCGACAGTCAACTCTGGCAATGGTGTGATATGAGCTATGCGCAAAACAAAGCGCTCTGCCTCGAATTGCAAAATAGCTGTCAGGTGAACGTCAATCTACTGCTACTGGCGCAATATTTAGATATCACTATGGATGTGTCTGGGCCGCAGCAATACAGCACAGACCAATGGCAAACACTGATGAATGCAGTAGGTGAATGGGATGAAAGATTTCTCATGCCCTACCGCAAATTACGTAAACTCGCTAAGTCCAGCCTGAATGAACAAGAGTATCAGCAGATGCTCGCCGTTGAGCTGATGATGGAACGTAAAGCGCAACGAACCATCTTAAATAAACTCAATGAACTCAGCCCAAACGGCCAAACGACAAATCTCGTGAGCTACTTAAGCCTGTTTGGACTCAGTGAAATAGACGCCAACGAAATCGGCTTAATCGCGCCCTGATCTAACCAAATCACGTTAAATCAAGCACAGCCAAGTTAGATCGAGCTCAATCAAATCAACGCAGTAATCATCAAATCGCTAACGGCTACGTGCTTGCGGATAGCGTTCACAGTCATCCTTGATCACCAACCAGTTCAGCTGACTCTCAGTATAAATATGGTACTTAGGCTGAACTTGGTTAGCATCGTCCAGACTCGCTATGCTCAAGGTCAAATAATCGGGATATTGAGTATGTCGGTAAGTTAACGATGTACCGCATTGGTCACAAAATCCACGGCGAATAAACTCGGACGATGCAAACTCAGTCACCTGACCTTTAAGCCAAATCACTTGGCTGAGTTTAAAATCCATCCAAGCCCCAAATGCAGATCCCGTGCTTTTTTGGCATGAACGGCAGTGGCAATAATCCGCATCAAAGGGTTCACCTTCAATCTGATAACGAATCGCGCCGCATAAGCAACCACCTTCCCGTAATATGTTTTCAGACATTCACACCCCATCAAGCTTTATCAAGCTAAGCTGCATTTTGATAAGATAACATCAGGCTTTACCGTCAGTGAGCTTCTGTGCGAGTGCGGTGGCATTACGCGCCGTGATGCCATAAATCGACAGCTGCGGATTAGCGCCAAGGCTGGTCGGGAAGATAGAGCCATCCATTACAGATAAATTTTCTAAATAGTGCGACTGACCATAACTGTTGACCATAGAAAGCTTTTCATCTTCGCCGAAGGGACAACCGCCCATCACATGGGCCGATGCAACGATAGTGCGCAGTGGCGCGAGTGACATCTGCGCAATGCTTTCTTTGGCGTCTTTCCACGAGGATAAGTAAGGCATGCCATCGCTGATCGGCAACACTTTTAAGGCGCCAGCCGAGAATTGTAACTCCGCCATACTAGCAAAAGCGCGTCTCGCGGCCTGCCAAAAAGCATCGGTCAACGGATAATCTAAAGCAAAGCCCTTATCCGTTAAGTGTACTTCACCGCCTTGACTGTCGGGATGATAGCCATCGCGGATCAAAGCGATAGTTACTTGTAACTGATTGAATTGTGACATTAACTCAGCATGACTCGTACCATAACCTAAAGTTTTAGAGGCGATTAAAATCGGATGCACCGGCGGCACTTCGAGTTTATAACCCAACTCACCATCGGCGCCATTGTTCCATACAAACTCATCGGAATAGATAGATTGCGGCGCACCGCTATGGCCATTGATCGAATCGGCAAATACGCCGCCGGATAACAAAGTAGGATGTAAAAAGGTGCGTTTACCCAAAAGTTGGTGGGGATCGGGCACTTGCGAACGCATCAAAATCGTCGGTGTATGGATAGCACCCGCACTCAAGATATAATGTTTAGCCTTAAATAACAGCTCAACGTCAGTGGGTCGTAAATTCACATCCAACGCCTGCGCCTTTAACGCAAACACTTGGCCATTATGGTGCTCAATCTTAGTCACTTTAGCGCGACTGATCAGCTGCGCGCCTTTCTCAAGTGCCGCGGGAATAGTAGTGACTAACATAGATTGCTTCGCATTGACCGGACAACCCATGCCGCAATAGCCAGTATTCCAGCAACCCGCCACATTGCGTTTAATGACTGTGTATTCCCAGCCAAGATTGATACAACCTTGCTTCAGGGCGGCATTATTGCGATTAGGCTCATAATTCCATTCATGAATGTTGAGCCGTTGTTCCATTTGCTCAAACCAAGGATCTAAACTCTCGCGATTAAGCCCAGCAACCGATTTATGTTGCGCCCAAAAAGCTAACGCCTCGGTCGGAGTGCGGATTGAAGTGGTCCAGTTAACTGTGGTTGAGCCACCGACTGCGCGGCCCTGAAAAATTCCAATCGCCTTGTCGGCGGTTTTCATCGCCGCAGCTTGTTGATACAAGTTGGGATAAGCAACTCGCTCTTCCATATTAAAATCGCTGGAGGATTTTAGCGGTCCCGCCTCAATCATGATCACGCTCAGCCCTGCTTGGGTGAGGATTTCAGCCGCCACACCGCCGCCAGCACCTGTACCGACAATAATCACATCGGCTTCAAACTGCTGGTTTTCTTGCAATTGGCTCGCATCAGTGTGCAACCAACCAGAGTTTAAACCATTCACTATAGGATCTATGATTGCCAACTTGAGTGCTCCACTGTCGCGGGTAAGATGCTTATTATTCGGCGTTTGATTAGGTTAAAAATGGACTCGCTATTTGAACAGTTCAGGCTTGGCATAATGCAAGCGGCTCCAGTGCTCAGGACAAGCGTAGTAACTTGCCATCACTAATTCGCGCAATCCGAGATAAGCCGTTTGTAACAAAGCAAAATAACTGTGGCGCCAAGTTTCTAACATATCAGTTAACTCGGCGGGAGAGCGCATCAATAGCGGTGTCATGCTCGAGGTGAGTACTAGTAAACCAAGACGATTTTCGAGCATATCGAGCAGCTCAAACAATTCGGTCTGCTGCTCATCGGGTAACACAGCAATCGACTGTTTGATGGCATCTAAAGTGCGGTTTTGCGCCGCCAACTTATGGATGGCCACATCAGGCAAGGCGCCGTCGAGCATCACAGGCAAAAGCACGCTAAACAACAAACGATAATCTTTGCCTTCGCTATCCTCGGGCAAACTAAACTCAGGAGAATAGAGATTAACCCCTAAGGCTAACGCCGCCGTACCGGCAAACGCGCCCACTATAAAGGTTCGTCGCTTCATCTCTATCTCCTAATTATCAACCTAAATGTCGGCCTAAATATCAGCATAAAAAACAATTGTGCTACAATGGCCGCGAGTTTATACCCAAGCGACCTCAAAATACGAATTTCAGCATTTTGAGTTGGTTTGGGTATAAATTAAACACACGTTTTAATTTTCAGCAATAGCCGATATCAAGATAAACATCTATGCCAAATTCCTTTATGCCACCTTGGTGGGCCAAGAGTCCCCATATACAAACGATTTTACCCGTATTCACTAAAGTGGCCAAACCAGCATTACAGCGGCAGCGCTTAGAGTTACCCGATGGCGATTTTATCGATTTAGATTGGCAGGATGTTCCACAGTCTGGCAAACCGATCGTGGTGATCATCCACGGCTTAGAAGGGAGTGCTCAGTCACATTATGCGCGGCGGATACTGCAAGCCTGTAAAGAACAGCAACTCGCTGCCGTCGTGCATCATCACAGAAGTTGTTCGGGTGAGGCCAATCGCCTCGCCCGCAGTTATCACAGTGGCGATACGGACGATTTACAGTTTAGTCTATCGACACTGAAAAGCGCGTATCCGCAATCGCCCTTATTAGCCGTAGGTTACAGTTTAGGCGGCAATGTGCTGACTAAGTATCAAGGCGAATATCAGGATGATAGTTTATTAGCCCGCGCTGTGGTTGTCTCTGCACCGCTGCAATTGTCAGCCTGTGCTAAACGCTTGGAAAATGGCTTTTCAAAGGTGTATCAAAGTTATTTAATCAAACAGTTGCAACAGAAGATAAGCCATAAACTGAATGATCCCGACTTAGCCATCTCTATGCCGCTAAGCCAGTTGCAGGTCGACCGTTTAAATACCTTCTATGATTTTGACGATAAAGTCACAGCGCCATTACACGGCTTTGACGGCGTCGACGATTACTATACGCGTGCCAGTGGCTTACCCTTTGTCAGCCGTATAACTAAACCGACGCTCATCATACATGCTAAGGACGATCCCTTTATGACCGATGAAGTGATCCCCCAATCGAGTCAATTGTCGGGCTATGTGGAATACGAACTGCATCCCTATGGCGGCCATGTCGGCTTTATCGAAGGCGGTACACCTTGGAAACCGCGCTTCTACCTTGAGAGACGGATTTTACATTTTCTACTCGGCGAGCAAAGTGTTGACTCACTTAGCGCAGACCCAATCAACGGCGACAATATCACCCAAGGAAACACCGATGCTCATTCCCTATGAAACCCTGTTACAACTCCCAAAGGAAACGCTCGCCAATGTGATCCGCGAATATCTCTTAGGTCAAGTGGAGGATGGCAGCTTTGCCAGTCTCGATGAACAGGAACTGATGCAGGCGATAGTCCAATGTCAACAAGCACTTAAACAAGGTAAGCTGAAATTAGAGTACAGTGAGGACGATGAGTCCTTCGCGATACGCTCGGCGGATCAAATAGCACAGCAGCAAGATTGACCAGTCCTATCTCTGTACCGTATAAATAGTACTCGCGTTTTTATCGCTTCCCCATAAGCGGCTCTTTTGGTTCCTAGCTAGGTAGAAAAAATGTCAGCAAAACATCCCATTATTGCAGTTACAGGCTCATCAGGCGCGGGAACCACCACGACGACCACCGCCTTTAGCCATATTTTTCGCCAACTCGGGATCAATGCCGCCTTTGTCGAAGGCGACAGTTTTCATCATTTTACCCGCGCCGAAATGGAAGTCATGATCCGCAAATCCCAAGCTGAAAACCGCAATCTTAGCTATTTTGGCCCAGAGGCTAATAACTTTGCTCGTTTAGAACAATGCTTTCGCGATTACAGCACCACAGGCCAAGGTGAAACCCGCAGCTATTTACACACCTTCGATGAGGCAGTGCCTTTTAACCAGATGCCCGGCACTTTTACTCAATGGCGACCACTACCTGAAAATACCGATATGCTCTACTACGAAGGCTTACATGGCGGCGTAGTTACTGGTGATGCCAATGTCGCCCAGCATGTGGACTTGCTGATCGGCATGGTCCCCATAGTCAACTTAGAGTGGATCCAAAAAATTATCCGCGATACTTCGGAGCGTGGCCACAGCCGTGAAAAAGTCATGGGGTCAATTGTGCGCAGTATGGACGACTATATTAAGCACATGACGCCACAGTTCTCCCGCACTCACATTAACTTTCAGCGAGTACCGACGGTCGATACCTCTAACCCATTTAGTGCCAAAGATATTCCGAGCTTAGACGAGAGCTTTGTGGTGATCCGCTTCCGCGGTATCAATAATGTCGACTTCCCCTATTATCTCAATATGATCCAAGGTTCATTTATGTCACGGGTCAACACACTCGTCGTCCCCGGCGGCAAAATGTCGCTGGCGATGGAGCTGATCCTTACACCTTTGATTAAAGATTTGATGGAAAAACGTCAGCAACTTAATACCCCAGAAGCGAACTGAAACCTTGAGGATTTGTGGGCAATTTTGACTAAAGGCTAAGGAAATAAAGTCTTTTTTTGCAATGGATTAAGTTTTATTTAAGCCACTAGCGCTAATCTTGTCGGCATCGGGATTTCAGGCGAAAGAACGATAGTTGGCATACTCTTGGGAGTTAATTCCCCCATCTTGATCTGTTGATTTCCTTGAGTATGTCAGCAACCTTTTAACGTAACTTTAAGTCTTCAGAGTTAATTCCACATCCATACTTGATCTGTTGATTTCCTTGAGTATGTCAGCAACCTTTTATGAAGAATGAATTCCACATCTATGCTTGATCTGTTGATTCCCTCGAATATATCAGCAACCTTATCTTAAACTCTAAATCTTCAGAGTTAATTCCGCATCCATACTTGATCTATCGATTTCCTTGAGTATGTCAGCAACCTTTTTAACGAAACTATATAAGTTAATTCCGCATCCATGCTTGATCTATTGATTCCCTTTAGTATGTCAGCAACCTCTGATGAATAGCTAACTCCATACCAGTGCTTGAGCCAATATGCATTTTAAACTGATTTTCTGCGCACGAGATTCTTGTACATCACCATACACTCTAAGGCTATTCCTCTGGGCGAACAGTAAATAGATTCCTCCTCTAACCCCTCACCACCAAAACCACAGTGGCGATAGAAATCCACCGCATTTAAAGTTGACTCCAATCTGAGTTGGGCTATCCCCTGATTAAAAGCCATAGTTTCAATAAATTGTAGCAATACCTTGCCGACACCTAACCCCATAGCATCGGGGGAAACAAACAAGGCTTCTAACTGGGCATAGGGTTCATCCAACATGGCAGTGCCGACCACAGTCTTAAGCTGCAACTCGTCAGAGGACAACTCTGCCACATAAAAATGTGCATCGACGATACGGCTAAATTGCTCGGTCAGTTCGCCCTCGGTCCAAATCACCAGATCGCCAGCATCATAAAATCCAGCGCAGCCCTTATTAATAGCTGCATTACGGATATCCCAGCAGGCCTGAGCATCCGCTTTCGTCGCTTTTCGTATAGTTATCATCATGTTTCCCGATTAAAAATGCTCAGCCATAACATGCCATGAAGCCGCTAAAACGCCAAGTAAACGAGTGATCTCATCTTTCAACCAATAAAAAACCGCCCGTAGGCGGTTTAATCAAAGCTACAGAACCTTAATGGATCTTAGCTAACATATCTGACTTAGTCTTAGCGCTAGACTTAAATCTAGGCTTAGCCTTTAATCAATTCACTAATAGTCAATACGCCGTGGGTTGTTGCACCCGCGCCCCACATGGCAGAAGCTGAATCTTCAAAAGCGCCCGCTAAATCAACGTGTAACCATTTAGCTTCGGGTGACACGAAACGCCATAAGAAACCAGCGGCATTAGAAGCACCACCTGCACCGCCGCCTTTCATTGCGCGGCTGTTTGCGGTGTCAGCATAGGCAGATGGACACATTTCTTTGTGCCAAGGATCCAGCGGCAGCGGCCATACTCGCTCGGCAACGCTAGTGGCTTTTTGCTGGGCCAGTTGCAACACATCCGCCTGTGGCGAGAAAATCGCGTTGTAGTTAGAACCCACCGCCATCACAGCGGCGCCTGTAAGGGTCGCTGCATCGATAATAAAAGGTGCGCCAGTAGCAGAAGCAGCTTGTAGACCATCGGCCAACACTAAGCGCCCTTCCGCATCTGTGTTCACCACTTCAACTGTTACACCATTTTTGTAGGTCAGAATATCACCTAACTTATAGGCGCGACCGCTGATCAAGTTTTCAGCACAACATAAGAAGAGTTTAACGCGTTTGTTGAGGCCAGACTTGATCGCTAAACCAAGTGCTGCAGTCACAGTCGCCGCGCCGCCCATGTCGCATTTCATGCCTAACATGCCTTCAGAAGCTTTGATGCTGTAGCCGCCAGAATCAAAGGTAATCCCTTTACCCACAAGCGCCACAGACACAGGTGCATCGGCGGCTAATGGGTTGAAGTCTAACTCTAACATTGCTGGTGGACGCTCACTGCCGCGACCGACGGCATGGATACCAATCCACTGTTCTTCAAGCAGCGCTTCGCCTTCGATAATCCGATAACTTACCTTGTCGCCACCAACGTCAGCCAACCATTTTGCTGCTTGTTGGGCAAGCTTCACTGGCGACAGGTTTTCAGGCGTATCGTTGATCAGTTGACGGGCAAAGGTTGCCACATCGAGTCGACGTTGCAATTCTGCTTGCACAGCTTCATCACCACACCAATGGATTTGATAACCAGGTTTTGCCGTCGCGAAACCTTGGGCAAACACCCATTGGCTATTGAGATCCCAAAACTGCCCAACTAATTCCACACTGCTAATACCTTGACTGCGCAGTTTACGGGCCGCCATTTGAATTTGACGCAGCTCATCGCCACCCGCTAAATGAATTTGCGCACCATCGGCAGTATAAGTCACATCAGCCTTGCCCCAGTGCGCGGCGGGTGCTTCTTTAGTTAATTGCACTTTCATCAATTCAGTTACTTTTAGTTCACTCATTAGGGATCCTTATTTTTCGATTCGTTTTAGAACAATCAATCAGCAATCAGAACAAACTTTATGGCGGCAGTTTACTGCTAGCAGGCGATGACGCAAAGCGATTGGCTGAAGTAACTCAGGTAAAATCTGTAAACATTTGCGAAATTTGCTAGGCTTTGCGACCTAGAACAGCCGAGATAGGTCTATCGATGGAATTTACACCGCCACTACAACAGGGCATTTTATTGCGCCGCTATAAGCGTTTTCTGGCCGATGTGCAGCTAAGCGATGGCAGTGAAATCACCCTACATTGCCCCAATACCGGCTCTATGCGTAATTGCCTGTATCCCGGTGAAACCGTGTGGTTTTCTACCTCTGATAACCCTAAACGTAAATATGCCCATACGTGGGAACTGATGACCACGCCAGATGCAGGCTTAATCGGTATCCACTCGGGTCAGGCGAACACCTTAGCCGAAGAAGCCATCAATAAAGGTATCATCAAGGAACTCACGGGTTATGATAGCCTCAGCCGTGAAGTCAAATACGGTGATGAAAATAGTCGCATCGATATCCTGCTACAGGGTGCTCAAAAACCCGCCTGTTATATAGAAGTCAAAAGTTGTACTTTGCTCGAAGATGGCCAAGGTTATTTTCCCGATGCTGTAAGCCTACGCGGTCAAAAACATTTACGTGAATTGATGCACATGGTGAGCCAAGGCCATAGAGCCGTATTGCTATTTGTGGTGCAGCATAGTGAAATATTCAGTGTTGCCCCCGCAGCACATATCGACCCTGAATATGCTAAGTTACTGAAAATGGCTGTGTTAGCCGGCGTTGAAGTGCTAGCCTATCGCTGTAAAATCTCCCCTACAGAGATTCACCTAGCCCAAGCCTGCGATGTACGAGTATGATGTTAAGGCTGAGTTAAATTTGATTTCATTTGAATTAGCGAACATAGTCAAAAAATTCAATCAAAGCAGAATGAAAAGTTTGCCTCGATGTGAAGATTCTGCTATAGATAGCGGCCGTTCTTAAGGACGCCCTACAAACGCAAATGATTACAGGAGATGCGTTATGCCTGAAGGCACCAAAAAACTTGGCGTACTCGCTATCGCAGGTGTAAATCCTTACCAGGAAAAGCCGGGTGAGGAGTATATGAACGCTAAGCAACTGGGTCACTTCAAGACAATTCTTGAAGCTTGGCGCAATCAGTTGCGTGAAGAGGTCGACCGTACTCTTAGCCACATGCAGGACGAAGCCGCAAACTTTCCCGATCCTGTTGACCGTGCAGCACAAGAAGAAGAGTTCAGCCTCGAACTTCGTGCTCGCGATAGAGAACGTAAGCTGATCAAAAAAATCGAAAAAACACTGCAAAAAATTGAAGAAGACGATTTCGGCTTCTGTGATTCTTGCGGTATCGAAATCGGCATCCGCCGTCTCGAAGCGCGTCCAACAGCCGATCAATGCATCGACTGTAAAACGCTTGCAGAGATCAAAGAGAAACAAATGGCTGGTTAATCAAGCATATTGGGCGGGGATTTCCCCGCCTATTTGTTTCTAGCAACTCGTAATCTCGACGAGCTTAAGCCAAGCTCACTCCAATTTACCCCGATTCGCTTTTCTCTTAGCATCCCTCTAAAATACATCCACTTTTACCGTCGCGACTTTAAAACGCCATCTAGTTGTTATGTCAAAGCCATTACATTCCGATTTATCCAGCCAGCCCTATGTCGGCCGCTTTGCGCCTTCGCCTTCGGGTGCCTTGCACTTTGGCTCGCTTATCGCCGCCCTTGGCAGCTATCTCCGCGCCCGCTCGCTACAGGGTAAATGGCTAATCCGCATCGAAGATATAGACCCACCACGAGAAGTCAAAGGTGCCGCCGATGATATCTTACGCACCTTAGAAGCCTATGGATTTGAGTGGGATGATGTGCCTCTGTATCAAAGCCAGCGCACAGCAGCTTATCAAGCGCAAATTGACTCGCTGCTCGCCCAAGATAAAGCCTATTTCTGCCAATGTAGTCGCAAGCAAATTCAAGCCATGGGCGGCGTCTACGATGGCCGCTGCCACCGATTGCCACAAACCCAGTCTGCAAATCTTGTTAGGTCGGGTGCGGTGCGAATCGTCAACATGGCGCAAGTGCAAGAATTTGATGACAATCTAATGGGCCATATTTGCGTTGATCGCCATTTTGCCGCAGAGGATTTCATCATCAAACGCAGTGATGGTCTGTACGCCTATCAACTGGCCGTGGTACTCGACGATGCTTATCAAGGGGTCACCGAAGTGGTTCGAGGCTGCGACTTAATCGAGGCCAGTTGTCGCCAACTGAGTTTGTATCAAAGCTTTGGTTTAGCCGCACCGCAATGGCTGCACTTGCCACTCGCCTGCATAAGTAAAGGCTTTAAGCTCTCAAAACAGAATCATGCACAGGCAATTGATACACTTAATCCACAGGCGAGCCTCAATGCGGCGCTGGCATTTTTAGGCCAACAACCCGTTGAGACCCATGGCTCTGTGGCGCAAATGCTCGCTCAAGCCGTGGATCAGTTTCAATTATCCACTATACCGCAACAATCTGAGATACTGATCGAGCCCTGATATACTCATTAGGCCGCATTTGGTATATGATAGCCGCCAGATTTTTAATCAAATAACAGATCATATTTCGAGGTGTCCCATTTTTCGCCGTATCAGCCAATTCTGCAAACAGCTATTTGAAGACGCGCCTAAAACGACCGCTCCGACTCCAGCTCAGATTGAACCAACAACACCTGAACAAAGTTCCGGTGCTTTGAGTTTAGAGTTAGTACCAAGAGATGCCCATACCATCTCGCGCAAACAAATCAGCGAGAATGCCCTTAAGGTATTATACAGACTGAATAAATCTGGCTTTAAAGCCTATTTAGTCGGCGGCGGTGTACGCGATTTACTCTTAGGGATTGAACCGAAAGATTTCGACATAGTGACCAATGCAACACCGGAAGAAATCAAAAAATTATTCCGTAATTGCCGTGTTGTCGGTCGCCGTTTCCGCTTAGCGCACATTGTTTTCGGTCGCGATGTGATTGAAGTCGCCACCTTCCGTGGTCACCATGGCGAAAGTAATGAGAAAGTCTCTAAAGCCAATGCCGAAGGGCGTTTGCTGCGCGATAACGTCTATGGCGAAATCGATGAAGATGCCGAGCGCCGCGACTTTACCGTCAATGCCCTCTATTACGATATCAGCGATTACTCGATTCGCAGCTATGGCGGCGGTATGGCCGATCTCAAAGCGGGCACCCTAAGATTAATTGGCGATCCAGAAACCCGTTACCGTGAAGATCCGGTGCGTATGTTAAGGGCAGTGCGTTTCGCCACTAAACTCAACATGGGTATCGAAACCGTCACAGCCGCGCCGATTAAACAATTAGCGCCGCTGCTAAAAGATATTCCGGCAGCACGTATGTACGAAGAAGTGTTAAAACTCTTCTTTGCAGGCAAAGCCTTAGCCAACTTCGAACTGATGCAAGAATACAAGCTATTCGCGCCGCTGTTTCCGCAAGTGGCCGCTCTGCTAAAAGATGATCCTAAAGGTACGACCATGAAAATGGTGCAAGCCATCATGAAGAGCACAGATCAAAGAGTTAACGAAGATAAGCCGGTCACACCTTCATTCTTCTATGCTGCGCTTCTCTGGTATCCACTGCGTCAACGCGCCGAAGATATTGCCGTTGAAAGTGGCCTGACGTTATACGATGCCTTCTTTGCCGCCATGGGCGATGTGATGGAGCAGCAATGCCAAACCATTAGCATTCCGCGCCGTTTTAGTACGCCGGCAAAAGACATTTGGCAATTGCAGTTACGCTTCGATCGTAGCCAAGGCACCCGCGCCTTTAAACTGATGGAACACCCTAAGTTTAGAGCCGCATATGATTTGCTCTTGCTCAGGGGCGAAGTCGAAGCGGGTAATGTCGCTAAAAGTGCCGCTTGGTGGCAACAATTTGTCGAAGCCGATGAAACAGAACGTTTAGCCATAGCGCGTAGCGGCAGTAAATCGCCAAACCGCAACCGTAATGCCACCCAACGTCGTCGCCGTCCTCGTGCACCAAATGCCGATGGTTCAGCGCCGACGAGCGCACCTAAAGCGAGTGGCACACCTAAAGTTAAAACGGCTGAATAATGCCCCGCGTCTACGTCGCATTAGGCGCAAATCTTGAAGATCCCAAGGCTCAATTGGACAATGCCGTGACGGCATTGTCCGCCTTAGACAATAGGCTCGTCGTTTCTCCCTATTACCATTCGACGCCCATGGGCGATGTCGTGCAACCCGATTATATTAATGCGGTGGCGAGTTTCGATACTGATCTTGCGCCATTAGCTTTACTCGATGCACTGCAGCATATTGAAAACACCCAAGGTCGAGTCCGCCTAGAGCGTTGGGGGCCTAGAACCTTAGATCTCGATTTACTCTTGTATGGTAATGAGAACATTGATATTCCTAGACTCAAAGTGCCCCACTACGGCATGAAAACGCGCAGCTTTGTGCTCGTGCCTTTAGCCGCAATTGCACCGGATCTGATTCTGCCTTGCAACACTGCCATCGACAGTCTTATCGATACAAAAATGTTGGCCGAGTTACAACAACTGGGCATTGATCATTGAAGTCCGTCCTCAGTTAGCTTATAACACCACTTCTATTTGGTTTGAAGATCATCCATATGTCTAAAATTACTAGCTCAACCCTGTTGAAATACAAACAGGAAGGTAGAAAATTCACGGCACTGACAGCCTATGATGCCAGTTTTGCCAGCGCGTTCGATAGCGAAGGTGTCGATGTGCTGCTGGTCGGCGATTCTTTGGGAATGGTTCTCCAAGGCCATGACGATACCCTGCCCGTCACTACTGCAGAAATCGCTTACCATACTCGCTGTGTTCGTCGCGGTATTGAACGTGCCCTGCTGATCGCCGATATGCCCTTTATGAGTTACGCCACGCCAGAACAAGCCATGGTCAACGCCACTGAGTTAATGCAAGCTGGCGCGAACATGGTCAAAGTCGAAGGCGGCCACTGGTTACTCGAAACCGTCACTAAGCTCACCGAACGCGGTATTCCTGTATGTGCCCACTTAGGCTTAACGCCTCAGTCGGTTCATGTGTTTGGTGGTTTTAAAGTGCAAGGCCGCGATGCCGAAAATGCCCAGCGCATCCTCGACGAAGCTAAGGCTTTAGAAGCCGCGGGGGCTCAACTACTCGTAGTGGAATGTATCCCTGCGCCTCTCGCTGCGGCGATCACTCAAGCCTTAACGATTCCAGTCATTGGAATTGGCGCAGGCGCATCGACCGACGGCCAAATATTGGTGATGCATGATGTGTTAGGTATTTCAAGTGGTTACATTCCTCGTTTCTCGAAAAACTACCTAAAACAAACCGGTGAAATTCGTTCTGCGGTACGTGCTTATATCGACGAAGTTGCCCAAGGAACTTTTCCTGGCGAAGAACACACTTTTAACAAATAACAGATTTATGCAAGGTAAGGCTCAATGATCACTAGCGCCCATATTGATGATATTCGCACTCAAGTGCGTGCATGGCGTGCCAAGGGCGAGACTGTCGCCTTTGTGCCGACCATGGGCAATCTCCATCGGGGACACATCACCTTAGTGAAAGAAGCGGCTAAACGTTGTGATCATGTGGTGGTATCGATTTTCGTCAATCCAATGCAGTTTGGCCAGAACGAAGATCTCGATGCCTACCCACGCACACTCGCCGCCGACAGTGAAGCCCTCACCGCCGCTGGCGCTGAGTTGCTGTTTACCCCAACACCAGCCGTGATGTATCCCAAGGGCTTAGCGCAACAAACCTATGTTGAAGTGCCAGGTATTTCAGATCTGCTCTGCGGCGCTAGCCGTCCGGGGCATTTTCGTGGCGTTGCGACAATCGTCTGTAAACTATTCAACATAGTACAGCCCGATGTGGCACTCTTTGGCAATAAAGACTATCAACAGCTATTAGTCATTGAAACTATGGTTGAAGACTTGTCATTACCGATTGAGATTATCGGTGTTGATACCATACGTGAGGACTCAGGTTTAGCCATGAGTTCGCGCAATGGTTATCTCACCGCCGCAGAAAAAGCCGCGGCACCAGCGTTAAAACAGGCAATAGATGCTATGGCTGCAGGGATCAAACAAGGTCAGAGTGTTGATGCTGTCACCGAGCAAGCGAAAATCAGTTTAGTGGCGGCGGGCTTTACGCCGGATTATCTGGAAATTCGTCATGCCCACACGCTTGAGAAAGCGCAGAGCCAAGACCAAACCTTAGTCATTTTGGCCGCCGCCTATATAGGTAAAGCGCGACTTATCGACAACTTAAGGTTCGATCGCTAATCTCTTAAGCGTTATCAATAAATAAAAAGGAGCAGTCGCTCCTTTTTATTTACCTAATGACCGACCAGAAGCTATTTTCTTCTTTAGAATCAATCCAAGCGCCAAAAATTTGAAGCGTCAAAAAACTGGTTTTATCCCTAAATTTACGCCATAGTATGATGCAGATGTTAATTTAAGGTAAATGATTAGCGGCAGACATTGACGAGTGAATTTGACCTTATAATGATGCATGGCTAATCCTTTAATTTATTGGGCTTAACAGCCGGTTAAGCCTAATAAAAAACGGTTATAAAGGCATAATAATGTAAACGTCACAATCATTATTTATCATGCTTAATCAAACAATTAAATCATAATAGCTATGCAAGTGTACAAAGGATTTGTGGCCTCATGGCAAGACTGATACTCACCCTAATTTGTGTTATTTTGCCCACTGCAATACAGGCAAATACCATTTATAAATGCCGTAAAGATGACAAAATTGTCTTTAGCCAAACCGCTTGTCCGCAGGAATTTAGCCAACATAAAATCGAATACCAGTTAGGGATAACGACTGAAGTAGACTCTGATAAAAGAGACATTCCTGTCGATCCCTTACACACTCTACTGAATAGCCGAACCATTTCTAAAGAAAAATTATTGCAGTTACTCGACGGCGAGATATATCGTCTTAAGCAGGAAAATAGCTATTTTGAAATCCTGCGCGCCAGTGAATTGCAGAAATTAGAACGTAAGCGTTATTGGCAAAATAAAGAGAAAACCGATCCTGAATACATTAACGAAATGGACGATATCAATTCTCGCTTCAATGCGTTAACTGTGAGTAATAACAGCGCGATGCAACAACTGCAAGACCGTAAAAGCCAAATCAGTACAGAAGCATTCCATGAAGAGTTAAAAGAACCAGAAAAGCACTGATCTCGCATAAAACAGTAGTATTAATCTTTTCTCTACCCCATTAAGGAATTTAATCATAATAATGGTTAATTTTCCGCTCACAGTAATGTCCCTTTATTTAACCTAGGATTCATTACCGCAAAGACAAGAAGCCTGTTGTTGCACACTGGGTAAATGACATAGGTTGCTACAGTTAATTAAACCCCACAGCAGTTTCTCGCTGGCACAAACGCGTGCTTTTTTATCAAGAAAATGCAAACGCGATAGTCGATGTATTTCCCTTCACTTGTTATTGCA
Source organism: Shewanella sp. SW24 (assembly GCF_025653395.1). Lineage (NCBI taxonomy): Bacteria > Pseudomonadati > Pseudomonadota > Gammaproteobacteria > Alteromonadales > Shewanellaceae > Shewanella > Shewanella sp. SW24. The sequence continues at coordinate 505,659 of NZ_JAKKSH010000002.1, forward strand.
TTGTTTAAAAATCAAATACTCTCTTCACAACAAATACGACTTAACTACTAGGACAACTAGGCTAGACCCCTTAAATAAAAACACGTCAATAAACATATAAAATCTATTTAATCAATACGATATTAATACAGCCATCATTTACCTTCCGTTAATCCTTTCTAGAATAAATACCCGTTTGGCCAATTGCGACATATTAACGGGACTCGTATCTTCAGGTCTGAATTTGGGATGCAAGTTGCTTTAAGCAGCCCAAGATATTTGATGCAAGGAGTCACCCGTGCCAAATACCTCTATACGCTTTTTGGTGCCGCTGATCTTGCTCTGTAGTTGTATGACTTCAGCACAAGAGCTGAATGTCAACGAGTTACCCGTAACCCTTCAGGCATTACTGGAACGTTCCGGTCGCGATAACCTTATCGAGCTGGTTCAACAAGGCACTGCCAACCAAGGATTACTGTTCCAGTCAGGCAGCGATAACAAGGCCGATGTAACACAAGTGGGCAATGATAACGATGCGCTAATCACACAGATTGGTTCAAACAATGAAGTCCAACTACTGCAAGTCGGCAGTCAAAATACGGCTTCAGTGACACAAATTGGCAATGACAATCTCGTGCAACTGAACCAACTAGGAAGCGGCAACTTTTCGATTCAACAGATTGCGGACGGTGCTGCAATCTCAATAACTCAATATTAAACAGGGAGCGTCACATGAAATCACAAGCTAAAAAATCACTTATTGCTTTGGCCATTGCAACAGGTTTAAGCGGTCAAGCTTTTGCTGCCAGTACAGTGAGCGAAATTAGCGTAGTACAGTCAGGCCAAGCCCAAGACACTTTAGTCTCACAAACGGGTGGCCTTAACGCTGCTGCGGTTGTGCAAACAGGTACAGCTCAAACCGCAACTGTCATCCAAGACGGTGTGTGGCATGAAGCGGCTATTAATTCAACGGGTGATGATAACAAGGTCCAAATAACGCAACAAGTTGACTGGCATGTGGCAAGTGCAAATGTTGTAGGTGACAACAACAATGTAAATGTGTCGCAAAATGGTTTCTTTAACCAAAGCAGTAGCGATGTTACTGGCAACGATAACACGGTATTCGTTAACCAATTAGGCGAAGTCAACGAAAGCCAAGTTGAAATCACTGGCGCTGAAAACAGCGTGTTTGTTGAGCAAGAAGGCGACGCAAACTTTGCAGTTTTTCGCGTTGAAGGCAGCAACAACGACGGTAAAATCACACAAATCGGTGACAACAACCAAGCAGGTTTAATCGCTCTCGACTTAACCGCTAACGTGGGTAACAACAACGACGTTTCTGTTAATCAAGCGGGTAACAATAACTTTGGCGCAGCGAAAGGTATTGCAGGTAATGACAACACAGTAGACATGGTCCAAAAAGGTGATAACCATGTTGGCTTCGTTTACGCACTGGCCGGCAGCGATAACGATATTTCAATGGATCAAAAAGGTAACGGCAACACGGCTTATCTTGCGATGACTACGGGTGATGACAACAGTGTCGATATTACTCAAAATGGCAGCGGCAACACTATCGGTGATACTTTAGTGGCCGATATCCAAGGTGATGATAACGATATTACTATCACTCAAAAAGGCGATGTCAACGGTGCGGAGTTCCAAGTATGGGGCGATAGCAACGACGTTGACTTGAAACAAAAAGGCGATGCGAACTTCGCGACCTTTGGTGCATACGGTGCAGATAATGACTTCGATTTATCTTCTAAAGGCGATAACAACGAAATCATTGCCTTCGCTGATGGTGAAGATAACAGCATTGAAGTCAGCCAAGAAGGCGATGAGAACTTTGCTTATGTAGATGCCGTGGGTAGCGATAACGAAGTTGATGTTGAGCAAGATGGCGCTGAGAACGAAACATTGATTTCTGTTACTGGCAACAACAATGCCGATGTCAGCGCACTTCAAAGTGGCGATCTTAACGTTATTGACCTGATTATTGAAGGTGATGAAAACACCGCGCAAATTACTCAATCAGGTAAAGGTAACTGGGTAGGCGGCGATAGCGACACTTCATTTGCTTCAAATTCATTTGGCGTTAGCGGTGACAATAACAGCCTGTCAATCACTCAAACGGGTAATGACAACTTAGTGTTAGGTTCTCAAGCAGGCACTAACAACAGCATCAACGTGAACCAATCAGGCAATATGAACGTTGCCACTGTAGTGCAATACTAATCAATACTGTTAAACCACCACAGCTAAACTCTTTGGTGGTTTATAAAATGGGTGTTAAACAAAAAGCGGGAATGTTTAAATAAACATTCCCGCTTTTCTATGTTGATATGCCAGCAATCATTAACCACTCACAGCGAAAAGCTAACGACCAATATCTTTAACTGACTAACTGCACAGCTCAAAGTGAGTTTGATAGGTTTGCGCCCAACGTAAAAGCTCAACCCGATTACGAGACTGGGTCTTGCGGAAAATAGAAGAAATATGCGCCTTCACTGTATGTTCGCTGATACATAACCTATGAGCGATTTCTTTATTCCTCGCACCACTCGATACGAATTGAATGATAGTGCGTTCACGGGATGTCAGCATCTGCAGCATAGCCACAGTATCAGAGGGCATTTCATTATTACCTTCTAACTTTTGTACGACACGGCGGAACATTTTGCTTAGCAAAGTTCTATCGTACCAAAGTTCCTCTGCCACCATTTTACGTAAACCCGTTAACATCAGATCCATACGTTGATCGGCAAATAAAATACCTCGAATGCCGAGTAACATTGCAGATTCTTGGTCTAAGGAGTCTCGCTCAACTTGATACAGCGCCACAGGAAAATGTGACACTAATCGCGAAGCTAACAGAGGTATCCCTTTGTTATCTAATGCTGAACCTTTTTGGGTGATCAGATAAAAACTACGGCGACTCTTGTCTAAATCCAGTTCAGCCGCATGCTTTACTATTCGCGTTTTCAAACCTATGGATTCAGCGAGTAACGCTAAATGACATGGCGCGGCCATTTGGTGTAAAAAAACCAATTCATTAATTGTGCTCAATGACTCTCCTCCCTGAAAAGTATTCTCTATTGCAAAATGGTATGTTTGACTCGTCTTTTTAGTTAGATTTTTCAACATTCCATTAACCTAGTTAATTCTGACTAGTTAACGATTGAAAAACATCACCCAAATGTACTATTCCCTGTTTAATGCTAGTAGGTTCGACTAACTCACCACAATAAAATGGAATAACAGTCAAAAATACCGTTTTACTTGGCCAACGCCCAGCACCTAATACTTTCCAACTATGACGTTATCAATCCAAAGTTGCAACACAAAGAAAACACAATAACAACACTAAAGTATGACAACTCAATGTCATCACACTCACACCATATATTTCAGGGAAGAAAGTCTTACAACTCAAACAGAGAGCATCACCCACTTTTAGCCGCTAAATCCTCTGCTTGAGTCTCGCGATTTGTTTATCTTGAAAACGAGACAGTAAAGCTAACGCGACAATTGCGCCAATGAGGGCAAGAAACATGTCGGATTGGGTATCCCATACATAGCCTTGAGTCCCTAAAAAGGCTTCAGCCCCTTCGCCGGTTGCCACGGCAACCCACCATTCGATCAGTTCATAAAACGCCGAAAATGCGAGCACAAAACAAGTAGCAAGAAACGCGCACCAAGCCCCAGGTTTGACAGCTTGATTACGCAACATAATTTCACGGGCGAGCATGGCTGGGATAAAACCTTGCGCAAAATGACCCACTTTATCGTAATTATTACGTTCTGAACCCATCCAATCCGCAATCGTGTCGAATAACGGCACTTCAGCGTAAGTATAATGAGCACCTACAAACAACACACAGCAGTGTATTAAGACGAGAAAATACACTAGAGGTGTTAGTGGAAAACGTTTGCGAGTAAAGAATAAAATCGGTACAGCAATCAATGCAGGTAAGGCTTCGAGCCACCATGTGAAAGGATCTGCGGGTTTTATCGCCGACCACACCAAAACTGAGAGGTAAATACCGCACCATGCGATTTTGTTATTCAATGTTTCTTCCTCTTATGCGATATTGTTCTAAATTTAGAATATTAACTTTAGCCATCTAGCCCTCCACACTGAGCAAAAAAAGTGCTATTTTGGTGGGTGAAGGTTGTGAGCATATCATAAGAAACATTTCTATTAATTAGAGGGTACCCATATCATGGCGAAACATTCGCTGGACAAGGATAAGATCAAGATCCTGCTGTTGGAAGGCGTCCACCAATCTGCGGTCGATGTATTTGAACGTGCGGGATACACCAATATCGAATACCACAAAGCTTCCTTAAGCGATGAAGCCTTACTTGAGTCCATTAAAGATGCGCATTTTGTGGGACTTCGTTCGCGTACCCAATTAACTGCAGAGGTGCTGAAACGTGCCGAGAAGTTAATCGCGATAGGATGTTTCTGTATTGGAACCAACCAAGTTGACCTTGCCACCGCCGAATCCCTTGGTATCCCAGTATTTAACGCTCCCTTCTCAAACACTCGCAGTGTTGCAGAACTCGTGATTGGCGAAATCATTATGTTGATGCGGGGTATCCCTGAACGCAACGCTATCGCTCACCGTGGCGGCTGGATGAAAACCGCAGCGGGCAGCTATGAAGTGCGTGGTAAAACCTTAGGTGTAATTGGTTACGGCCATATTGGTACTCAACTTGGCATTCTGGCGGAAACCTTAGGTATGCGCGTCGTGTTCTTCGATATCGAAGACAAACTGCCACTAGGTAACGCACAACAAGTCCATTCGTTGGAACTCCTATTAGCACAAGCTGATGTAGTAAGCTTACATGTCCCTGAAACTCCACAAACAAAAGACATGATAGGCGCTGCCGAGTTTGCAGCAATGAAAAAGGGCAGCATCTTTATCAACGCATCACGCGGTACTGTAGTCGATATTGAAGCTTTAACCGTTGCGTTAAAAGAACGTCACCTCGCAGGTGCAGCAATCGATGTATTCCCCGTTGAACCACAATCGAATGACGATGAATTTATCAGTCCTCTACGCGGTTTAGACAATGTTCTACTCACGCCGCATGTGGGCGGTAGCACGGCCGAAGCCCAAGAAAACATTGGTATCGAAGTCGCGGGTAAGCTCGCTAAATACTCAGACAACGGCTCAACCGTTTCTGCGGTTAACTTCCCTGAAGTGTCATTACCAACGCATAAAGGCACCTCGCGCTTGCTGCATATTCACCAAAACCGTCCGGGCGTGTTGATCAAGATCAACCAAGCCTTCTCGGAAAAAGGCATCAACATCGCCGCCCAATATTTGCAGACCACCGCAGAAATTGGTTATGTCGTGATGGAAGTAGACACAACTCAAGCGGAAGAAGCCTTAGTTGAACTCAAAGCCATTGAAGGTACATTGCGTACTCGCGTGCTGTTTTAAACTTTAAACTCCACTCGCTTTAAGCCTATCGACTAAAGCACACATATTAAGGCGCACAGATCATTCACAGATATGTGCGCCTTATGCTTTTGAGCCAACTGGAATTCCGTTACAATCTAGCCTCTCACATCGTCTTCATTTTCAGGATCTCGCTATGACTATTTCAGTTTCTACGCCCCATTGGGATCTGGACGCTACCTTGCCTCCACTTATGCTTGCCAACTTATCTCATTTGGGCCTCATCAAAGTCGTTGGAGAACAAGGCCGCAGTTTTATCCATGGCCAAGTGACCACAGACATCAGCTCATTGGCCACAGATCAATGGCGCTGGGGCGCGCATTGCGATCCTAAAGGTAAAATGCTGGCCAGTTTCAGAACCTTTGCCATTCAAGATGCACTCTTTATGTTGATGCCAAAGGATGCCATCGAAGTCGATTTACCCCAGTTACAAAAATATGCCGTTTTTAGTAAAGCCACCCTAAGCAATGCATCCGCTGAGTGGACTCTGCTCGGGGTTGCCGGTGAACAGGCAAGCCAATTCGTGAACAAACATTTTGGTGACATTCAGCAAGAGCTCACACTCATTGAAAATGGTGCGATTTTAAAAGACGCTGAACGTTTTATTTTAGTATTAACACCAGATGCCGCAGCGGCTTTAGTTGCGCAATCGGAACTGAGTGTATTTGACGCCAGTGCATGGCAAGCGTTAGAGATTGCAGCAGGTTACCCCAACCTTGCCGCCAGCCATGCCAGCCAGTACGTACCGCAGATGTGTAATCTACAAGCGGTTAACGGTATCAGCTTCAACAAGGGCTGCTACATGGGACAAGAAACCATAGCGCGAATGAAATATCGCGGTGGTAATAAACGCGCCCTGTATATTTTGCACGGCCACACTAGTCTTCAAATCACCCTAGCATCAGGCCTTGAAATCGCGATGGAAGACAGTTTTCGCCGTGGCGGTCAAATCATTGAGTTTGTACAGCGCGGCAACCAAGTCTTGTTAACCGCCGTACTTCCTAATGACACGGCTAATGATACTCAGCTACGTTTTGCCGACGATGAACAATCACATTTAACGATCCAAGCCCTGCCCTACTCATTAGATGAAGCGTAATGCTTTGATTTAATATGATTAGTATAAAATATTGAAGCAGAATAAAGGCGCCAATGGCGCCTTTACCTTAGTCAATGCACTTCGAGCATCAATTTTCTAAATAAGTATCTCGAATGGCAATTGCTTCTGGCAGGATTTGCTTGAACTCCTCCACCAGCTTAGGATCGAAATGTTTTCCCGCTTGATTTTCAAATAACTCCATAGTTGCTTCAATCGTCCAAGCCTGCTTGTAAGGCCGTTGCGAAGTCAGCGCACCGAACACATCCGCAATCGCGGTGATACGCCCTTCAAGGGGGATTTCTTCGCCTACCAAGCCATTAGGGTAACCTGAACCATCCCACTTCTCATGGTGAGTTAAGGCGATACGACGGGCCATTTGCAATAACGGATCGCTATGTTCACCAATAATTTCTGCACCTATGGCGGCGTGCTGCTGCATAATTTCCCATTCCTGCGCATCAAGTTTCCCAGGCTTTTTCAGCACAGCATCGGGCGTACCGATTTTACCAATATCGTGCATAGGCGCCGCGTTAAAAATCAAGTCACAAAAGGTTGTCGGTAAGCCGAGCTTTATCGCTAATATGCGGGCGTAATGGCTCATACGCACAACATGTAGACCCGTCTCGTTGTCCTTGTATTCAGCGGCACGGCCAAGACGACGGATAATCTCGAAACGGGTTTCTTCTAATTCGTGAGTACGAACTTTAACTTGTTGTTCGAGTAGACGTTTTTGATCATAAAGCGCAAGATGTGTTTTAACCCGCGCTTTAACGACAGGCGCGCTGACAGGCTTAGTAATGTAATCCACCGCACCCAATGCAAAACCTTGGGCTTCATCAGCAATTTCAGATAAGGCGGTCACGAAGATCACCGGAATATGGCTGGTCAGCGGCTCTTGCTTTAGCACCTTGCAGACTTCATAGCCATTCATACCTGGCATCATGACATCGAGCAGAATCAAGTCAGGCCGCGATTTTGTCACTAACGCTAACGCCCTCGGGCCATCGATCGCCACTTTGACTTTGTAATCATCACCTAAAATACCAATCAAAATATCGATATTCTCAGGTGTATCATCGACGACTAATATTGTTGCTTTTTCCATTAACAACTCCACTCAATGTCACGCATTATAAATTCGCGCTACCGCTTTCTATCCTAACTGTGTAATCACATCGTCAATTAAGTCGATTGCCTCATCAAACTGATACTGGTTAATCATAGATAAAGCGGGGCTTAATGTTTGCCACATCGCACTACTCACCTTCGGCTTTAAGGCATCAATTTTTACCACTGCGCTGGCATCGGCATCATCTAGATTCTGCCGCAAGGCCTGTAATGCCGCCCTTAAATCTTCAGCAGATAATAAATCAACGGCTTGAGGTTCGGCTTGATTTACCGCTGCTGGTTTGTCGTGTTCAATCGCATCGCAGATAGAGGCCACTAGCGGTTGAATTTGAACCAATTCATCTTCATAAGGCGCTTTCTCTGTTAAATGCAACTCAAGCAAACGCGCTAATTCCACCAATTTTGCCGAACTTAAATTACCCGCTAAGCCTTTAAGGGTGTGGGCGATACGCACCGCATCTTCGACTTGATTCGCCGCGATGGCTTTGCGAACCTGCTCCACGACATTACGTTGACTGCTCACAAAACGATCAAAGATTCGTTGATAAAGACGCGTCGAATGCTGCACCAGTTGCAAACCTCTATCGATATCCAGCTCAGGGTGTTCTGGCCATTTGAGCAATACCGTTTGATCAGCGCCATTGCTGACTTCACCCTGTGCGCTGGACGAAGTTAACCGAGTTGAGGCTTCCGCCCTTATCGCAGCAGAAATTCCAGAAGAAGATCCGAGGTATTTCAATAGGGTTTGATAGAGCACATTCACTTCTATGGGCTTGGCAATATGGTCATTCATCCCAGCCCGAAGACACATATCTCTATCACCAGCCATCGCATTCGCAGTCATAGCGACGACAGGTAAATTTGCCAACTCAGGCCTTTTCCTTATCGCTTTAGTGGCTTGATAACCATCCATCACCGGCATTTGACAGTCCATTAACACTAGATCGAAATGCTGTTGGGATAGCTTATCTAAGGCAATTTGTCCATTGGTCGCTATGGATAAAATAATCCCCACTTGCTCTAAAAACTCGCTGGCGACTTCGAGATTCATCTCGTTATCTTCCACTAATAAGATACGCTTCCCTTGAAGTGGTAATAATAACTGCGGCGCCAGGTCTTCGGTACGGCGTCTGACTGGCAATATGCCTTCACGGCCAATCGCATTCATTATGCCATCGAGCATGCGTGAGGCGCTGATGGGTTTACTGATGTACCCCGCCAGTGCTAATTGCTCAATTTGAGTGATAAATTCATGATTCGCATGGGCGGATACCATCAAGATCTTAGGCTGAGACTTAGCCTGTAGTTGGATCTGACGGGCGGTTTCTAACCCGTCCATATTGGGCATTTTCCAATCGATTAATGCCACTTCATAGGTCTGCAGTAAACAGCGGCTTATTGCTTCTTCACCTGAACGAACCGTATCGACTCTAAAGCCCATACTTTCGAGCGTTGTACGCATTATGTCCCTAGCGGTCGCGTTATCATCTACCACCAGCACAGACATGCCCTCAAGCTCTTGCTCAAGCACTAATTTTTGGCCCTCGGAAATTTGTAACTTCACAGTGAAATAGAAGGTGCTGCCATGACCAAATTGACTTTCGACACCAATATTGCCCCCCATGAGTTCAACGAGTTGCTTGCAAATAGCCAAGCCTAAGCCTGTACCACCGTATTTACGGGTGGTTGAAGTATCCGCTTGGGTAAAGGATTTAAATAATTTTGCTTGCTGCTGCTCAGTTAAGCCTATGCCGCTATCACGCACACTAAAACGCAGCACGACATCATCATCTTGCTGTTCAACAAGATTTAACGACAGTAATACTTCACCCCGCTCGGTGAATTTAATGGCGTTATTCATCAAGTTAATCAACACTTGACCTAAGCGTAGCGAATCACCATATAAATAACGCGGCACGTTAGGGGCGACTGCAAATAACAATTCAATCTGCTTATGTGCGGCTTTCTCAGAGAACATATCGCTGAGATCTTCCAGCATAGTATCGAGCTGAAATGGCACAGATTCGATGTCGAGCTTACCCGCTTCAATCTTAGAGAAATCCAGAATGTCATTGATAATAGACAGTAAAGACTGCGATGCCCTCTCAATCTTCTCCACATAGTTTTTCTGTTTTTTATCTAATTCGGTCTGTAAGCACAGCTGGGACATGCCAATAATGGCATTCATTGGGGTGCGTATTTCGTGGGACATATTCGCTAAGAAGTCACCCTTTGCTTTACTGGCGGCATCGGCTTGCTCTTTGGCAAGTAACAGTTCATCGGAGAGCAATTTAAGCTCTGTCATATCGACCATGCTGATCACAGCCGATTCAAATTGTCCTTGGGCATCTAACAATGCCGACACATTGACCGTCATCCATAAAGGCGCACCGGAAGGACGAATAAAACTCCTCTCGCCACGATAATGGTCAATTTTGCCACCGACCAATTCCTTAAATTGCGCCTTGGCAATATGCTTATCTTGCGCGCTAAGGACCTCAAAAATTGCGGTATTGCGTAAACTCTCCCGTGACCGCGCCATATCGGCACAGAATTGGTCATTACAATCTAAGATAACGCCTTTAACATCCACATTGACGATACCAATGGTCGCACCATCGAACAGTGCCTTAAAGTGCGCTTCACTGAGGGCTAACTCTTGTTCTATGCTCTTGCGTTGGGTGATGTCCATTACATACCCATTCCAAGTAATAGCGCCATCTTCTTCAACATGGCCGCTCGCACCCGCCTCCATCCAACGTATGCTGCCATTGGGATGGCGATAACGAAACTCGCGGATCCATTGAAACCTATCTTCACTCTTACCCGAAAGTGCCCGCACGACATCCGGCCTTTCGTCATCAAAAATCCGCTCAGCGATGGTGTCAAAATTACTAATAAGATCATCACGATGTAGCCCCAGCATTTTCATTGCCGCACCAGAGAGAAAGGTAAATCTGCGATCAGTAGGCGAGTGCCATAACAATTGGTACACGGTACAAGGAATAGACTCTGTAATATTGGTCAATTGCAGGCGCGAAGCCTCCAACTGCCCTATAGCAAGCTTACTCTCTGTGATGTCATCAATACTGCCGTCGAACCAAAGTGGAACGCCCTCTTCGGTATAACTTGCCTTACCTTTCTCATGCACCCAGCGCACACTGCCATCGCGATGGCGGATACGATATTCCACTTCAAAGGTTTCTTGCTGCGCGAGTGCTCTATCAATATGCAAATGACATGTAGGCCGATCCTCTTCTAAAATCAGCGAAGCAAAAGTACGTTGGCGATTTTCAATAAACTGACTCGCTGCATAACCCGTAATCTCAGCAATATTGTCACTGATATATTCCATGAACCATACATCCCCGATACGAGTCCGATAAACGGCGCCGGGAATATTAGTCACTAAGCCACGAAAACGCTGTTCGCTATCACGGATCTTCTGCTCAACGGCCAGTTTTTGTGTCATATCACGTATTGAAGCCGCCACTTGCCTTTGTCCATCAAAGGCAGGGGGAAGAATACTCAGCGCTATTTCCGCAATAAATTCATTACCATCGGCTTTTAACGCCCGTACATGACGGGCATTTGCCATGCCTCTATCGCTGCCTTCGCGCAGGAATGTTTGCCGCTCAAGTACATGCCCGTTTCCTAACTCTTGCGGCAATAACGCCTCAACCTGCAAACCCAACATAGCGCCCGTTTCGTATCCAAAGAGCTGCTGACAGCGACTGTTAGTAAAGACGATTTTCCCCAATTCGTCGACAATGAGCATGGCCTCTGGAGCTGCTTCTAGTACGGCATTTGACCAGACTGCCGCTGAAAACTGCTCAGTAACATCGGTAAATAACATCTCCACCGACATTAACTCACCCGTATCTGATAATAACGGCTGCATAAATACATCGAGCCTTCTTAAATGCCCTTTTTCATCCAGCATTTCCACTTGGTGCGAAGGCACATTTTGGCCCTTTAAGGCCAAATCGGTATATTCCCAGTTTTTCTCATTAAGGGGATTAGCCGAGAAGAGCCTTTGATATTTGCGCTTGAGCAAATCAGGTGAGATCCCCAACACCTTAGTTACCCCCTCACTGACTTGGGCGAGTTGACCATTAGGTTCGAGGGAACAATAGAAAGATTTATCACTCATACCATCAATTAGGCGCGCAAAGCGATTACCGCGAGAATCAAGAATGGCTTGTTCACGTTCTGCGAGTAATTCCGCCATTTGATTGAAGGTAGTACTCAGCGTCACTATTTCACTCACGGCACCTTTAGGTACAATGAGCTGCTGAGCTTTACCCTGTCCAAAGGACAAGATACCCGACTCGAGTAGCTCTAACGGCCGAGTTAATCGTTTCGCCGCCAGATAACAAGTCAGCAATAATAAGAGGGTTAATAAACTTAAATTGAGGATAATAGATGCCAGATCATCAAGTAGGGAGTTGAATAAATCTTGTTCTGGCGCGAATACAATCACACGCCACTTTAATTGAGGGACAGTCGCAATACTCGCAAGATAAACAACATCTTGGTTATCAACAAACCTTGCTTGACCATCAAGCCTTTTATCCTGTAGCGTCCAAAAATCGGCATTTTTATCTTTATTCTTATCGAGCCACTGGGCTGAAGTCGTTGCCAGCACTTTTTCTTTATCTATATGATAAATAAGCCGCCCTTGGTCGTCTAAAACCACCAGACGATTTGGTGCAATCCCCAATTGTTTTGGCAATTCATCTAAAGCTAAATCAACCGTGGCGACCCCAAAATAATTGCCTACCTCACCAAAAGGAGCCGAATAGGTCAACATCAGAATATTCCCAGCCCCCTCATCAAAATATGCCTTTGACCAATAACCGTTCGCTTGATTGATAGCCTTACTCCACCAATCCCAAGTGCCATCGGTATAGTCGTAGCCTTCAGCACCAATATCGAGGTAGTGTAAATCGTTACCACCACTTGTATCGCGGTAAACATAGGGGGAAAAGAGCTTTCGATTGGGGAAGGTATTAGGTTTAAATGCGACTGCGGAGCCAAAAAAATCAGGGTTACGTTTGACTCGATTCATCAAGACACTTTTAACACTCTCAGTGTCATTCATGTCTTCTTTACTTGACAAAAAACCAATAAAATCAGCAAGACCTTGGGTGTTGGCCTGCGCATGCTCGAGCAGAAACTGCAGACGAGAAGCCGAATGACTCGCCTCTTGTGTCAGGCTATGGTAAAGCCGATTCTCTGTGGAGATATAACTAAACCAAGCGTTTACACCATAGACACTCGCCATAATTAAAATGAGAGGCAAGGCTATGTGGGATAAAATCCTACTGCGAAAAGTACGAAGTTTACTTTTTTCCATGGCGTCGCCCTAAAGCCCTCGATTTTATAAACACTGCATTTAAAAATAGCACTTATAAAGTAAACGAAGAATTTAGTGGCGACAATGTTAAAGTTAAAATAATGTGAAGTAATTTATTGTTTTAAAAACACTAATAAGCCGTCTCTAAGGTTTGATTAGGTAAGATACGAGCAAAATAGCTTTGGGTTTCGGCGATAATGATATGCCTCAAGCCCACAATGGCAATCAAGTTTGGAATCGCCATCAAACCATTAACCGTATCGGCCAACAACCAAATCACATCCAGTTTGATAAAAGCACCACCCGCAATCAGCACCAAAAACACCACTTGATACATGCGTAATCCGCGCTCACCGACTAAATAATACCAACAGCGTTCACCATAATAATGCCAGCCCAAAATCGTGGTAAACGCAAAACACACTAGCGCAATCGTCACCAAATACTGACCCACAAGCGCTGAGCCTCCCAGAGCAAAAGCAGCACTCGTCATCGCAGCACCTGCCGTCTCACCACTCCATACTCCTGTGATGATCAGCACTAAGCCCGTCATAGTACAAATAATGATGGTATCGAAGAAGGTGCCCGTCATGCTGACCAAACCTTGCTCAACGGGTTCATTGGTCTTCGCGGCAGCGGCGGCAATCGGCGCACTACCAAGGCCAGATTCGTTCGAGAACACACCGCGGGCAATACCGATTTGAATAGCCTGTGCGACTGTTGCCCCTAAAAATCCTCCCGCAGCTGAGAGTGGCGTAAAGGCAGATTCAATCACTAAAGCTAAGGCGGGTAAAATCTGCTCGGAGAAACCGACTAAGATCCACACGCAGGCCAGCACATAACCAATCGACATCGCAGGCACAAGTTTTTGCGCCACATTTGAAATGCGCTTTACGCCACCCAAAGTGACTGCGGCAACTAACACAGTCAACACAGTTGCAGTCAACCAAGTCGGCACCTCAAAGGCAATCGTCAGTGCATCGCTGATGGCGTTAACCTGTGCAAAAGTACCGATACCGAAAAAGGCCACACCAACCCCAAAGAGAGCGAACAATTTCGCCATCCAAGGCAGACCAAGGCCGCGCTCGATATAATACATAGGGCCACCCGCAATCTGCCCACGAGCATCGGTGGTACGGTACTTTACCGCCAACATACATTCAGCATATTTAGTCGCCATGCCGAAAAATGCCGCCAGCCACATCCAAAATAACGCCCCAGGGCCACCCATTTTTATTGCCGTCGCCACGCCAACAATATTACCGGTACCGATAGTGGCGGACAGCGCCGTACAAAGCGCGGCAAAGGAAGATAAATCCCCATGACCTTTGGCAGGTTTAAACAACAATCCCATCGCCATCGGCAGACGAAATACTTGGATAAGCTTGAGGCGCACAGTAAGGTAAACCCCTGTACCCACCAGCAAACAAAGGGTAATTGGGCCCCAGACGATGCCATTAATACTGGCAAGTAAAGCTTGAAAACTCATGATATTCCTCGAATATTAAACAACAAAATTAATAAACGGAGGAGGAAAAGAAATGGCTGTGACGCGCCGCAGTCGGACGCTATTGCAAACTATTTTGACCTAATCTCGGCCGAGAATCGCCTAAGCTGAACGCTAAAAGCGTAGCAAGCGAGAGCTCTACACGAGTGCTTTCAATAAGAGCAAAAGTGCTCCATCTCAAGCAAAGAGTAAAAATAGCCCACGACGACAAACGACAGGGACTGTGCAGTCATCCTCTCCTCTGTCCTTTTGCCTGAGCGTTTCGCGTCGCAGGTTATACAATAACACCACGACACTTTCGCCTTCGGCGCCACCTGATTGCACAATGAGTGCAACTGGTAGTCTCTCCAGAGGCTCGTCCAGTAACAGTCCACGCCTATCGGCACCTGAAAGAGTGCTTTGTTTTTATAAGAAGACTCGCTTCTGTAAAACCAAAGTTGCCTCGTCGGTGTGGGGTCAATTCCCCACTCTCCTGCTACCTTCATCCGAACGGATTGCTAGATTGAGATTTACTCCCAAGCTAACAGGACGCACAGAATGCAACAAATGCGGCGTCAGCTCAAGCCGTTTGCTCACAGTTCGCGGAGGATTTAATCCAGTTGACTATTTTTACACCAAATGACGATTTATGTTTTGTTACTCCGTAGATGATCCTATTACAAGAAAAATCAGTATCTATCTGAATAGAAAATGCTTTACCTTGAACATAGAATGGCAATGCTAAATTGCGGCCACTAAGTAAGTTGCCGCCGCAGTTTGAAACACGGCTTACCACACCCGCCGCCAATGGATATAAAGGAGTTGCTCAATGGCCGACGTCGCTAAGCTTAACCAAGTCACCAAAGGCTTTCGCGATGGTGAGCAATATCATCAAGTGCTGCAAGCGGTCAATCTACAGATCCACAGAGGTGAAACCGTCGCACTCACAGGCCCCAGCGGCAGCGGTAAAAGCACCTTACTCAACCTGATCGCCGGCTTTGAAACGCCAGACTCGGGTGAAATCTTGCTAGAACAAGCGTCCACCTCAACTTGGCAAGACAAAGATTGGAGCCGTTTCAGACGTAATTCCTTAGGTGTCGTGTTTCAGCAATTTAACTTACTCACGCCACTCAACGTGAAAGACAATATCGCCTTCTCCTTAAGTTTAACCGCGCAGCCATGGTCGCCTTGGTGTGACTATCTGGTTGAAAAACTTGGGCTGATGCCACTACTTCATCGGCAAGTTGAAGCCCTGTCAGGCGGTCAACAACAGCGTGTCGCCATCGCCCGCGCCTTAGCCCATAAACCGACCTTGCTACTGGCCGACGAACCTACGGGTAACTTAGATGATGTGTCAGGCAAACAAGTGATGGCACTACTGTGTGAACTGGCACGGGAAAGCCAAACTAGTATCTTGATGGTCACCCACAGCGAAGAATGCGCCGCCTTCATGCAAAAACGTTGGCATTTATCCCAAGGTGCAGTCGCTATCTATGAACAATAAACTGCTCACTAAGGCGACTCCCTCGGGGCTTAGGCTGACGTGGCTCAGCCTAAAGGTTTTTATCGCCCATTATCGCCATGCGCCCATACAAGCAGGTGCCATTCTGCTCGGTATCGCCTTAGCTGTGACTCTGCTCATTGGAGTCAAGGCAACCAACGACAATGCCGTGCGCAGCTATAGCGAGGCGACTGAGCTTTTGAGCCAACGCGCCGATGTGCTACTCACGCCGCCCCTTGGACAAAACACTTTAGATGAATCTGTCTATTTCGCCTTGAGACGAGCCGGATTAAGTCAGAGTCTCGCCGTCGTAAGTGGCAAAATCTCCAGTAAAAACGGTCAGTTCTGGCAACTGGAAGGCAGCGATTTGATCGCTGCATTAACACTACAAAAATCGAGAAGTAACGCCTCGACCGACACACAATCAGCCACCTCGCCACAGATGAATGACTTACCGCTTGCCGATCTCCTCAGCGGCGCAGCCACAGTAATAATGAGCCGCAGCCTAGCTGCCAAAGTGGCGCCCGACGGTAAACTTGTTTTAGAAAATAGCACCTTAGATGTCATTGCAATTGATGACAGTTTTGGTCTAGGAAGCGCCATCTTGGCCGATATGTCCCTCGCACAGCGATTACTAAACATGCAAGGCAGATTGAGCTATATCGCCATGTTCAGTGAGCGAGAAAACCTACCTAAACTAAAATCCCAACTCGACGCTTTAGGGATTACGCCGCAAAAGGCCAGCTTTAGCCAGCAAGATCAAGGCCAAGCGCTGATAGCGCTGACCCGCAGTTTTCACCTTAATCTTAATGCCATGAGCATGTTAGCCTTCGTTGTCGGCCTCTTTATCGCCTATAACGGTGTGCGCTACAGCCTAATGAAGCGGCAAAAATTGTTAGTACAGTTATTACAACAGGGAATTGAGCGCCGCGCCTTGATGACGGCACTGATGTTCGAATTAATTTTGTTAGTTGTCATAGGCTCAAGTCTGGGCTTTATCAGTGGTTTGCAACTCAGCCACTGGCTGCAACCTATGGTCGCCATGACCTTAGAGCAAATGTATGGCGCCCACTTGCTCCCCGGTATTTGGCAATGGACTTGGCTTTTTGAGGCAATTGTCCTCACCTTAATTGCCGCGCTCGCCGCTTGCTTGCCCTTGTATTTAGATCTTACGCGCCAAGCGCTTGCACAAGGGGCGAATCGTTATCAGCAAATGCAGGCACACCGCAAAACCCATAGCATTCAATTTGCCTTAGCCTGTGGCTTACTGACCTTAGCGGCGTTGCTGTTTCCCTTCAGTCAAAGCTATAACATCAGCCTAGTGTTGCTCGGTATCGTCGCTATCGCTATTCCCTTATTGTTGCCGCAATTATTGCATTGGGGCGTCAGTGCGTTAATGCCCTTGGCACGTCCTGGATTATGGCAATATCTGCTCGCCGAAACCCGTGAGCTTATTGCACCGCTTTCCTTGGCTATGATGGCAATCTTACTGGCGCTCAGTGCCAATATATCGATGAACACCCTCGTTGGAAGCTTCGAGCAAACCCTGCGAACTTGGCTAGAAACTCGCCTGCATGCCGATCTCTATATCCGCCCACCGAGCCAACGCATCGACACGATTCAAACCCAATTGATGCACGATCCTAGAGTCAGCGGTCTTTATCAGCAGTGGCAAATTGAAGCCATGCTTTCACTGCCAATTTCGACGGATAATCCGAGCGAGCAGACGATTCCGGTGAGCCTACTCAGCCGCGATGAATTTTCGACTCGGCACACCAGTGCGCTTAAAGAAAGCCTGCCCACATTGTGGCAATCCTACTTTAATGTACCCGTTGTATTGGTGAGCGAACCTCTTGCCATCAAATACCAATTACAGCTTGGTGATACTGTGTCATTGGATGTGCTCGAGAAAACAGGTAACAGCAAAGCCATTATTGGCGGTATTTATTATGACCACGGCAATACCCGAAACGAGGTCATTATCAGCCAGCCACTTTGGCAACGGGCCCAGTTACCTGTACTGCCGGTGAGTTTAGCCGCAAGTTTTCACGGTAAAGATCAAGGCAGTAGGATAAGTGAAACAGAACTCGATCAACTACAAGTCCAACTGGCGACTGAGTTAGGTTTATCCCAAGCGCAAATCTACAGCCAAACTAAGATTAAAACCCAAGCTATCGCCATGTTTAAGCGGACTTTTTCGATTACCTTAGTGCTGAATAGTTTAACCTTGATTGTTGCCGCGATTGGCCTCTTTAGTGCCTGCTTAATGTTGACTCAGGCAAGGCAAGCGCCACTGGCACGGCTGTATTCCCTCGGCGTCAGTCGTAATGCACTGCGCGGCATGGTGTTTATGCAGATGCTGATTGTGGTGCTGATCACTTGCCTGCTCGCTATGCCAACGGGCGCGCTATTAGGTTACCTGCTTATTAATAAGATCACCTTGCAAGCCTTTGGCTGGACGATAAAAATGATTTGGGATTGGCAAGCCTATGGCCATGCAATACTGATTGCCTTAACCACCTGCACCTTAGCCGTACTCTTACCGCTGTATTGGCAAACCCGTAAACCACTGGTCGCCAGTCTGCAACAGGAGACACTGTGATGAAAACACTCAATCTAAACAGTATTGCATGGGCAGTGGTTGGGTTAATGCTTATCGGCGGATGCGATAAAACGCCATCAACGCAAAACACTCAGTCCAAATCAATGGCCAATGTGGTAGGCACAACCTCTGCTAATCAAGATGATTTGGCCTTTACCCCTGTTGTTCCCGGCTATAGATTTGAATTTCCGCGGGATCACTTGGCACATAACAGTTTTCGCCAAGAATGGTGGTATCTAACCGCGAATTTAACGACAGAAACAGGTGAGCAACTCGGCGCCCAGTGGACGCAGTTTAGAGTCGCCCTGACCCCCCCTGCTCCGCAAGGAACAGATGTGATAGCTAAAAATGAATCCACGTGGGAGACTCAGCAGCTTTACTTGGCCCACAGCGCATTAACCTCGAGTCAAACTCATCTGGCTCACGAAAAGTGGTCGCGCCGTCATAGCGAGTTTGCCGAGGTAAAATTAGATCCTTATCAAATCCGCCTCGATAACTGGCACTGGCAGAGCGAAACCAATGCACTCTTTCCCGCGACCTTAACGGTGGAGAATCCTGATTTTAGCTATCGACTTCAGCTTAATAGCCAAGCGCCACTGCAATACCAAGGCGTTAACGGCTATAGCCTTAAAAGCCGCGACGGCCAAGTGGCCTCTTACTATTACAGCCAGCCCTTTATTGAAATTTCAGGTGAAATCAACCGCTATGGCAAAGTGGAACGAGTCACAGGCCAAGGTTGGCTCGACAGGGAATGGAGCTCGCAATTTCTCACTAAAACGCAACAGGGCTGGGATTGGTTCGCGCTCAGGTTAAATGATGGCTCGACGCTGATGTTGTTTCAGCTACGGGATCAGTCTTCAGCAGAGTCCGCAAAGAATGCACCTATCTCAGCATTTTATAGCGCCAGAAGAATGTTTGCCGATGGCACAGGTCGCAACATCAATTCCACTGACAATCCCAATGACATTCAGATGACGCCTCTTAAATGGCAACACACAGTCAATGGCGACTATCCCGTTAGCTGGCAAGTAAAAATCCCCAGCGAAAATATCGATCTCACTATCATCCCGCTCAATCCCAATAGCGCTATGCCATTATCAACGCCCTATTGGGAAGGCCCAGTGCAACTCTCTGGCAGCCATACAGGTACGGGTTATATGGAGCTAACGGGCTATTAACGTTTTATGTATACTAAACAATGTGAATATAACTAATTGTTCCTAAATATGTTCTATCGCAGGATTTCGCAAGCATGCACGTCAGCTATTGCTCTTACCCAGAAATTTTATAAACACCTGTAACTGGTAAAAAGTATAGGATTCCTATCTACACACTTGTGCTTCCGTTAATGTTCACAGGTTCCAGATATACACAATAGTATTCTCCATAAATGTACTCCTCACTATGTCCTAGTGAGGACAGTGCTAACCGCTTAAATATCAAACTGGGAGTTAGATCACTCGCAAAACTTTGATCCGGATCGACTATCGCTTTCAATACCTCTTGTGAGGTATACCCACATTTTTTATCAGGTCTAGACTCGCCAGTATCAGCACTCGGTTACCCTCCTTTTTAATCTTAAGTAACCGAGTTTACGCTACTACAGGTCATCCAATATGAGTCAGGAATACCACGTCACCAGCCTTGTGGTGCATGCCACGCCTAAAACCTTACAGCAGGTTGAAGCCAATATCCGCGCATTAGTGGGTACTGATATTCATGCAATTACACCCGAAGGAAAATTGGTCGTTACCCTAGAAGGGAGTAGCCAAAGAGCGATTCTTGACAATATTGAAGCCATCAATGCCCTGTCCGGCGTGTTATCTGCCAGCTTGATTTACCACCAAGTAGAACCCTTAGTACAAGAGAGTGAGGAAATATTATGAGCATAAGCCGCCGCGAGTTTCTCAAGGCCAACGCAGCGGTTGCCGCTGCGACGGCCGTTGGCGTCACACTTCCCATTAAGATGGTCGAAGCCGCCGAACAAGCTGACAGTATCAAGTGGGATAAAGCTCCCTGCCGTTTCTGCGGTGTGGGGTGTAGCGTATTAGTGGGCACCCAAGCGGGCAAAGTGGTCGCCACTAAGGGCGATCCCGAAAGTCCTGTCAACCGTGGCCTTAACTGTATTAAAGGTTATTTCCTATCAAAAATCATGTACGGCAAGGACAGATTAACCACGCCATTGCTGCGGATGAAAGACGGCAAATACCATAAAGAAGGTGAGTTCACTCCAGTCAGCTGGGATGTGGCCTTCGATACTATGGCGGCGAAATGGAAACACAGTCTCGCCACCAAAGGTCCGACGTCAGTGGGTATGTTTGGCTCCGGACAATGGACTATTTGGGAAGGTTATGCCGCCTCTAAACTTCATAAAGCAGGTTTCCTTACCAACAACATAGATCCTAATGCGCGCCACTGCATGGCCTCAGCCGTGGGCGGCTTTATGCGCACCTTCGGTATCGATGAGCCCATGGGTTGTTATGACGATTTAGAAGCCGCCGATCAGTTTATACTCTGGGGCGCAAACATGGCTGAGATGCACCCAATTCTGTGGGCAAGAATATCCGATAGACGTTTAAGCAGTCCAACGTGCCGAGTACATGTGCTGTCGACCTTTGAAAATCGCAGCTTCGATTTGGCCGATAACCCTATGGTGTTCCGCCCACAGTCGGACTTAGTGATCCTCAACTATATCGCCAATTACATTATTGAAAATAAAGCAGTTAATACCGACTTTGTTACCAAACACACTAAGTTTGCCTTAGGCGTTGACGATATAGGCTATGGCCTGCGTCCAGAACATCCATTAGAGAAAAAAGCTAAAAATCCAGGCAATGGTAAATCCACGCCCATTAGCTTTGACGAGTATGCCAAGTTTGTCAGCACTTATACGCTGGAATATGCCGCCAAGATGAGTGGCGTCGAACCAGAGAAGCTGGAGATTTTAGCCAAAGCCTATGCCAACCCTAACGTTAAAGTCATGAGTCTGTGGACCATGGGCATTAACCAACACGTTCGCGGCGTGTGGGCGAACAACATGCTTTACAACATCCATTTGCTCACGGGCAAAATTGCCACACCGGGTAACAGTCCTTTTTCATTAACAGGTCAACCTTCGGCTTGCGGGACTGCCCGTGAAGTCGGTACTTTCGCCCACCGTTTACCCGCCGATATGGAAGTCACTAACGACAAGCACCGCGCCATTACCGAAAAGCTATGGCAAGTGCCAGAAGGGACAATTCCCGCCAAACCTGGCTACCATGCCGTACTCCAGAGCCGTATGCTCAAAGATGGCAAGCTCAACTGTTACTGGACCATGTGTACCAATAATATGCAGGCAGGCCCTAACATCAACGATGAGATTTACCCTGGCTTTCGTAACCCAGAAAACTTTATCGTGGTTTCAGATCCCTATCCAACTATCACAGCCATGGCGGCAGATTTAATTTTGCCAACGGCAATGTGGGTCGAGAAAGAAGGAGCTTACGGCAACGCCGAGCGCCGTACTCATATGTGGCATCAACAAGTAAAAGCCCCAGAAGGCGCAACCTCAGATCTGTGGCAACTAGTCGAATTTTCGAAACGATTCAAAGTCTCCGAAGTCTGGCCAGCCGAACTGATAGCCAAACAACCGGAATACGCGGATAAAACCTTATATGAAGTGCTATTTGCCAATGGCGTGATCGACAAGTTCCCAATTTCCGATTGCAAAGCCGAATTAAACGATGAGAGCGAACACTTCGGTTTCTACCTGCAAAAAGGTATTTTCGAAGAATATGCAGCTTTCGGTCGTGGCCATGGCCATGATTTAGCCGACTTTGACCGTTACCACGAAACCCGCGGCCTACGCTGGCCAGTCGTTAATGGCAAAGAAACGCTGCGCCGTTTCGTTGAGGGGAGCGATCCTTATGTCAAAGCGGGTGAAGGCTTTAAATTCTATGGCAAGCCAGATGGCAAAGCGGTGATTTTCGCCCTGCCCTATGAACCCGCCGCCGAAGAGCCGAATGAAGAATACGATTTGTGGATGTCGACTGGCCGCGTGCTGGAACATTGGCACACAGGCTCGATGACAGCCCGCGTACCAGAGCTTTACCGTGCCTACCCCGACGCGCAGATTTTTATGCATCCAGAAGATGCGAAAGCTCGCGGCGTACAACGTGGTGACGAAGTCATAGTGGCCTCACCGCGCGGTGAAGTGAAAACCCGAGTTGAAACCAAAGGCCGTAACAAACCGCCACGCGGCGTAGTATTTATGCCTTTCTTCGATGCGCGCCAGTTAGTCAACAAACTGATATTGGATGCGACCGATCCCCTGTCAAAAGAAACTGACTTTAAAAAATGCCCAGTGAAAGTCTTCAAGGCGGAGAATAACCAATGAGAAAAATACTCACCTTAACTGCGTTACTCGTCGCCATTACCGGCTGTTCAGGTCAGCAAACCGACACCAACGTAGCACCAGTTAATATTCAATCCCTCGCAGGAAACATGGCGATCACCGACATCCGCCCAGCCGATGCCATGGCGATTTATCCTAGTCGCGGCACCGCCATTGAGCGCAGTTTTAGCGAGCAACCACCGCTCATCCCACATAAGGACGATTACAAGATCACCTTAGATAAAAATGGCTGTTTAAGCTGCCATAGTTGGGACAAGGCAAAACGCATGAAAGCCACGCCAGTAGCTAAGTCCCACGTGATTGATGATAAAGGCACAGTTAACGGACATAACTATGCCTGTACTCAATGCCATGTCGCTCAGGCCGAAAACAAGCAACCACTCGTCGAGAATCAATTCTCCGTCCAGTAAACCACACTCCCCTGCAGAGTAAAGCCACCCGAATTGATTAGGGTGGCTTTTTTGCTATTTAAGCATCCAATCCTAATGAGTTAGCTTAGAGCCAGTAATGAGTATTCAAGTAAATATAAGACTAAACGTCTATCGCTGGTTCAGCGTCCGTTGCTGAACAGTACTTTCACCAAGGAAGGGATTGAGCAGAAGTTAAAAAGGCAAAGTGAGAATCGAGGGAAATAAAAATAAGAGCAGAATCTAAAACACAGAAAAGTAAAAACCCAGCCTAGGCTGGGTTTACTTGTTGTTTTGCTTTATGCAAATCACCCGCTGGAGCCGTTTTAGTTACTTGCGCCGCTTTAGCGTTTTGCACATCTTTTGCCACAGGCATAGCCGCCTGCCACAAAGCACCTACCCACAGACTTGAACTTGATTTCATCGGTATTCCCCTGTTTTGTTAACAAGGTCAAAGTAATACTTAGGCTATCATTAGTAAAATGAATAAATTCCATAATATGGATTCCATTTGAGCATGAACATCCCAATCAAGACCTTACAGTGTTTTCTGACCTTAGTGGAAACTGAAAACTTTACCCGCGCCGCGCAGAAATGTTTTATCACCCAGCCGACACTAAGCAAAATAATCCAGAGACTTGAAGAAAGCCTTGGTGAAACCTTGCTGATCCGGAATAACCAAAAGGTTGAGTTAACTCAAGCTGGTCAGCTCTTTGAGCACAGTGCACGGGAAATCCTCGGCCAATGGCATAGGCTGCAGGAGGACATGAGTAAC
This sequence comes from Shewanella sp. SW24, assembly GCF_025653395.1. Classification (NCBI taxonomy): domain Bacteria; kingdom Pseudomonadati; phylum Pseudomonadota; class Gammaproteobacteria; order Alteromonadales; family Shewanellaceae; genus Shewanella; species Shewanella sp. SW24. The sequence goes on from NZ_JAKKSH010000002.1 coordinate 529,865, forward strand.
CTTAGCGGTCTTAAATCGGGGCGGTTGCGACTGGGTGTATGTCCTATGATGAGCAGTCTTATTATTGGTTTGCTCACTAGCTATCGTAAGCGTTATCCGGGAGTTGAACTACACATGTATGAGTACGGTGGATTCGGCTGCGAACAAGCATTGCTCAATAACAGTCTCGATATCGCCTTTACCGCGCTCCCCACGACCCATGAGACAGAACTCGTCAACCAACCCCTAACTAAGTACCCTTTACTCGCATGCCTGCCTGAAGGACATCCCTTAGCCGAGAAAGACCACTTAAAATGGCAGGACTTCCAGCCCTATCCTTTTATCCTCTATAACGAAGACTTCTCCCTCGCTAAACTGATTAATCGCCTCAGTCGCAAAGCAGGTGTTCAACTCAATATTGCCTTTCGCAGCGGCCAGTGGGATTTCCTCGCCGCCATGGTCGAAGCCGATATGGGCGTCGCTATTTTACCTGAGCCTATCTGCAATCGATTAAGCACCAGCAAACTGGTCTTTAAACCTATGCAGCCCGCAATGACATGGGATCTGGCGCTTATTTGGCGCCAAAGTTTACCTTTAACACCGGCAGCCAAGGCCTTGCTCGAATTGAGTAAACAAAAAACTGAACGCTGAGAAGATAAAGCAAGAACTAATACCAATCACATTATTTTAAACAACGGGATACGAAACTTCGTCAGCCGTAGCGGGTGATTACAGTTGGATCTCTCCCATAAAAAAACCGCTGCGAGCCTAGGGGCCGACAGCGGTTTTTATTAGCTAAGGTAAGTTAAGAATTACTTCTTAGCTTCAGCAGCCTTACGTTCTTTAACTTGAGCAACAACTTTCTCAGCTACGCTAGCTGGACATTGGCTGTAGTGTGAGAACTCCATAGAGAACTGACCACGACCAGAAGTCATTGTACGTAAAGTACCGATATAACCGAACATTTCTGATAACGGTACGTCAGCTTTAACGCGAACACCTGTTACACCAGCAACTTGGTCTTTGATCATGCCGCGACGACGGTTTAAGTCACCGATCACGTCACCCACGTTGTCATCTGGGCTGAACACGTCAACTTTCATGATTGGCTCAAGAAGTTGTGGTTTAGCTTTAGCGATAGACTGACGGAAAGCGCCTTTAGCAGCGATTTCGAACGCGATTGCTGATGAGTCAACTGCGTGGAATGCACCGTCAGTTAATTCGAACTCAACGTCTAACACTGGGAAGCCAGCGATAGTACCTGTGTTCATCATGCTCGCGAAACCTTTCTCAACTGCTGGCCAGAATTCCTTCGGAACGCTACCACCAACAACTGAAGATTTGAACACGAAACCAGTGTTTGGCTCACCTGGGCGGATGATATATTCGATCTTACCGAATTGACCAGAACCACCTGATTGTTTCTTGTGAGTGTATTGATCTTCAACCATTTGAGTAATGGTTTCACGGTAAGCAACTTGTGGCTCACCTACGATCAATTCAACACCATAAGTACGCTTCAGAATGTCTACTTTGATATCTAAGTGAAGTTCGCCCATACCTTTAAGGATGGTTTCACCTGAATCTTCGTCAGTTTCTACGCGGAATGATGGATCTTCAGCGATCATCTTACCGATAGCGATACCCATTTTCTCAGAACCGCCTTTATCTTTTGGCGCTACTGCGATAGAGATAACTGGCTCTGGGAACACCATAGCTTCTAAGGTAACTGGGTGTTTCACGTCACATAAAGTGTGACCAGTTTGAACGTTCTTCATACCCACGATAGCGATAATGTCGCCAGCTTGAGCTGATTCAATTTCAATACGGTCATCAGCGTACATTTCGCACATACGGCCGATACGTTCAGTTTTGCCAGTCGCGCTGTTCAGGATGGTATCACCCTTCTTCAGACGGCCAGAGTAGATACGTACGAAAGTCAGGGCACCGAAACGGTCATCCATGATTTTGAACGCTAACGCTTTTAATGGCTCATCAGCAGAAACGATAGCGAATTCGCCAGTTTCGTTGCCTTCTTCGTCAGTCAATGGTTGTGGATCAACTTCGTCTGGTGCTGGTAAATAATCAACAACAGCATCAAGAACCAGTTGCATACCTTTGTTCTTGAACGCAGAACCACAGTATGTTGGGAAGAATGCCAGTTTGCGAGTACCAGTACGAATACAACGCTTGATGTCTTCGATAGATGGCTCTTCGCCTTCCATGTACGCTTCCATCACTGCATCGTCTTGTTCAACTGCAGTTTCGATCAGCATTTCACGGTATTCTTCAACCATGTCAACCATATCAGCAGGAACGTCTAATACTTCAAAGTTTTCTGGAATACCAGAATCATCCCACACGTATGCTTTACGAGTTAATAGGTCAACAACACCAGTGAATTCGTCTTCAACACCGATTGGCAGAACCATAACCAGTGGAGTAGCAGCTAATACGTCTTTAGTTTGCTTAACAACGCGTAAGAAGTCAGCACCCATACGGTCTAACTTGTTTACGAAGATTATACGCGCAACTTCAGATTCGTTCGCATAGCGCCAGTTAGTTTCTGATTGAGGCTCAACACCGCCTGAACCACAGAATACACCGATACCGCCATCAAGCACTTTCAGAGAACGATAAACTTCAACGGTGAAGTCAACGTGTCCTGGGGTGTCGATAACGTTGAAACGGTGATCTTTCCAGAAGCAACTTACAGCAGCGGACTGAATAGTAATACCGCGCTCAGCTTCCTGTACCATGAAGTCAGTGGTAGATTCACCATCGTGAACTTCACCGATTTTATGGATTTTACCGGTTAGCTTAAGGATACGCTCGGTGGTCGTGGTTTTACCCGCGTCAACGTGAGCGAAGATACCAATGTTTCTGTATTTGGATAATTCGGTCATGATTCAACTTTAATGAGTAGTTTAAGAAGTAGACGGAGTATGCGACAAACACCGACACACCGCACATCAGATTATTTTAGGCGCATATTGTAAATTGGAACCCTGCTCGGCGCAAATGGCTAGAGTACTTTTTCACGATAAAGTCGCGTAATAATTTAGGTAAATAGCCATAAACACGAACTAAAACAGATAAGTAAAACACTTTAGCTTATTTTTCACTCAATCAATAAAAAACCTTAAATAAACCTCATTTTAATGGGATAAAGCGATTTTCAAGGGATTTCTATCATATCGTCAGTACAAACATCAAACATTAACCTGCAAGCATGGATGCTAGAACAATCATGTTATACCTATCTCCAAAATAGAGATGACATCCGCGACTCACTTCAATCGCAGTCTTTTACCCAAATAACCACAAATCAGTCTTGAGTAAACCCTTACGTGTCGATGCACATTTGATTACGCCCTTGTGCTTTAGCACGATAAAGGGCTCGATCTGCCCGCTCAAAACACAATTGTATAGGTTCGTTTTCTGCGAGCTTAGCGACACCAAAACTACAAGTTAAGTGAACATTGTCAGTAAATTGATAATTGTTAATCCTCTGCGCAATCCGCACACACAAGCTTTCAACTAATGGCAATGATGACTGTTGGCAGAGGATAACAAATTCTTCGCCACCCCAACGTGCGACCACATCAGAATCACGCACACAGTGCTGTAATACCTGAGACACTTGCTCAAGAATGCGATCGCCGACGTTATGCCCTAGCGTGTCATTAATCTCTTTAAAGTAGTCGATATCAATCATTACAAGGCACATGCCTGCCCCAGCAGATTTATCATGCTGCTCGTTATTAATAAAAAAGCGATTAAAGTAATGTCGGTTATACAATTTAGTTAAGGGGTCGTGGGTAGATAAAAATTCGAGTTCGGCATTTGACGCTTCAAGCTGTTCGCGTAAAGTTTCCAACTGCTTATTCTTATCGGTTAATCTTCGATTATATTGACTCATAAAGTAAGTTCTCGCCCCCAACATTAGGAGCAACAGACACGTCGCGCAGATAATTTGATACACAAGCGAATAGTTAGTCTCATCTATCACAGTCACATTATTCCACTTCTGATAAATCGTGATCCGCTCTTGCTCACTCACAGTGTTTAAGGCTTTATTTATCACAGGTAACAAGGACTCTTGACCATAAGCGACCCCCATCCGTAACTCATCTTCCGGCCCGCCCCAACCCGCAATTTTTAAATGATCAAATCCCATTTGTTGAATGTAAGCATTAACCGAAAACATTGACCCAACAAACAGATCTGCACGTTTATCCAGAACCGACTGCAATCCCGCAGGTTCACTGGCAACAGTAAGCATTTCTATCTGAGGATAATAATGCTGAATATACTCGGCTAAACGATAACCTTTTGGCACGGCTAAAATACGCGTATTGATATTCTCCAATCCTTGCAGAAAAGGCTGTTCTTTAAGTGAAACGAGCACATTTGGTGAGCGGAAATAGACATCACTGAAGTGCAGATAAGTTTCGCGTATTAGCGTTTTATTCAACATAGGGGTTAAATCGCACTGACCACTTTGCAACAAAGATAAAGTTTCGGTCCAAGAAGATGTCGGCACTAGCTGAAACTTAAGGGAAGAATGTGACTCAACATGACGAATATAGTCCGATGAAATCCCCAGATGCTTACCTTCTCGTATTCCTTCATAGGGCAACCAATCAGGATCAACGCAATAACGGACTATCACAGCAGACTTGACGCTAACATCTTGATCCGCAAGTTTAGCACTAGACACCATGAAACGATCAGCATTCACCAGTAATGGCATACACAGCAATAGCGACAATAACCTCAATAAGCCACGCAATTCCATTGAAATTTCAACCTAAAAGCTGATGCTAGATGGGGAATGTAAAAAAGTGTATACGTGAAAACCACACAATACCAATTCCCATCATTGCTTATACGAAACGCTCGTTTGTCCATTGTGTCTTAACGCCTTCGTACATCAGCAAAACTTATCTTCATAAGGTGATCAGTTGATGGGAAAGAACGTTGCTAACATTCACTCAGTCTGAGTTTGGTATCACATTTTAAAAAGCCAATATTTATCGCTTGTTTCATCAGGGCTATCCTAAATAACCACCCTTACTCGCCATCCAAAGCCATCATAGCGCCTTTTGCATATACAGTGGCACCTCGCCTTAATTTATGTGGCTACGTTCTTTAGCCGCTATACCGCGATCATGATGGACTGTGCGGGGGCATCAAACAAAGATGGCAGAAGATTTTATCATCTGAGATAAAACTGCCGCCTTATTCTCCGGAACTGAATCTGATAGAACAGTTGTAGCGGATATTAATAGAATTGATATAAAGCCAAATGGTGCAAATTATTCGTGTCGTGGAAGGTAAAAAAGGGATTATCGAGAGAAAAATAGGAGGGAAACTGACGAATTAAATAGACACTAGGCTGTATTTAACAAATTACAGACGCAAAAAAGCCAGCTTATTCAGCTGGCTTTTTTGCATCTCAATGAGATAATTAGGCGCTTGGCGATGACCTACTCTCACATGGGGAGACCCCACACTACCATCGGCGCGTTTGCGTTTCACTTCTGAGTTCGGGATGGGATCAGGTGGTTCCACAAGGCTATTGTCACCAAGCAAATTCTGTTTATTACCGTGTCCATCTCTGGCTCACGTTAATAATAATTCGGAAAGCTGATTTTCTGTTGAGTCTTTAACTTTATCAAGTGTCGATATTCTGTCTAAGGC